>JAZMZI010000061.1:0-15453 GCA_045585895.1 Eubacteriales bacterium
AAATAAAACGAACAAACAGTAAATTCGTCTCAAAATATTAAAATTTTTTTCGATATTTTTTTACCTATAATTATAGTTATTAAATTAAAGACCCTAATGAGTAATCGCGCATACTCGCACGTGCTCGTGTTTTTTTTACAACAATATTTTAACGCAAAAAAAGTCATTGCGGATAATAGGTGGGTATGACGTTTATACTGAACAAAAACATCGCCCTACGTTCTTGGTGGCGCGTGCCTTACGCCTATTACATAAAAGGTCGGCGCGACGCGCAGAGGTTGACAAAAGAAGAATTTGAATTGCTCTCGCTCTGTGACGGGCAGACCGAGATAGCCGACAGTTCTCTTGTGGAGCGCCTCGTTCAAAGAAGAATGATCTCCGCTTGCGAGGTGGGCGCGGCTTGCCTTGATCCGTGGCAGAAGATGGACTGTGACAACCGCTATTTTCCTGCGATGAATTGGATGATTACAGGCAAGTGCAACTATAACTGTCTGCATTGCTTCAACGCATCGGATAATTCGCCCCTAATGGCTGAATTTACGCTTGAAGAAGCCGAAAAGCTGCTTGATGAAGCACAAAAGTGCGGTATCAACGCCTTTACTATTACGGGCGGTGAGCCTATGTGCCACAAGGACTTTTTGCCCATCATTGAGGGCATTTATAAGCGCGGAATGTTCGTTGAGGAACTCAACACCAACGGATTTTACATAAATCAAGCTGTGCTTGACCGCATGAAGGAGATCGGATGCGATCCGCTGATCAAGATTTCCTTTGACGGTATCGGGCATCACGATTGGCTCAGAAACCGCAAGGGCGCGGAAGAAGATGCGCTCCGTGCGATCAAGCTCTGCGTGGATAACGGCTTCCGTGTCAAAGCGCAGACCAACGTACACAGAAAAAATATCGAATCTATGCTCCCCACGGCGCGGCTCCTTGACGAAATGGGGGTGTATGAAATGCGCATCATTCGTACCACCGAGGTTCCTCGTTGGAACGAGAACGCAAAAGGCGCAACCCTCGATCTTGACGAATATTTTGCGGGGATGCTCGACTTCGTGAGAGAGTATATTTCCGAGGATCATAAAATGGTGATTGATATTTGGCAGCTTATGACTCTTTTCCCAAGGAGCAAGAGCTATAATCTCCGCACCGTTGCGTGCTGTGATGGTGAGTACAAGCCCACACGCCCTGTATGCCCCGGAAATCGCAGTATGGTGGCTGTATCGGCAAACGGAAACGTTTTCCCGTGTATGCAGATGTCGGGCTATTACGAGGCAAGGAATGATATTCTCGGCAATGTCAAGGAGTATGGACTTCAACCGCTGCTTCAGATGGGCAAGTATCTCGCGGAGGTCTGTGCCACGGTTGGTGAGCTTGCCGAGGTCAATGAAGAATGCAGAAATTGCCCCTATTTCGAGTATTGCGCCGCCGGATGCCGTGCGGTTGCTCTGACTCTGACGGGCGACAAAATGGGCGTGGATCTTTCCAAGTGCCTGTTCTTCAAAAAAGGTTATTACGAAAAGGTTGTACGCACGATGGGCGACTTTAGAAACAATACGCCGATTATAACGTAATGAAAAATTATTTGATGTCAAACTAAAGCACAAAAATGTCTTAATTTCGTTCACAAAAAGTTATCTGGACTATGCGCCCCTCTTATGGTATAGTGTTGTGCTACAAGGAGGTGCGTTTATGAAAGATACGATTGCAGAACTGTGGCACGGCAATATTTGCCCACAAACCGAAAGCCGTAATAACACTCCCGCAATGAAAGAGCTAATGCGATCTCAAAACAGAAAAAAGCAACGCAAAATGAGGATGTGGCTGTCTCATCTTGTGCAGAACAAAAGCAACTTTAAAAAGAAAAGACAAAATTCAACTAAAAAAATGTTTTTCCCTTTTTAATGTCGAAATCCGCCGATTTTTTCGGCGGATTTCTCGGTTTTTAATATCAAAACGATAATACAAAAGCCGTATTCGTCTTTTTATTCGAAAATCGGCTTTCGTTATACGTTTAAAAAGCGATTTCTTTCGTTTTACGGTCTTGCAAATACTTTTATTCCTGTTCCGTCGGCTCACGATCCTCAATAGGAGGTAACAGCTCGGCTTCTTTTTTCTTTGAGGAACATACCCATTCAAGAAACATTCCCGAAATATAGCCGAGCAGTACCGTAGCGCCGACTCCGAAGAGATAGGCTGCGAACGTTGCCTCGAAGCTGCCGAATATATCGAGGAAGTAGATAGAATAGTTTCCGTACATATCCATTCCGAAGTTTGAGAGGTGGAAGCACCAGTTCAAGAAAACTCCGAAGCCTATGGACGTGTAGATAAATATCAACGCCTTGACGAGATTTCTCGCGTTAAGCTTTACTCTGCCCGAAAGAATAAGATAAAATCCGTAAAGAGCCATAACGAGATGGCAGGTGCCCTCGCTTATGTGTATAAACCTTGCGTTCTGTTGGAAATTGAGCAGAAATTCCGCGCCGGGGCTTACGTACATGGCGAGAAACATTCCGAATCCGAGAAAGGCTATGGCGCAATACGCGTAATCCTTTACGGTCTTATTTAAAAACGGAGTAAAGAGAATAACGGTGCAGATATACGGACTTATATTTTCAAGGGTCATAAATCCGTCCTCAAGCCAGCTTAACTCGTACGCCGCGTAATTCCAGCAGAAGAAGAATGCCGCGGTGACGAATATAAAGAGGGGATTTATAATAGGATTATTCAGCTTCTCGCGGAAAAAGCACATCAAAAACAGAGCTACGAAGAATACGAGGGAGAGCACGCTGAGCATGTGCATTATGTGCATAATTCAGCCTCCTTATCAGCCGTCGGTCTCGTCGGTGACGCCGTCAGTCTCGCCGTCGGTCTCCTCGGAATCGCCGTCGTTATCTTCGAAAGTATCTTCGACGTCGTTCGCTTTGGGATTTTCTATCCAGCTGATCTCAGCATTTCCTTGCCAGCCGTCTACCCATCCGTCGGGAGTCTTTCCGATGTACGCTACGTTAACGGTAACGGTCAGATCCTCGCATCCCTTGAAAATATTTTCGCCGATCGAGGTGACGGTGTAGGGGAGCTCGATCTCCTTAAGAGCGAGGCAGTCTTCAAACGCGCCGCTCTTTATTCTGCGGAGTCCTTCGTTAAGGGTCACGCTTTCAAGCGCGTCACATCCGCGGAACGCGTTTTCTCTTATGAGGGTGATGCTTTCGGTAAACCTTATCTCTTTGAGAGCTTCGCAGTTTTCAAAAGCTTCTTTTCCAATCTCGATGAGACCTTCGCCGAGGGTCACGGTTTCCAGAGCGGAGCAACCCGCAAAGGCGCGGTCACCCAGCTTTTCGACTTTTTGAGGAATCACGATCTCCTTAAGAGCCGAACAATTTTCAAACGCGCTCAAGGGTATCTCCTCAAGTCCCTCGCTTATAACGATCTTTTCCAAGGATTCGCATCCGTAGAAAGCGTTTGCGTCAAGCTTCGTGACTGTAGAGGGGATAACGATCTCCTTAAGAGAGGTACATCCTTCAAAAGCGCCCGCTTCGATCTCGATAAGTCCCTCGTTAAGAATAACGGTCTCAAGCGACTCACAGCCCTTGAATACTCCGCTTCCGAGGTGGAGAACGGTCTTGGGGATCTCGATCTCGGTAAGACCCGTGCAGTTAAAAAACGCTTCGTTGCCGATGGAGAGAAGTCCGTCGAGAAGATATATCTTAGTTATGCCGCTGCAATTAGCGAAGGCACCGCCGCAGATACCGAGTATCTTCTTGTCTCCGTAATACGAACCCAGATATACCTCGCCGTTAATATACGGATATCCGCCCGCTATTTCCGCGTAGTTCTGGCTTCCCCCTACGGAGTATCTGATTCCCTTGGTGGTCTCGTAGTTCCAGACCGCGGTTATCACCATATCCTTGGTGATATGATCCGACGAGGCGCTCCAGGAATGTAGATACGCGCCGTCTTTTACGGCGGTGGGCGGGGTGGCGTTCTGTCCTTGCGTAATGTGCTGCTCCAGAGAACCGCTTATAAGCGTGCCTCCGTTGAGATCGTAACGCACTACGTATGTTTTTTTGCCTGCGTAAAAGATCATGACTATAAGTATGGATACTACCAAAAACAGTATCGCGAAAGCTATTATGATCTTCAGCTTGCTCTTGTGATGTTCTTTAAGACCCGTGTCCTTCATAGTGATTCCTTTCGTTGTATTTTATTGATCGTAAAATATTATATCATCATTATGAGAGCATTTGGTGAACATTTTGTAATATTGAAGTGAAAAAGATAAAAAACAGAGAGAGATGCGAGGTCTGCAGTGACTTTTGTCGACGAGAAAGAAAAATGGGATTATATGGAAACAAAATCGCTTGGCAGTCATATATTCTCAATGCAGAGCGGTGATTTTGATGTAAATCACGTTTTCAATACAAACATTTACAATAATGTATTGACAACTGCGCTTTAGTATGATATAATTACGAACACATAATTTTATGGAGGACAATATGATGAAAAGAAGATCGTTTATCAGATCATTGTCACTTTTTCTTATCGTAGCAGTTGCCGTATCGGCATTCGTGTCGTGCGATATGGGGGCGTTCTCGAGCTTGTTTGAAGATCAGGAAATGGTTTCGGATCAGATTCCCGATAACACTCCCGACAAGAATAACGGAAACGCAGACGACGAGGTTAACGGCACGCCGTATATCTTTAACGGATATTGGTGGATAGGAAACGTGAATACAGGCGTACGCGCAGAGGGCGTTCAAGGCGAAGCGGGCGCCGACGGAGAGCAGGGTGCTAACGGCGTTGGCGTTTACCGCGCTTACATAGACGAGACCACCAAGCATCTTATCCTCGTGTTCACGGACGGAACCGAAATGGACGCGGGATTCGTGGGAAGCGTACACAAGGTAGAGTTTGATCTCAACTACGATACCGTGCAGAACGCACCCGACGCTCAGTCCGTTGAGTCCGGCGCGCATGCGTCCGCTCCTCACATAGCTCTGAGAGCGGGTTATATGTTTACGGGTTGGTTCCTTGATGAAAATTGCGTGTGCAAGTTTGATTTCGGCACTCCCATTACGTCGAGCATGAGGCTTTACGCGGGTTGGACGAAAAACTCTTCGTCAAATCAGGATGCGTCGGCTATAAACGAGCTTGACAGGATGAAGGAGCTTAACGACGGCGTCCTTCCCGAAATAATAGTTGATACCGGAACCGTATCCCCCACGTTTATTTTGGGTACTTACAGCGGCGCGGCGGTTACCAATTCCGCTCAGGCGCAGGAGTCGCTTAAAGATGTTCAGAACCTTATGGGTATTCAGGATGTTGACAACGAGTACGTCAGCGCGGGAAGCGTAACTATCGGTAATACCACTCAGTACCGTTTGCAGCAGACGTACGGAGAGTACGACGTTTACGGTCAGCAGGTAGTAGTAAGCGCAAACAGCGCGGGTGCCGTATCGGGACTCAGCGGCAGCTACACTCCCGTATCCACGGTGTTCGACAACAGCGTGGATATAACCAAAGAGAGCGCCGTGGCTATGGTTCGGGCTCTCGGCTATGAAAACGTCGGCGCCGAGGACGCCAAGCTCGTTGCTTATACTCTTGACGGCTACAACGAAATGGCTTACGTATTTAACTGCGGATATTCCGAGGTCGTTATCAGCGCAGTTGACGGAACCTTGCTTAACGTTTATTCCAAGGTGTTTGCTCAGCTTGCTCCCGATGAAGCTTCTGCGGTCGGCGGAAGCAACGACTTCACGACGGCGATCGTTGACGGTGAGTACCTTATGTACGACGTTGACAGAGGAATCATTTATCACGATCTTGCAAACCGATCTATAAACCATAACGGAAACAAGGCGTGGAGAAAATACACAGAGGTCCCCGCGCTTAAGGACGACGATAACGTCTGGAGCGGCGACGGCTTTGATAAGGTGTACGTGCTTTATTCAAATCTTGCCTACACCTACGATTTCTATCTTGAAAGCATAGGCATCCGTTCCTATAACGCAAACGGAGGATACGTTCTCGCTTACGTTAACGACGGATACGATAATGGCAATAACGCTTTCAACTGGGGACCCGACGTAGCATCCGACGGCAACTACTATACCGTTATCTCCTTCGGAAGCTCTTCGGCCAATAACTTCCACGAAAAGCTTGACGTAGTTGCTCACGAGTATACTCACGCTATACAAAGCTCGATCGTTCCTATGATCTACTCGGGACAGTCGGGAGCCTTGATGGAAGCTTATGCCGACTTTATGGGCGAGCTTATCTACCTTGATACCTACGGATATACCGACTGGATAAGCGTAGAGCGCAATATGGCTGATCCCACGTCGGTCAACAGCACAAGCTTCGGCATCAAATATCCCGCTAAGCTTAACGGCGCAGGATATTACATCGGTGACGAGGACAACGGAGGAAATCACCATAACTCCACCGTTATTTCTCACGCTCTTTACAGAGCGTATATCAACGGCGGATTTGGAGTGAACGAGATGGCAGAGCTTTTGTACAGAGCTTGGAACTATCTTACTCCTACCGCAACCTTCTACGATTACAGAATGTCCGTGATCGCCGCCGCTAAGGTAATGGCTCTCGGCGACGAAAAGATAGGCGCGATCTCCGACGCGTTTGATTATGCGGGAATTACTCCCGAAAGCGTTCCCGAAGACTATAACGAGTATATGGGCAACAACGTAAGGACCGAATTTACGGTAGTTGACGCGGCTACGGGCGAGCCTCTTCAGGGCGCTCAGGTTATAGTTGAAAAGGTATCCAACGGCGAAAGAGTTGCCGACGTGTTTACCGATGCCGAAGGTAAGTGCGAGGTTCGCACCAAGCGTCAGGAATATATCATCACGGTAAGCCTCGGTGATTACAGAGCGTACACTACGATTTATAATTATACTTCCAAGGACGACGTATTCCTCAGAGTTGCACTTGAACGTAACGACAGCGTTGACGGCCCCATCGTATGTGAGTTCGGCGGAGACGTTACCAACGCTATGGATAACTCGGTTCTGGCAGGAGTGAAGCTGGTGTTCAGAAAGGGAATGAACAATCAGAGCGGAAGAAGTGAGCTTGAGATATACACCGACGAATACGGCAAATTCTATACCGACGCGCTTGAGAGCGGTCATTATACCCTCGAAATGTTCAAGGACGGATTTATCAAGGCTTATAAGAACGTTCAGATCGCGGCAACGAATATCGGCGGCTCGGGCACACCCGAAGCGCTTGACAATCACTTCTCGCTTTCTCCCATCATCAACGACGACGGACTTTTGAGAATTATTCTTACATGGAAGAACGAACCCTCAGATCTTGATTCTCATATAGTCGGTCCTATGAGCGGCGAAAGAAAATTCCACGTATTTTATGCAAACAGAGACGCTTACGATAACAACGTATATACCGATGCGTACGGTAACAAGGTGGCAAATCTTGACCGCGATGACGTGGATTACGAGGGCCCCGAGACCACCACGCTTTACGTTGAAGACGCTTCGGGAATATACAGCTTCTATATTCACGACTACACAAATCGCGACAGAGGAAACAGCAAGATAATGTCTAACTCGGGCGCTACCGTTACCGTACTTATCGGTAATATACAGGTCGCGCAGTACGACGTAACTACCGACAAGGAAGGCACTCTGTGGCACGTATTTGATTATGACCCCACTAACCGCAGCTTGGTGATGGTCAACGAGTATTCGTATCACTCGGATCCCTCTACCGTTGGCGGTTCGCAGGGCGAGGTTTGGGATGAAAACGGTTCGGTCGATCCCGATCATCCCACCGAAGAACCCGAGGAGACCTATCCCGAGTATGAGGAGACCTATCCCGAGTATGAGGAGACCTATCCCGAGAATGAGGAGACCTATCCCGAGTATGAGGAGACCTATCCCGAGTATGAGGAGACCTATCCCGAGTACGGTAGTTCCGACGAGTCTTGGTATGAGACCGAGGCGCCTTGGGATGAAGAGACCGAAGAATATTGGGACGAAGAGACCGAGTACGCATGGGACGAAGAGACCACTGTTGGAGCATACGATTGGTAATCGACCGGACGTAACGGAAATTCAGTTTAGCTTTTACCGAATTTAAATTTTTGAAATCCGCTGAGCTTTCGGCGGATTTCTTTTTTGATCTTGGAAGCTTTTACGGCAACGGATTTGCGAATGTTCAACCGTAGGGGACGGCTCCCCGACGTTCCGTTCGTTGGTTTTAAAATTTTCGCCACGGCGGGCGACAGGGTTTATATTAAACACCGATAAACCCCAAGCTTTCATCAATTCAATCTGACATAGCGATTGAAATAATTGCATATTCTTAAAAGGATAGCAATCGTTACGCAAACGCTTCGAAACCGCCCTCAAAAAAACGCGTGCAAAAACTTAAAATTCAGTTTATATTTCTTTGTTATAATAATCATTGGTCTGATAATAAAACCGTTTTTTCTCGTGTAAATCGATTCCGAAGGATCTGTTAATATTCGGATCGGTTTGCAAAAAGCTTGTATCAATGTCATATTTCGCGCAAAATGCAAAATTTAAAACTGAGTTTATATTAACTTGCTATAATGCGCTGAAAAAACAAAAGAGATCTTTAAAAATTTCGTTTTCAGAAAGGATTAGATGTTATGAGAAAGGTTAAGATCATTACCGACTCCTGCGCCGACCTTACGGGCGAGCTTCTTGAAAGATACGATATCGATTACGTTAAGATGAGCACCGTTTGCGAAGGTGTCAAAAGCCCCGCGCTTCTTACCTGGAGCTACGAGGAGGCTCACGCCCTTTACAACCTTATCAGAGACGGTAAGAGAGTTACTACCGCGCAGGTATCCGTTGAAGAGTTTACCGAGGTGTTCACCAAGTATCTCGAAATGGGTATGGATATAGTTTACGTGGCTTGTTGCGTTAAGCAGTCAGGCTCTATCAACACGGGTTACGTTACCGCTCAAAAGCTTCTGGAGAATTATCCCGACGCAAAGATAAGCTGCATCGATTCCCTCAATTCCACTATCGGTGAGGGTCTGCTTGCTATCGAGGCTGCAAAGATGGCGGCTGAGGGTATGGGCGTTGACGAGATCACCGAAAAGATCATGGGTATGAGAAACAACGTGCTTGAATTTTTCACCGTTCATTCTCTCGATACCCTCAGAAGAAGCGGCAGAGTTTCGGCTTCCAGCGCGTTTTTCGGCAATCTTTTGGGCGTTAAGCCTATCCTGATCGCCGACGCTGTAGGAAATCAGGCGGCTCTTAAAAAGGTAAAGGGCAGAGTTCCCGCTATTAAGGAGTGCATCAATCTCCTTAAGGAAAATATTATCGACGCTGAAAACCAGACTGTATATCTCTGGCACTCCGACTGCGATATGGAGGAGGTACGTGAGGTCGAGGCTATGCTCCGCGAGGCTGTGCCTTGTAAGGACGTTTACATAGGTCTCGTCGGCCCTATCGTCGGCGCATCGGTCGGCCCCAGCGTTATAGGATTCTGGGCATTCGGTAAGGAAGTTACCTTCGTTAACGAGGGTTGATATTATAAGCATAATTTACCACCTGCAATACGGCTTTTCGCGGTTGTGAAAATGCCTTTACGTCAACAGGAGAATAAATATGGCAAATAATTTTGATAACAAGACCTTTAATGATAACGTCTACGCGGTCACCAAGGAGGAAAAGATACTCGACGGCAAGATGTACGCCGAGATGATCAATGCGGGCGCAGCTAACCTTAAAGCTCACGCGCAGGAGATCAACGATCTCAACGTCTTTCCCATTCCCGACGGTGATACGGGCGACAATATGCTCTCTACCATTATGGGAGGAGTTTCCGAGGAGGAAAGCGCAAACGAGGCTATCGGCGAGGCGGCGAGACGCGCGTCCGACGGTATGCTTCTCTCGGCAAGAGGAAACTCGGGCGTTATACTCTCCCAGTTCTTCGAGGGTATGGCGGGCGGCTTTTCGGGTCTTGAATACGCGGATTCCAGAGCATTTGCAAAGGCTTTCCAAAGCGGAGTCGCTCAGGCTTACGGCGCGGTAATGGTGCCCACCGAGGGCACTATACTTACGGTCATCCGCGAAGCGACCGAGTACGCAAGTGCCAAAGATACCGAGACCCCTAAGGAATTCCTTATGGAGTTCATCGAGGAGGCAAAGAGATCTCTCGAGCGCACTCCCGAGCTGCTCCCCGTGCTTAAAAAGGCGGGCGTGGTCGATTCGGGCGCGGCAGGTCTCGTTTACATAATCGACGGTATGATACGCGCGGTCTGCGGCGAGACCGTGGAGCTTGTCTCCTCTCTCGTCAGCGAAAAGACGCAGAAGATCGACCTTGACGCATTCGGGCCCGACAGTACCCTTGAATTCGGATACTGCACCGAGTTGCTTCTCCGTCTTATGAACGCAAAGGTGGATATAGACAGCTTTGAG
Source organism: Eubacteriales bacterium (assembly GCA_045585895.1). Classification (GTDB taxonomy): domain Bacteria; phylum Bacillota; class Clostridia; order Oscillospirales; family CAG-272; genus SVTX01. Next base: position 10,443 of record JAZMZI010000061.1, read on the forward strand.
GTCAAGACCATAAGCGATTATCTCCAGTCTGTCGGCGACAGTGTCGTTGCGGTCAAGAACGGAAGCGTGGTCAAGATCCACGTTCATACTATGACCCCCTATAAGGTGCTTGAATTCTGTCAGCAGTTTGGCGAATATCTCACGGTCAAGATCGAAAATATGTCGCTCCAGCACAACAGTCAGGAGGGTGAGCAGGAGGCGGCTCCCGCGCTTGTGACCAAGGCGGAAAAGTCCGATGAAAGAAAGAAATTCGGAGTTGTTGCGGTTGCCTCGGGCGAAGGACTTAAAAAGACCTTTTTGGATCTCGGCGCGGATATCGTTATCGACGGAGGTCAGAGCATGAACCCCTCCGCGGAGTCCTTCCTTGAAGCCTTTGATACGGTCAATGCCGATACGGTATTCGTTTTCCCCAATAACGGCAATATAGTGCTTACCGCGCATCAGGCGGCAAAGCTTTACGAAGGCTCGGATATCCGAGTTATCGAGAGCAAGACTATCGGCGACGGCTACGCCGCTTTGACTATGCTTTCTCCCGAAACGGGTGACGTGGACGCTATGGTCGCGGAGCTTAACGAAGCTATGGCGGGCGTGCTTACTGCGGAGATCTCCCGTTGCGTAAGAGACGCGAATATGGACGGAGTGGAGCTTAAGACAGGTGATTTTATCGGATTTGCGGGCAAAAAGCTTTTGGCGTCGGGTGCGGACAGACTGAATACCGTCTGCGATACCGTTGACAATATGGGCGTTCGTGACTACGACATTTGCATCGTGGTCTGCGGAAAGGACGGCACCGCCGAGGAGGCGGAGGCCATCGAAACTCATATTAATTCGAATTACAGAGGCAAAGAGGTCTACGTCATAGACGGCGGTCAGGACGTTTACGATTATATCATTATTCTTGAATAAGGTTAAATTATGAAATTTGAATTTTTGACTTTTGCAATGTTCGCCCTGGCGGCGGTTTGCGGATACCTTGTTTCGGGTATAAACCCCGCAATCATTCTTTCAAAAGCGATCTACGGCAAGGATATAAGAGAGCTTGGCAGTAAGAACCCCGGATTTACCAACTTTAAGCGCAATTTCGGTATGAAATGGGCGATCGTGGTAATGATACTCGACCTTTTGAAGTCCGCGCTCCCCGCAGTTGCATTTGGTATCGTTTTTCAGAAACTTTGGGGCGAATGGATGCTTGGCGTTACTTTTACGTGCCTGTTTTCAATGATTGGACACGCGTTTCCGCTGTGGTACGGTTTTCGCGGCGGCAAAGGCTTTCTGGTATGCCTCTCGGCTATGTGGGCGGCAGATTGGAGAGTTGGACTCGTGGCAACGTCGGTAATGGTGGTGCTTCTTTTAGTGACCGAGTATATGTCACTGTCCACCACCGTGGCGATGCTTTTCTGTCCCATTGTGATATGGCTCTGCGGCGGAGGTCACCCCGAAATAATACTCAGCGCGGCATCGGTGCTGTTTATGGCATGGCGGCATAAGGAGAACTTTGTAAGACTTGCCATGGGAACCGAGTCGAAATTCCAGCTCTATAAAGGCAAAGGCAAGAAGAAAAACAAGAAAAGATAATATTTATCGGTCTGCCGTTCGGCAGACCGATTTTTACTTCAAATTTTGATTTGTCGGTGACGCCACGGCGGTGTCTTTGGAAAGTTTTTACGTCGCTTTTTTCAAAAAGCGACCGCCGATCCAACGCGCGGAGCGTTGGTCGCCTCCGCAGAGGCGAAACTCCTTGTGCGCGCTTTCTTTTTTGCCAAGCTTTTTTCTTTGCGCTTCTTTTGCCAAAGAAAAAAGCGGGTAAACGATTTGAAATCGCTTGTGTAGAAAGGGGAACCCCCCACTTGTGCGGTTCCCCTCTGCCAAGCCTTCGGCTTGTCATTCACCCTTCGGTGGCGCTTGGGAAGGATAAGGAGAGTTTCGCCTCTGCGGAGGCGACCAAGGCACCCCGCGTTGGATCAGCGGGCGCTTTTTGAAAAAAGCGACGTAAAAACTTTCAAAAAGACACCGCCGTGGAGACCGCTAAACCCCAATTTATTTAATTAAATCCGCATTTGTTTTGATTAAGTTCACATATAGATGTTATAATTGATTTGGACGGTCATAGACCGCGGAATGGAGATTATAATGAGCGAGATAAACAAGAATTACGAAACCGACGAGCTTTCCAGATGGGTGAAGGATGCTATGGACGAGCCTGTCACATCTGCGAGATCAGTCAGCGGTCTCGGCGAAAACGACCCGAACGCTGCGCGCAGGCTTAACGAGCAGAGGCGAGAGATAATGCTCCGTATGGTGGAATACAAGGAGATGCTTATGCGCAACGCCTGCGCTATAAAGGAGATACGCACGAAACTTGAAATACTTAACACCGAGTTCGCTTTGCGATATCACAGAAATCCCATCCACTCCATAAATACTCGCCTGAAAAGTATGTCCAGCATCGGGGCTAAAATAGAGAAGTACGGCAAGCCCTTTACGGTTGAAAGTATAGAGGAAAATCTTCACGATATAGCGGGTGTCCGCGTGATATGCCCTTATATCGACGACATATACACTATCGCGGACGCTCTTTTAAAGCAGGACGATATATCCTACGTCGAAAAGAAGGACTACATCAAGCGCCCCAAGCCGAACGGATACAGAAGTTTGCATCTTATCGTCAAGATCCCCGTGTTCTTTGCCGACGGAAGACGCGATATGACCGTGGAGGTGCAGATCAGGACTATCGCTATGGATTTCTGGGCAAGTCTTGAGCATCAGCTCCACTACAAGGAGAACGATATGGTGCCCGAAGGCGTTATAATGCGTCTGCGTGACTGCGCCGACAGTATCGACGAGATAGACAAGGAAATGCTTCTGATCAGACGGCAGATGGAGTCTATCGCGGATAAACCAACACCCGACGAGGTGCTGCTTGAAAGGTTCGGCAAGATAGATATGCCCATAATATGACAAAAAGCGTTGGAGATCACCTCTTCAACGCTTTTTTTGACAAAATATTACAATGGTAAATTGAAAATGCAACAAAATGTTTGATTTTATCGAAAGAAAACACCAAGAAAATACCATTGTGCACTTTTTTATTGACAAAACCCTATAAAAGTGATATACTAAAGAATATACTACCCGATTTGGAGAAAGACCTTGAAAAGCAATCAGAATTTTGGATTTAAGCATAAATGCGGCATACTTATGCCCGTAAGCTCGCTCCCTTCGCCTTACGGTATCGGTTCATTCGGCAAGGGCGCTTTTGATTTTATCGATTTCCTTGCCGAGACCGAACAGAGGTGCTGGCAGGTGTTGCCTATGAACCCCACGTCTTACGGCGACAGTCCTTATCAGTCGCCTGCGTCTAAAGCGGGCAACCCCTATTTTATAGACCTTGATCTTCTCGCCGCCGACGGTCTGCTTTCGTCCGACGAGCTTAAGATCGCCAAAAGCAAAGCTAAAAAAGTCGATTACGGATGGCTCTTTTACGTTAGATACGAGGTTTTGCGCAAGGCGTTTGCGAGATTCAAAAAAAGTGCCGCATACTTAAGCTTCTGCCGCAAAAATTCCGATTGGCTTGAGGATTACGCCCTCTTTATGGCACTGAAGGTCAAAAATAATTGGAGAGCGTGGACCGAGTGGGAAGAATGTGAAAAGGTTTCGCGCTTGGCTCGGAAAAACCGCGCCGAATATGCGGAGGAGTCCGAGTTCTGGAAGTGGATACAGTTTGAGTTTTTCAAGCAGTGGCGCGCGGTAAGAGAATACGCCCGTTCAAAGGACGTGTCGATAATCGGAGACATACCGATCTACGTGGCGCACGACAGCGTTGACGTGTGGGCTTCTCCTGCGGAGTTTTTGCTTGACGACGATTATGCGCCTCTTTGCGTTGCGGGATGTCCTCCCGACGCCTATGCCGAGGACGGTCAGCTTTGGGGCAATCCCATTTACGATTGGCGCAAAATGGAAAGAGACCATTTCGTATGGTGGATCGAGCGCGTCAGGGCGGCTTTCGCGCTTTACGATATAGTCAGGATCGATCATTTCAGAGGATTTGCAAGCTATTATTCGATCCCTTACGGTGATAAAAACGCCAAGAGGGGAGAGTGGTGCAGCGCGCCCGGTATTGCTCTGTTCGACGCAATAAAAGCGGCTGTTCCGTCGGCGAAGATCATAGCGGAGGATCTCGGATTTATTACCGACGACGTAAGAGAGCTTCTTGCAAAGACGGGATTCCCCGGTATGAAGGTGATGCAGTTTGCTTTTTACAACGAGGACTCGGAATATATGCCGAGAATGTTTGAAAGTGATAACTGCGTGGTCTATTCGGGATCACACGACTCGGATTGTACCGCAAGCTGGGTCAAGACCCTCAAAGGCGCGGCGAAAAAGAGGTTTATGCGCGAGTGCCCCGTAAAAGAAGGGCAGAGCCTTACCTATGCGACTATTGAATCGGCAATGGCGAGTCGCGCGGATCTCTGCATAATACCTATGCAGGATTATCTCGAGCTGACCAACGCAAAGGGAAGAATGAACACTCCCTCGATAGCGGAAGGCAATTGGCAGTGGCGAGTGAACGAAAAATACGCGTCGGAGGAGCTTAAAACAAAAATTATCGAAGTCGTGATGGCTTCGGGAAGAAGCTGATAAATTGGGGTTTATAGGTGAGTTTAAGATAAACATTGTCGTAGGGGCGGTCATCGGCCGCCCGTTCAATCGAATTAAATCGTTCGTTTACGGGGCGTCGAGGACGTTATTATTGAATGTTCGCCATGGCGGGCGGCCGATGACCGCCCCTACGATTTAGGGTGTCGTCCAACTAACCGATAAATCAAAATTTGAAATACAACGAAAAAAACGAGAAGCAATTGCTTCTCGTTTCAGTCTGTCGAAAAAGTCACTCGAAAGGGTGGCTTTTTTGCGTAAAATATGGTATAATAGAAGCAAGAAAAGACAGGCGGTGAAAAAATGTTAAGTAGAGGACAAAACGGACGAGAAATAATGCAAATGGTGTGGCTTG
>JAZMZI010000062.1:0-29154 GCA_045585895.1 Eubacteriales bacterium
TGTCGCTTCCTCTGTCCCAATCGGGCATCATAAAGAAGGAGAAGTAGGGGCAGTTGTCGCCGAGAATATACTCGGGAGCGGCGTTTGCGTCCTGATTGGAGTCGATGACTACGCATTCGTTCTTCTCATTGAGGTAGCCAAGCTTCTTGTAAGTACCCTTACCGTTGTTGTCGGAAACGTTATAGAATTGGAAGTTGTCCTTGAAGCTATTTATTGTCAGATCCTCAAGGAACTCGTATTCCATGGTGTAATAGGTTCTGTTTTCGTCTACCTGAGGCATCTCCATATGGGTGTAGGTCACCTTTATCTTGCCGTCGTCGGATATATATTCCATATCGACCGAGGCATAATTGGGGCCGTAAGAGCTGATAACGTTCTTCGTGCTCTCGGTTCCGATGCTGTTACCGCTCTCGTCGGTATAGATAAGCCAACGGTGCGAGCCGCAACTGTTATGCTGGGGCTGGTCGCTCCACAAGGGAGAGGACTTTCCTCTGAAATCGGGGAGAGTTGTATGACCCGTGGTCTTACCCATTCCGTAAAGAGGGGTTATACAGTTGGACTCGCTGACGCCCGTTGAAAGGTGGTAGTAGGGTGAGCTGTACTGTATCCACGAAAGCTGCTTTACGGGGTTCTGTCCCCAGTTCTGATAGATATTGAGAAGGGTGTACTCGTTGGTGGAGCCTGCCTTTATATCCATAGGATATATGGTCTCACTGTACGTGGGGTCATCAAGATTGAACTTATTGCGTTCGCCGTGAGACTCACTGAAGTTCTTACCGACCTGCATAGGCACGGGGATCATCATTCCGTTGGCATCGAGGAGCGCGGCGCACTCAAGCATACCGCCAGACCAATAGCTCATGACCCAGATCTTTCTGTCTTTATCGGCTTCGCCCTCTATAGTGTAATTTATCTTGAACTGCTTGTTCTGTGCTGAATAGTAGGGGTCGTTGAAGCCATAGTAGCCATCTATATTGAATTTATAGCAACCGCGGATAGCATCGTAACCAACGAATTCACCTTCGCTGTCGTCGCTTACCGAGAAATTAGCCGCGGGAATGGGATTTCTCTCGTTTTCGGCTTCGGTTATAAAGGTATTGAGATTGGAGTTATCGTCGGTATAAAGTCTCTGACCCATGAAAATATCGTTTCCGTTGGGAACCTCCATTCCCTTTTCGGAAGGAATGATCGTGGTGTTTTCGGGATTGATCGTCTGGCGGATAACGTAATTATCGCCCTCGTCGGTAACGGTCAGCTTGCCGCCCGAATTATCGGCGGGCATTATGTAACCAAAGACGCCCGCGTTCTTTATAATGAAACCTGCGTACTCGGCGCTGTTCCAATCGGAGACCGCAAGAGAGTTCTCGTAAAGAGTACCGTCTGCCTTAACGACGTATCCCTCGACATTTGCCTTGGGAAGCTTTACTTCAACACCAACCTCCGCGAGATTGGTAAGAGTCTGGGTTGCGGTAAACTGGGTAAAGCTGTGCATCTTATCGGAATAAACGAGAAAATCGCGGTTCACGAAGAGCCCGTGAGGGTTGTCACCCATTTCGACCGATATTACCTCAAGTTTGGTAATATTGAATTTTGCGCCGACCTGACCGTTGAAGTCGAGACGGAGACCCTCAACGGTTCCCTTGAAATTCACGTTGGTAAACATAGGAACCATATATTCCTTCGCGAGGCTCGAATCGGAGCCCGTACCCGAGACCGAGAAGTCAACTCTCAGATCTTCGTGGAAGCTCGAATATTCGTCGTCCTTGATCTGGAAGAAAAAGCTTGCTCCCGTTATTTCGGGGTCGGCCGCCATGGTTATCCTTATAAACTTATAGGTGTCAGCATCGTAAGAGATACCCTTCTTATCGCTGAAATAGCTCGGCTTTTCACTAAGCGTAAGGAAGGGGTCCTCAGAGCTTGTGACCTCACCCGTCACCTGACCGTAGTTGCTTCCCTGAGAATAGCTGACGTGTTTGGTCTCGATAATTCCGAACTGCTTCTGCAGGCTGCCCGTGACGTTATATTCGTTTATAAAGTTCTGTCCCTCAATTCTCACGTCGTAGTAATAGTATCCCAAACGGTGAAGGTTGGGAAGCGGAACGGCAGACGAATTGGAGGCGTAAACTCTCTCGCTTGAGCCGTTCATAACGACGAATGCGTCAAGCGTGTTCTCGATATAAGAATTTCCGTCCTTATCCTTCAGATATGTGAGAAGCATATTATTCTCTTCTCTCAGCGCGTATTCAAACTTCATCTGCTGATTTTCGGTGACGAAATACTCTCTTTCGGAATCCTTAAAATACGACTGAACACCGTTTGCCAAAGAATCGGCGTTTTCAATAATGGTCGTTTCGTCAAGCTCTTGTATCTCTCCGCCCTCCGCAACGGCAGGCAGCGCGCCAACGTAAAGAGCGGACGCCAACATAGCCGCACTTAAAAGCATTGACAAAAGTCTCGTTGAAATTTTTTCATAACGTCACCTTCCAAAATAAATTTTTCCGCAAGAGCTATAAAGTTGTAGCCCTTGCGGAAAGGTTTCCAAGACCGCATTATAACGGTCTTTCTATTTAATTATAATACAGTTGTAAATGCTTGTCAATAGTAAAAACGTTCAAAAATATAAATATACTGCATTTGAGCAATTTTTACAAACGATCAATTACTACCGCCAAGGATCACTCCCGATTCACCCGTATCATAGTTGTAATTTGCAAAATATTGACGTAGATACGTAATATCGGCGGGGTTCATCTCTCCGTCTCCGTTGACGTCTGCACCAGAGCCTACCGCGTATGCAGGCGTTTGGCTATCGTAATCATAAGCGGCATAATACCCTCTGAGTTCTATTATGTCGGCAGAGGAAACGCCTCTCTTTCCGTCAACGTCTCCGTAAGCCGTTCCGAACCAAACGATCCTATCGCTTTCCTTTTCGTATATGGTATTACCCTCTGCTCGGTAAACGGTATTATTTTCGTCTACATAGACCGTTACGCCGTCGAAATCTCCCGCAAAAGCATTGTTAAGAGAGATTTCGGTAATTCCCGCGGGAATGGTAAGCGAAGTCACGCCTCTGCCAATCACGGCGCCGCTCGTAACGCTCGTTACGGGAAGACCGCCGTAGCTTTCGGGGATCACGAGAACACTGTCGGTAAGGTTTCCGAGTCCCGAAAGAGTAAGGCTTTCGCCATCCTCACCGAGAACGTAATCAAAGCCGCGGGTAGGTGCGTCTCCGGCCGTTATGCGGAAGGTTCGCTCTTTTCCGTCGGACATAGCTGCCACGAAGGAATAATTATACTTTCCGCCGTCGTAAGTAACGCTGTAACCGTCATAGGAGTGAGAAAATCCCGACTTGTCGGGGGTGTTTTTCGAGGAAACGGTAAATTCCACCCAATTTCCATCGATAAGCTCCTCGAATTTAGGAATTGTAAGGTTATCAAATCCCTTGGCAAGAATAGTGACGTTAACGGTATCGTGCCTGTCTGCAAAATGATCGTTACCACCGCTGATCGTAAACTCCGCCTGCTTGCCGTTTGACGTTTCGACAGTGGGAAGGAAAGTTGACGAGGAGTCTACTGTACAGTTTTCTCCCGCTGTTGCCTTGAATCTCTTGATAAGCGAATCGAGACGCACGCGTCTTACGCTATTATCGTTGTTTACGTGATACATAATATCACCGTCGTTCATGGTTATCTTATCGACGTCGTAGAGGCTTTCGTCAAAATCCACCACCGCGCTCTTCTTCCAGCCGCCGCCCCAAGGCATAATGATCGCCTTGATCTTTATGCTGTCGCCCGCTTTAAGAGTGACGCTCTCGTTAATGTCAAGAGTGAGGCTTACGGATTGATTGTACTCCTTAACGGCGAATTTTGCGGTATTTTTAACGCCGCCGATGGTAATATCGGAGGATTCGATAAGGAATGCAAGATTTCCATAGCCCGCATATGTGTTTTCAAGATAGTAGAGATCGAAATAAGGGTAATATCCGCCGAGTGTAACGTATCTGGGGGCGGCTCCCACCGCCTGCATCCCCGTTACCGCACAGTTGCTTGATTCGTCGAGGTAGCCCATATATTTGTAGTAAGACGCACCGAATACCGAATAGAAGGATACGTCCTCGCGGAAATTATTTACGGTCAGGTCCTCGAGAACGGTGTAGGTTATCTCGTAATAACCTCTGTTCTCATCGGTCTGCGGCATTTCCATATGATTAAGCGAAACGCTTATCTTTCCGTCGTCTGTGAGATAGTTCATATCTATCTCGGCGTAGGTGGGTCCGTAGGAATTGATGCTGTCGCTGACATAATCGTTGCCTACGAACTTTCCGTTGGAGTCGGTATAGGTAAGGAACGCGTGATGGCCTACGTTATAGTGCTGGGGCTGACTATTCCAGAAGGGCGCAGACATTCCTCTGTGGTCGGGCAAAAGTCCGTAGTTTTTCGCGCGGCTGAAATACTGCGAGATACAGTTGGTCTCGGTAACGCCCGTGGAAAGATGATAGTAAGGAACGTAATATCCGATGGAGGATATCTGCTTCAAGGGGAACTGTCCCCAGTTCTGGTATAGGTTAAGCAAGGTAAGATACTTGCTCTCTTCCCCACCCACGGTCATCGGGAATACGGTGTCGCCGTAGGTCACGTCGCCGCAATTATACACGGGTTCTTCTCCCTCGGAGAAGTTTTTGCATACTTCAAGCGGTACGGGGAGCATCATATCGTTCACGTCGAGCAGGACCGCGCTCTCCAGCGAATCCGTCGTCGCGTGAGCGAAAACGTAGAAGCTTCTGTCCTGTCCGTCTCCGTTTATACCGAACGAAAGATCGTAGTGCTTATTGGGATAATCGTAGTAAGGGGGGCTGAAATTAGCCGCGCCCGAAAGGATGAAATAATACGCTCCGCGAATAGAATCGTAGCACTTGAATTTTGCTCTGGGAGTGTCGTTCGTATCAATAATGATATTATTTGCGGTAAGAGGGTGCCTCTCCTGCTCCGCTTGGGTTATGAATGCGTCAAAGGTGTGATTTTCATCCGTATAAAGTCTCTGACCCATTCTGAAATCGTTTGACGTATCAGACATCGGAGCTAAAATCTTTCCTCCTTCGGGAGTGTGCTCCTGAACGATAGTATAAACGCCGCCCTCGAGAGTTACAACGATTCCTCCGCTCTCTCCGTCTGCGGGAACGATATAGCCGAAGATACCGACGTTCTTTATATCGAATCCGATATACTCGGCGCTCTGCCAATCTACTCCATCAAGAGTCGTATGAGTTCCGTTCTTATCCTTGACGATGATCTTATCGACCGTATTCGCCGAGATTTCCGTAGTCATACCGATAGCGGCGATTCCCGACGTGTTTTCATAAGCAACTACGTGCAATTCCTGATGAAGCCTATCGGAATAGGTATGCATTACTCTGTCAAAGGTAAGAGGAACACTGTCAAAGGTATAATTCTGGAGCTTTATATCTTTTATTTCAATATCCGTTCCCGTAAGTCCGTCGAAGTCAAAGCGAAGTCCCGCGATCTCACCCGTGTATCCGTTTTCGATCATTGAATACGTGGGTACGGTGTAGGTGTGCCACTCACCGTCGTTCTTAAGCTGTATTCGGTTCTTGGCTTTCGAAAGATTATACGCGCCGCCTTTATTGAGGAAGAGTATATCGAGAGAGGACGCGCTGTCACTTCTCACGGAGAAGGTTATACAGTTATAATCCTCCGCGACGTAAGAAAGATTATGAAGACCTCGCTCTTTCGCTCTCCAACGAAAACGTCCTCTATGTAATCAAGAACGCAAAGAGTACCCGTGTCTTTAAGAGGAACTGCCGCAAAGGTGATATCCACACTCTGTCCGACGTAAGCCGAAAGATCCGCCGCGATACCCGTACAGTTGACGCCTAAGCCAACGCCGCACTGATATCCGCTGTTCTTGCCCGAATTAGCGGAAAGCGTTACGCCTCCGAGCCTGCTCTGTGCGGTAGTAACGTACGCGTGATCATTTCCTACCGAGCCTATCGTCGTTTTATGCAACTTTACGTCATTCCATGTCTTTCCGTAGTCTGCCGACCAGACGTATTTTGAGATACCGCCGTCAACCACGCTCCAGCCCGAAAATACGAGGTAATTATTTTCAAAGGTCTCGCCGCCCCAGGCTATAGTGTCAACACCGTTCTTGGAGTTTCCGCCGCGGTTATTAAAGTTCTTATCGCTTCCCTGTCCCATACCGTTCAGCATATCAAGCGCAGACCAGTAAAGGAGATCCGACTCGGTATAGCCTGATTCGGGATCGATATAAACGGGGGGCATGCTTACGCTCGCGTCGTACTGCTCCGCCTCAGCCACCGTGTCGAAAAATCCTATGTACGCGAAATCAACATAAGCGTTTTCGGGCAAAGCCGTGGCGTTCATAAAGTCAAGGCGCAAAAAGTTTGCATTCACTCCGTCGTAACCGTTGATTTTTGAAGAAAGGTCAACGGTTACAAGATGCCAATTTCCATCAACGGTTACGTTAAAGCCGTGCATACTGCTACCATCGGGCTTTTCTTTAACCGAATCGGAGTATATCTCCATTCTTGTCGTGGCGTTTGAACTTCTGTATTTGATAGCTATAACGGGTTTTACCGCGTGCGGAGACGAAAAGAGATGTAAATACGACTCCTGCACTCCGGCGCCGCCTTGAGAAGCAATGGTGACGTATTCAACTTGATTTTTGGAGTACAGTTTTACGTCGTCAAAGCCTTGGCAGCCGTATTTGTCTCCCCAAGCGCCGTCCTCGGTGAGGTCATATATCTCTTTGGCAGTGAAAATAAAGTCGTCGGGGTCGTCTGCCACCGCGTCGCTGCTGAAGGCAACGAACGGCAAAGCGGTAAATACCATAACGAATGACAGCGTCAACGACAATATGCGAGGCAAGAATTTGGATTTCATAGCTTTTCCCTTTCTTTCGCAAAAAATTTGTGGATCGAACTTAAATAACGATATTTAGCAGTCTATACGTTAATTTCAAAAAACTCGATCTCGCCGCGAACCGTAATCTGTTTTCCTATTTGTTATATTACCATATATTAATGACGTTGTCAATACACTTTTGGACAGTTTTACCGTTATTTGCGGCACAATGAAACTATAATGAGCTATTCCGTCAAAAAGAAAAAAAGCGGTATTGGTGGAGCGCCCGTGATAGAGCAATATTAGATAAATCATACCTACCGACAGGAAAAGGACGAAGAATTACAAAAATTCCCCGTCCTTTTTTCGTATTGCTTTATGATCTTTGTGATTTTTTCCATGCGGTCGGCGAAAGTCCGTGTTCGTCCTTAAAACATCTTGAAAAATACTCGTTATCGGTAAATCCGCATTCCTCTGCCACCTCACGAATAGAAAGCTCACTGTTAAGAAGCAATCTTCTCGCCTTTTCCATGCGCTTTTTCATTACGTATTCCATTATTGTTATTCCGTATTCCTTTTTGAAATGCTCCGTAAGTGTAACGGTACTGCAATGAAGCTTCCATGAAAGGTCTGAAAGAGTTATTCTGTTGGAAAGATTGTTTTTAACGTAGGTCTTGACGTGCTGACCTATCGTCATATCGGTATCCGCCAATAGGTTATTGGTCTCTATATACTCGGCGATAAGCGGTAAAAGCGAAGCGAAGGCGTCAAGCTTTGCTTTTGAAAATTTCGGCAGATCGTTAATGCTCTTTTCAAGCTGCGCTTTATTGAGGTTAGGAGAGACGTCCAAGGCTTTCGTCATAAGCTCGGAAGCGCTTTCTTTATTATCCTCTATTCCCAATCCGACGAAAACGTAAGCAACTATCTCGTCGTTCTTACTTATGGGCATAAGCGCCTCCCAGACGCCAAAGGGGCATTTATAGGCGTACAGTCCTCTCGTTTCGCACGCCTTTTCAAGACTGAGACGATCGGATTCAAGGCAGATATCCATGCACTTTTGCGATTTATGTATATTTGCGCAATATAAAGCTCCCGAATAACGACGGGCGATTATTCTGTTTTTGCTGTTAACGATCGCAACGTCCATCCCCGATATTTCGTAAAAGCTTTGCAAAATATCTTCTATTTTAAGAGTAGTCATAAGAAACCTCCCTCCTTACAAGCAATAACGGTTCTCGTTTTTTTCATCATAACACACACCCTGTAAATTTGCAAGCCTTTTTTCTGAAAAAAGCAAAAATTTTATCGATTTTACAGATTTGCTTATCTATTTGTCGTTGTCAAACGTTGAAAAGTCTGCTATAATGGTCTTGCCAAGAGGGGCATTACCCCGAAAAACTTTTTAAACATACGGAGGTGTGTTATTATGAAAGACGGAAAAGTTGTTGTTGGTATTATAGGCCTGCAGTTCGGTCTGCGCCACATGGAGGGCGCTATGGAGAACGGTTACGAGATCGGCGCAATATGCGATACTCTCCCCGGCAGAGTTCAGAGCTACGGTAAGGAATACAATATTCCCGAGGACCGCTGGTATACCGATTACAAGGATTGCCTGAATATCGGACTTGACGTAGTGGTTTTGGCTATTCCCGACCAGCTGCACAGACAGATGTCCTGTGATTTTCTTGCCGCAGGCGTTAACGTGCTTTGCGAAAAGCCTCTGGCTCTGAACCGCGAGGACCTTTGCGCGATTGTCAAGGCTGAAAAGGAGAGCTCTGCTCGCTTTATGGTAGGTCAGGTCTGCCGCTTCACTGCCAATTTTATTCTTGCTAAGCAGATGATCGACGAGGGCAAGATCGGTGACATATACTTTATTGAGTCCGAGTACGCTCACGATTACATGAATATACTTGCCAACGAAAAGGCTTGGAGAGCAGACCCCGCTCGCCACGGTATGATCGGCGGCGGTTGCCACGCTGTTGACCTGATGCGTTGGATCGCAGGCGACCCCTACGAGATCATGGCATACGGCACTCACAAGCTTCTCCCCACAGTTCCCTACAACGATGCAACTATCGCAATTATGAAATTCCCCAACGACGTTATCGGTAAGGTATTCTGTTCTACCGGTTGTAAGAGAAGCTACACCATGAGAACCCTTATCTACGGAACCAAGGGTACTATTATCTGCGATAATACCTCTCCCACTATCACCTACTTCGGTGTAAACGAGGATCAGACCCACAAGAAGGCTGAGGAGATACCCGTCGGCACCGTCAATAACCATAACGTTAAGGAAGAGATCAAGGTTTTCGTTGACGCTATCATCAACAACAAGCCTATCCAGATGTCGGCTACCGAGGGAGCAAAGAGCGCTCAGGCGTGCATTTCTATCGTTGAGTCCAGCGACACAGGCAAGATCGTACATCCCGATTACAATTTTGATTAATAGTCTCTATGCGAGGGAGGACTGTCACGTCTTCCCTCGCGAATTTTGTTTTATGGTGAAAATTGCCGCATTTTTGGTGATTATTGCCTTAAAATATGCAAATAAATGTGTTAAAATTATAGTAGCGAAAATGAGCGAAATTCACTCGGAGGTGAAAACAATGAACAGAAATATTGATAAATTGCTTTATTACGTCGAAAAGACCGTCAAGGAGCACGAGCTTGAGACGGGAAAATACGCTCGCTGGATGATCCAGGACGCAAAGGGCAGCCGTGACCTCGGCTCAAGCGAATACGGATGCGCCGACGCAGCGAATATTCTTTACACCATCGGCAAATTCCCCCGCGATCTCGCGGTAAGATCCGCTTGCATTGCCGAGCTTCAGAGCTTTCAGAAGGAGGACGGTCGCTTTGAGGAGCCTACCCACCACACGCTCCATACCACGGCGCACTGTGTTGCCGCCCTTGAGCTTTTTGATTCCGCTCCCCTGCTCCCTCTTACTTATCATTTAGAAAACTTCGGCACGATAGAAAAGTCGCTTGCTTTCCTTGAAGGTCTCGGCTGGGATTGGCACCCTTGGGATATGTCCCATCAGGGCGCGGGCTACTATGCGGCAATGGCGCTCTGCTGTGATATGCCTATGGAGTGGCACGACGCGTATTTTGATTGGCTCGCCGCAAACGTGGATCAGAAGACGGGTATCGGTCGTGAGGGCGCGCATAACGGCAAGCGATCCATGATACACCATCTTGCAGGCTGGTTCCACTATATGTTCAACCACATCTACGCTCACCGTCCTATGCCTAACGCGGAAAAGGCGGTGGACACTATGATTTGGTACTATGAAAACGATCTGCGCTATTGCAAGGGACACCCTTTCGGCAAAATTATGGGATTTGCCGAGATAGATTGGGTATTTATACTCAACCGCGCGTCTATGCAGACGGGACACCGCCGCGAGGAAGCCAAGGCGCTTATCCGCGAGTTTGCAGACAAGTATCTTGATTTCCTTGAAGCCGACATTGAGACCGCCTACAAGACCCGTTTCGACGATCTCCACATGCTCTTCGGAGCCATGTGCGCCGTTGCCGAGATGCAGATTGCTCTCCCCGGCGAGATCAAGTCTACGATCCCCCTCAAAAATGTTCTCGACAGAAGGCCTTTCATTTAATATATAACGGAGACTGCTATGAAGACTTACAATCTTGACAAGATAGTACATTATGTACTCAAGGCAATTGAGGAGCGCAGACTTGCACCCGGCACATACGTCCGCTGGCACATTCAGAATAGCTGGGGCGGAAGAAATATGGGTATCAACGAGTACGGTTGCGCCGACGCGGCAAATATGCTTTACACACTCGGATACTTTCCGAGAGACCCAGAGGAGAGAGCCTGCTTCGTCCGCGTTTTACAGAGTATGCAAAAGCACGACGGTCGCTTTGAGGAAGCAACACATCACACTCTTCACACCACGGCGCATTGCATCTCTGCCCTCGAGCTTTTCGACGCGGCGCCCGCTCGTCCTCTGACCTACCATATGGAGAATTTCGGCACCCCCGAAAAGGTAGTGGAATTTCTTGAGACAAGAGATTGGTCGGGCGACCCTTGGGATCAGTCCCATCAAGGTGCGGGCTTTTACGCCGCAATGGCTCTGACCTGCGATATGCCGCTTGAGTGGCACGACGCTTATTTCAATTGGCTTGCGGAGCACGTTGACAAAGCGACGGGAATCGGTCTTGAAGGCGCCCACGACGGCAAAAAGCCTATGATGCACCACCTTGCAGGTTGGTTCCATTATATGTTCAACCACATCTACGCTCACCGTCCCTTCCCCAACGCCGAGAAAACGGTGGACACGATGATCGAGTATTACGACAGCTCGCTTAAAACCGTTTCGGGCTTTGGCGGATCGGTCGGTTTCTCCGAGATCGATTGGCTCTTCCTGCTTAACAGAGCTTCAATGCAGACGGGTCACCGCCGCGAGGAGGCTAAGGAGCGCATACGAGATTTCGCGTCAAAATATATCCCTTATCTTGAGGATGATATTGAAAAAGTATACAGCGTCAAGTTTGACGACCTTCACGCCACCTTCGGCATGACCTGCGCTCTCGCAGAGCTTCAGATCGCGCTCCCAGGCGAGATCAAGGCGACAAGACCATTGAAAAACGTAATGGACAGAAGACCCTTTATTTGATATGTTGATATGATAACAGTGGCTGCTTCATTTAGCGTAGAACAAAAGCCACTTTTAAAAGCAAGGACAAAAAATAACTAAAAAATATAGTATTGTTCTTTAAAATGTCGAAATCCGTCGAAAAATCGACGGATTTCTTCATTTTTATGTGGCTTTTTAGCCGTTTTAAGCCGCTCTGGCGTACTCCTATACGGCGACGTTCGTCTCAAAACGGCTTCTGCATCTAACTGAGACAGTCCCTTTCTAATTTTATGTGGCTTTTTAACTACATCTAAATCACGCAGCCTCAGCATTTTTATGAATTTTCAGATGCTGAACGGTATTTTCCCGGGGTCACGCCCACGTTTTTCTTGAAAACGCGGATAAAACCCGAATAATCGCCAAAGCCGCAGAGCATTGCCGTCTCGGTAACTCCCCTGCCTGCCGCAAGCATCTTTTTTGCCTCGGTTATACGTTTTGAGGTAATGTACTTAGCCACGGTGGTTCCGCAATGCTCTGAGAAAAGTCTGCAGAGCTGATTGACCGAAAGATAGCTTGCCTTTGCGACACTTTCAAGAGTCATTGGCTCGCTGTAATTCTTATTTATGTAGTCAATAGCGAGATTTACGGCGGTGTGGCTTCTTGAGCGGCTGTCGCCTCCCTCGCGATCGATAATAGCTCGGTTTATGTTTACCAGTATCTCCGCCATTATGCCGCGTTTAATGACGTCGTCGCCGTATTCCCCTTCCGTTTCAAGTGTTTTCAGACTTTCAAGCAGATCTGCGGCTTCGCTGTCAGAAAGGTGAACCCGATGGTCGAAGCCGTGCTTATGTGGATAAAATCCCTTTGACAGATCGGTCTCACGGGTTGAGCAATTGTGTAAAAACTCGGGACTGATCTGGAAAACGTAGCGACGGAAGCTTTTGTCCTCGGCATACGTGATCTTATGCGCCTCGTACTGATTTATGATAAAAAGATCGTTGTCGTTTACGTCGTAGATCTGTCCGCCGATGAGAAAGCTCTTGCCTCCCGATATACAGAAAAAGACCTCGCAGCAATCGTGAATATGTATATTGGGATTGGGATTTCGCTCCTCGGAATAATAGACACCGAAGCTTGCATTTTCACAAGCATTGGCTATGGCTCCCGAGCAGCTTTCAAATACGCATTTCATTTTGTTTCTCTCTTTCTTTTTGGTATTACAAATTGCAATTTATCGATGAGTTTAGTGGCGAAGCCTGCTTAAAAAGTTTTGCTCGAGCTTTTTCAAAAAGCTCGTCGGAGCCGCCGCGATCGGCGGTCGCGCTCGCAAGCGCGAAACCTCCTTTTCGGCGTGTTCTTTTTTGCTAAGCTTTTTTCTTTGCGCCTCTGGTCTCAAAGAAAAAAGCGGACTATCGATTTAGATATGCAATGTGGGTTTTGTCTTTCTACACAAATCATTTCTTGCTCGTTTCTCCGCTTTTTCTTTTGGCAGAAGAAGCGCAAAAGAAAAAGCTTAGCAAAAAGAAAAGCGCGCAAAAGAGATTTCGCCGCGTGCGCGCGGCGACCAACGCTCCGCGCGTTGGATCGGCGGTCGCTTTTTGGAAAAAGCGACGTAAAAACTTTCAAACCGACAGCGCTCATCTCACCGACAAATCAAAATTTGAAACACTCGGTTGAGTTCATTTTAAAATTATAACACACAATGGTGAGAATTGCAACATTTTAGTTGAAATTTGACTGTTTTTTTGCAAAAATTTATGTTAAAATGATAATTGAGGTATTTTATACTTTAATATATTTTAAAAAATAATAATAGGAGGTACATAAATGCTGAATTTACAGATCACCGACGCGCAAAAGAATCTCGTATTCGAGCGCTCGGGTATGGCGATCTCTGACACCTACGTAGGTAAGCTTGATGCCGGTTACAATATTCACGTCTCCCTTCAGAACTGTGAATTTATCGCGGTCAAGCTCGATCCTACTCTCAAGGAGAGCATAATCTGGGTTCCCAATAAGAGCTTTGATTTCGTCATCCCCGCCGCAAACGTACTGAGAACCTGCTACGCGCCAGGTACTTTTTCGGGTGAGGAGCATCCCATCTCTGTCCGCGAGCCCGAGGACGAGGAGATATACGCTTACCGCGAAATATCCCTCAACTCTCACGACCTTCGCGGCAAGAGAAGAGCTTATCCCCACGCAACGGCAAACTTCGTCACCCGTGAGGAGCCCTGCTTCTACGAGCGCAACGCTATCGACGGTGCTATCAACAATCAGGGGCACGGAGGCTACCCTTACCACTCCTGGGCGGGCGGTGCGAGAGAGGACATCGAATGGACTATCGACTTCGGTCGCGACGTTGAGGTAGACAAGCTGGTCTTTTTCCTTCGCGCAGACTTCGCTCACGATCCCATTACGGGTATTCCCCACGACTCTTACTGGAAGAACATCGACATCGAGTTCTCCGACGGCGAGGTCATTCACGGTGAATTCTCTATGGACAATACCGATCTCAATCCCGCTAATTCGACGGGGATCTCAATCGAATTCGAGAAAAAGGTGACTCGCACAATTCACTTATTCAATTTCAGACAGGTTACCGAGGTGCTTTCCTTTGCGGCTCTCACGCAATTCCAGGCACACGGAACGTATATTAAGGAGGATTTAAGTAAAATGGAAGTAAGACAGGCAGCAAACGCTAAAGACGTAAAGCACTACACAACCGAGAGACTTCGCGAGGAGTTCCACATCGCAAACCTTTTCACCAAGGACAACATCAGAATGGTATACAGCCACATCGACCGCATCATCACCGCAGGTCTTATGCCCGTAAGAGCTACTCTTAAGCTCGAGGCAGGCAAGGAGCTTGCTGCGGCATACTTCCTTGAGAGACGTGAGATGGGTTGTATCAACGTAGGCGGCAAGGGTATCATCACCGTTGACGGCGTTGAGTACGAAATGAACCCCAGAGACGGTATCTATATCGGTATGGGCAACAAGGATATCACCTTCAGAAGCTGTGACGAGAATAACCCCGCAAAGTTCTACGTAAGCTCCTGCCCCGCTCACACCACCTATCCTATCGTTAAGATAGACATCGAAAAGGCGGCTAAGCGTCCTCTCGGAACCGTTGAGGATTGCAACAAGAGAGTTATCAACCAGTACATACATCCCTCGGTTCTCAAGACCTGCCAGCTCTCTATGGGTCTTACTCAGCTCGATCCCGGCTCCAACTGGAACACCATGCCCAGCCACACCCACGACAGACGTATGGAGGTTTATTTCTACTTCGATATGGGCGAGAACGACGTCGTATTCCACATGATGGGCGAGCCCACCGAGACCCGCCACATTATCATGCACAACGAGGAGGCAGTTATTTCTCCCTCTTGGTCTATTCACTCCGGTGTTGGCACCAAGAACTACTCCTTCATCTGGGCTATGTGCGGCGAAAATCAGGACTTCGACGATATGGACCACATCCAGACTAAAGATCTGCTTTAAAAAGATATGAGAAGGCTTAATAATTTCAAAAGAATTATCGCTTTCGCGCTTGTGGGTCTTCTGGTCGTTTCTGTAGCTTCGTGTATGCCCGCCGATACCGATTCGGAAAGCACGAATGGTATAAATACCTCCACCACAGAAGGCGGTACTGATAAAGAAACCGATAGCAACACCTCAAATAAAGCAGAGAGTAATTCCTCTGCTTCAGAAAGTGAAAGCTTAGATATTAACGAGAGCGAAGGATCAAGCGGCAGTGCAACCACTGACACATCTGACTCCGAGAGTCACGACTCTACCGACGGTGATACGGGCGACTCATCGACCTCTGAGAGCCAAGACTCTACCGACAGCGAGATCGGTGACTCATCGGTCTCCGAGAGTCACGACTCTACCGACGGCGAAACGGGCGACTCATCAACCTCCGAGAGCCAAGACTCTACCGACAGAGGAACGGATGACAGCACTGCCACAGAGGGCGGAGAAACAACAACTCACCCTACCGAAGAAACTACTGCCCAGGGAGGCGGAAACGTGGAAATCACTTATGAAACTATAACTATAAAATCAAATACGGATACGTCCACTATACTCAAGAACGGTTCGATTCTGAAAATCAATTGCGCCTACGCTTGTGTAGAAGGCATTAAGGAAAAAAGCTTCTCCGACGGTCTTCTTCCCTACGAAAACGACGGAAACATTATGATCCCCGTAAGCTTTTTGAACGAAAAGCTTGGTCTTAATATTCCCGATCCCACAGGAGTTGGCAACCGATGCGTTGATGCCAACGAAATCTATAAGTACGGCGCATGCGTTTTCTACGATCAAGATCTCGGAATTGCCGTACTGACCGACAAGCAATTGAAATTTATTGACGGCAGTCTTATGTCGGAATTTGCACACGACGCGAGCAATCTTTTCGTTTCGGGAATCAACGCTCCGTCTGCGGCAATGACGGGCAACCGTCCCGTTCTCTTCGATACCGACGAGATGCTTGCTTATTCAAAGGAAATGGCTGACGCGGGCATTGAGCCTTGGGCAAGCTCGTGGCGTACCACTCTTGCCAAGGCGGACGCTGATTTGATATTCGGTGCTAAGCCTTATACCGACTCAAACTGTCAGGAATACCGTTTTGCCGCTTGCAATGATTTTATAAACGCAAGATATCTTGCATTGGCTTATTACAACACTCAGGATACGAAGTATCTTGACGCTGCCTTAAGCTTCCTCAAAACCTACGCCGAAAGCGATCCCATGCTTGGTACGGGTGAACATCTTGACTACAGCGCGGCAAAGATAAACGGCAAATCCGACATCGGACTTAACGTAGGTCTTCCCCTCACCACTGCCTGTGAGGTCTACGCGCTTATCTATCCTTACGTAAGCGATGCCGATAAGACGATTATCGAAAATTGGATCAGAATCGAGGCTGATCTTGTTATCGAAGGACACGAGTATTGGATAGTAAACGATTACTACGATCAGCAATACGGCAACAACCACCTCACCTGTCATCTTATGGCTATCATTTCTGCGGCGTACGTTCTTGAGGATGACGACCTTCTTTCCTACGCTATTAAGGGCACTGATACCAACCCCAAGTACTTCTCGGAAATGATCGAAAGCGCTATATTGATGTACGGCGACGATACGTGGGGCGGCGACCCCGGAGATCCCAATCCCGATTTTGACGACGGTGAGATCTACGACCGCTACAGAGTTGTCCAGCAAAAGGGCTTCGGATACGCTCTTTACCACCTTAAGTTCTTGACGCTTTGCGCCAACGTTCTTTATAACAACGGCGTAGACTACTTTATCTTTTACGGCGAGAACGGCGAAAATCTCCTTCTCCCCTATCTCACCTACGCCGAGTATCTCCTCGACTACGAGAACATTACCGATAAGAACGGTATTGCAACCGAGGGCTTCTACGAAGGAAGTCCCATAGATCTCGGAGACGCGCTTAATCTTTATCTTATCGGATATTATCACTATGAGGACGAGACTATAGCCGAAGTTATCACTAAGATCAACGATCTCGGAATTGGATTCAAGGACGTTGAGCTTTTCGGCAGCTCTACCGCTTATACTTACGGGAAAGTTATTCCCGAATAAACATTACTTTTGAAAGGAAATAAAAAAATGGCAAACAACAAGTTTTCTCTCGAGGGCAAGATAGCTCTCGTTACGGGCGCATCCTACGGCATTGGCTTTGCTATCGCAAAGGCACTCAGCGAGGCGGGCGCAAAGATAGTATTCAACGACATCAAGCAGGAATTCGTTGACAAGGGTATCGCGGCATACGCTGAGGCAGGCATCGATGCGAAGGGCTACGTTTGCGACGTTACCGACGAGGACGCCGTAAACGCAATGGTTGCTGATATCGAAAAGACCGTTGGCGTAGTTGACATTCTCGTTAACAACGCGGGTATCATCAAGCGTATTCCCATGACCGAAATGACTGCAGCTGAGTTCCGTCAGGTCATCGACGTCGACCTCAACGCTCCCTTCATCTGCGCTAAGGCAGTTATCCCCTCTATGATCAAGAAGGGTCACGGTAAGATCATCAACATCTGCTCTATGATGAGCGAGCTTGGCCGTGAGACCGTATCCGCATACGCGGCTGCTAAGGGCGGTCTCAAGATGCTTACCAAGAATATAGCAAGTGAGTACGGCGAATACAACATTCAGTGCAACGGTATCGGCCCCGGTTACATAGCTACTCCCCAGACCGCTCCCCTCCGCGAGATTCAGCCCGACGGAAGCCGCCATCCCTTCGACAGCTTCATTATCGCAAAGACCCCCGCGGCTCGTTGGGGCGACCCCGAGGATCTTGCAGGTCCCGCAGTATTCCTTGCAAGCGAGGCGTCCGATTTCGTAAACGGTCACATTCTTTACGTTGACGGCGGTATTCTCGCTTATATCGGCAAGCAGCCTAAGTAATCTTTGGCATAAATCCAAAAGATTACGGTGAAGTATTCGGGTCGGCAAGTCCGACCCGAATATAAAATTCGTGCTATGCGCGAGTGAAATGCTTCGCGAGCGAAGCGTTTAGGAAGAAATTCGCCTTGCGAATTTCAATTTTGGAGGACTAACCCTATGTTTTACGACGATTACATTGAACAAAATAAGGAATGGATAGACGGAGTGTTTGAAAAGCTTGATAAGAAGCTTTCACGCGTTGCCGTCAAGAGCCGAGAGAAGATCCCCTACACCGTTGACAAGGACGGCAACCACGACGACAGAAGCAATGCCCCCCATATGTGGACCAACGGCTTTTGGGGCGGTCTTATGTGGCTTATGTACGAGCACACGAAGAACGAAGACTACAAGCTTTCCGCGCTTCGCGTTGAAGAAAAGCAGGACGCGGCGTTCGGTGACGTGACGGGGCTTCACCACGACGTGGGCTTTATGTGGCACATTCTCTCGGGCGCCAACTACCGTATTACGGGCGACAGAGCCGCGAGAAACAGAAACCTTCTCTGCGCTATGACTTTAGCTTCTCGCTTCAAGCTGAACGGAGGCTATATCCGAGCTTGGAACGGTATGACGGGCGACGGCAGAAACAGCGACGGCTGGACCATCATCGACTGTATGATGAATCTTCCTCTGCTATACTGGGCAAGCGAGGAGATAGGCGACGACCGCTTCAAGCAGATCGCTATGGCACACGCTGATACTGCTATGACTCATCACGTCCGTCCCGACGGAAGCGTTAATCACATCGTTACTCACGACCTTGAAACGGGTGAAATGACGGGAGTTTTCGGCGGTCAGGGCTACTCTGCCACCTCTTGCTGGACGAGAGGCGAGGGCTGGGCGCTTTACGGTTATATTCTTTCTTACATTCACACGGGTGAAGAAAGATATCTCAATACCGCAAAAAGAGTCGCACACTACACCATAGCGGCGCTTGCCGAAAGCGACTTTGTCGTTCCCGCCGATTTCCGCTCACCTGCCGAGCCCGTATATTACGACTCCACCGCCGCTTGTCTTTTCGCTTGTGGACTTATTGAGATCGCAAAAGCCGTTCCCGAGTATGAGAAAAAGACCTATCTTACAGCCGCCGTCAAGATACTTAAGGTACTTGACGAAAGATTCTGCGACTGGAGCGAGGATAACGACGCAGTTGTTACGATGGGCACCGAGGCTTACTACGGCGGTCAGAACAAGGTAATAGTTTACGCAGATTACTATTTTGCCGAGGCTATCTTGAAGCTTCGCGGCTCGGAATTCCTTCCTTGGTAATATAATATTACAATTTATACCGTCGCATTGCGACGAAATGGAGATTAAAAATGCATTACGACGAAATAATTGCTCAAAATCAGGCTTGGATAGACGAGACCTGGGCAAAGATCGAAAAAAAGGCTTCTGCGGCAGCCGTTAAGAGCCGCAATAAGATCCCCTACACCGTTGACGGTGCAGGAAATCATACCGACACGACGAAAAATCCCCATATGTGGACCAACGGTTTCTGGGGCGCTTATATGTGGCTTATGTACGAGGCAACGAAGAACGAGGACTTTGCCGTCACCGCAAGAAACTGCGAAAAGATTATGGACGCTTGCTTCAACGACATGGACGAGCTTCATCACGACGTTGGCTTTATGTGGCACATTATGTGCGGCGCAAGATACGCGCTGACCGGTGAAAAGGACGCGAGAAACAAGGATCTTCTTTGCGCTATGACTTTGGCTTCCCGCTTCAAGCTTAACGGCGGTTACATCCGCGCATGGAACGGCGAGTGGAAGGGCGAGAACAACGACGGCTGGACTATTATCGACTGTCTTATGAATCTTCCTCTCCTCTTCTGGGCAAGCCGCGAGATCGGAGACGACCGCTTCGCGCAGATCGCGCTCTCTCACCTTGATATGGTTATGGAGCATCACATCCGTCCCGACGGAAGCGTTAATCACATCGTTTTCCACGACACAGAGACGGGCGAAATGACCGGCACTCACCGCGGTCAGGGTTACGCCGTAGGTTCAACTTGGTCAAGAGGCGCTTCTTGGGCAGTCTACGGCTTTGCTTTGGCTTACGCTCACACGGGGGACGAAAAATATCTTAACGTGGCAAAGAAGGTAGCAAACGACTTTATCGCAAATCTCTCTGTTGAGGGGTGGTTGCCTTTAGTTGACTTCCGCGCACCCGCCACTCCCGTACAGTACGACTCCACCGCGGGCGCTATCGCATCCTGCGGATTTATAGAGATTGCAAAGCATTGCCCCGAGCACGAAAAGAAGCTTTACTTGAAGGCGGCTCTCAATACCCTTCAGGCTATGAACAAGAGCTTCTGCCGTTGGGGAGACAATATCGATGCCTTCCTCGATTGCGGTAAGGAGGAATACCACTTTGGTCAGAGCCACCCCATAATCTACGGCGACTTCTTCTACGCCGAGGCAATTCTTAAGTTAAAGGGATCAGAATTCAATCCCTGGACGATCTGATCTTAAATTTTGATTTATGGGTTAGTTGAACGCCCCCTACGACAATGTTTATCTTAAACGCACCGCTAACCCCCAATTTTCCAAACAACATTTTTTGAGGAAAACAATATGTCAAACACTTTTTTCAAATCTGCCCTTCCCGTCTGGATCGAGGGCAGAGATACGGAATGGAACGTCTCGGCAAGGCTGACATATGCCGCTAAGGACCTTTCGGGCGCAAAAATGACCCTCACGGGTGCCTCCTTCTATCAGGTATTCGTGGGAGATAAGCTTATTCACTTCGGTCCCGCAAGAAAAGGCGCGGGATACGTGGGAGTTGACACTCTTACCCTTCCCGACGTTGAAAACGCCGAAATTTCGGTCATTGTGGCGGGCTATTACTGCCGCTGCTTCAACGGTGTGAGAAATCCCTCCTTCATTCAGGCTGAAATAGAGGCTGCCGACGGCACCGTTCTGGCGGCAACCGGCAAGGACGGCTTTATTTGCCGCGAATACGACGCAAAGCTTAAAAAGGTTATGCGCTACTCTTATCAGAGGCAGTTTTCAGAGTCTTACGATTTTTCACGCGCGGACAAGGAGGCAAATTTTACGGTCTCCTCCCCCGATCTGACCTACGTTCCCAGAGGAGTCGATCTTCTTGATCTTGACGAAAAAATCGCCAAACTCAAAGAAGTCGGCGCGTATACGATGAAGACCGAGCTGAATTATCAGCTTCGCCGCTTTATGATATCTCCCCCCACTCCCGATTACGATCAGTACGCTCCCGAAGCTCTTGAGACTAATCCCTTCTTCGAGTACCTTAAAATGGTGCCCGATTACACTGCAGAGGTCGCTCGCGGCTCGGCTAACACTCTTGAGCATTGGGATCTCGGCAAGATAGAGACGGGATTTTTGCACCTCAAGGTCAACGCAAAGAAAAACAGTCGTATGATCGTAGCCTTTGCGGAACAGAGATACGACGACGGCCGTCCCAATCCTCTCACTGCCGACGCTTGCAACTGCGTCGAATGGAGACTCCCCGCAGGCGAATACTCTCTTTACAGTCTCGAGCCCTACACCGTTATGGGTGTTGAAATAATGGTGACCGAGGGCGAGATATCCATCGATTACGTCGGAGTTACCGAGTGCGCTTATTCCGCGCGAAAGATAAAGCCTTATAAGGTTACCGATCCCGAGCTTGCCCTCGTATATCAGGCGGCTATCGATACCTTCCGTCAGAACGCAGTGGATATATATATGGACTGCCCCTCCAGAGAGCGCGCGGGATGGCTTTGCGACAGCTACTATACCTCGCAGACCGAATACGCTCTCACGGGTACGACTACGGTTGAGGACGAGTTTCTTAACAACTACCGTACCTCGGGTACGAGAGCAGATCTTGGCGGCGTGGTGGACATGTGCTATCCCGCTGACTGCCGCGGCGAGTTCATCCCTCAGTGGGCGATGTGGTACGTGCTTGAGCTTAACGACTACTTCACAAAGCGAGGCAGAGCCGACAGGAAAGAAGACTTTAAAGAACAGCTTTATACCCTTCTCGGCTTCTTTAAAAAGTACGAAAACGAGTTCGGACTCCTCGAAATGCTTCCCGGTTGGAACTTCGTTGAGTGGTCTGCGCTGAACAAACGCGTCCGCGACGTAAGCTGGCCCACCAATATGCTTTATAGCGAGGCGGTAGCGATCATCGGTAAACTTTACGGAGACGAAGAGCTTATCAAGAAATCCGCCGATCTCCGCAAGACCATTAAGGATATGGCTTTCAACGGCAAGCTTTTCCTTGACAGAGCTATGAGACAGGAGGACGGAACGCTGAAGAATACCGACGAGCTTTCCGAGACCACGCAGTACTACGCGCTCCGCTTCGGTCTTGCCGATATTGAAAACGAGGAATTCGCTTATATCAAGGACATGGTATTCAACGTATTCGGCAAGGATATCATGAAGGAAAAATGCCCCGAAATAGAGCCTTCAAACGCTCTTCCCGGCTTCTATATACGAAGTGAGCTTTTGCTCAAATGGAAAAAGTACCCCGAACTTGCGGAATACGTAAAGCATTTCTTCCTTCCCATGGCGGAGAAGACGGGTACTCTTTGGGAGCATAAGCACAACGCGGCAAGCTGTGACCACGGATTTGCGTCCTACGTTGCTATAGTGATCAAGGCTTGTCAGGAGAATATGTGAGGTAATACTTATGAATAATAATTTTTTTAAGTCTGCCCTTCCTGTCTGGATCGAAGGCAGAGACAGAGAATGGAATGTGACCGCCGAGCTTTGCTTTGCGGCAAAAGATCTCAAAAACGCAACTCTGACTCTTACGGGAGCAAGCTATTATCAGGTCTATCTCGGTCAGAAGCTGCTTCATTTCGGCCCCGCAAAAAAGGCTATCGGCTACGCGGGAGTTGACGTTATCCCCCTCCCCGACGTTGAGGATGATACGCTTTATATCCGCGTCGCGGGCTACTACCTCGGCTGCTACAACGGCTGTATAACTCCCTCCTTCGTTCAGGCGGAGATCGAGCAGGACGGCGAGCTTCTCGCCGCTACGGGCAAGGGCGGCTTCGAGTGCCGTCTCTATACTCCCAAGCTTCAAAGAGTTATGCGCTACTCACATCAAAGACAGTTCTCGGAGTGCTATAACCTTTTCCGACAGCCGATAAAGACGAAATTTGCCGTCGTTGACCCCGAAGTCACTCTTATCCCCCGTAACGTCGATCTCGCTGACCTTGACGTAAAGCCTGCAAAATACGTGGCTTGCGCTCCCTACACGATGCAGGAGGAGGTCAAGCACCCTCTTCGCGGCTACCAGACGGGTCCCGCCTGCGAGTACGCGCCCAATCAGTTCCCCTACGATGAGCTTGACTCCAAGCCCTTCGTTGAGTACCTCAAGATGGTTCCCGACTACTCCGCAGAGTGCGTTCGCGGAACGGCAAACACAGTCGAGCATTGGGATCTCGGCAGGATAGAGGCAGGCTTTATTACCCTCAAGGTAAACGCAAAGACCGACAGCCGCATTATCGCGGTCTTTGGTGAGCAGAATTACCCCGACGGCCGTCCCTACCCCATTCCCGTCAACGCTACCAACGCCGTTGAGTGGAGGCTCCCCGCGGGCGAATACTCTCTTTTCAGCTTTGAGCCTTATACCGTAATGGGTTTGGAGATCATGGTGACCGACGGTGAGGTCGAAGTGCTCTTCGCGGGCGTTACCGAATACTGCTATTCGGCAAAAAAGATGAAGTCTATCAAGATAGACGACCCCGAATTGGCTCTCGTTTACGAGGCGGCAAAGGCTTCCTTCCGCCACAACGCGGTTGACATCTTTATGGACTGCCCCTCCAGAGAGAGAGCAGGATGGCTCTGCGACAGCTACTACGAGGGACAGAGCGAGTATTATTTCACGGGTACTACTATGGTTGAGAACGAGTTCCTCAACAACTACCTCCTCGGAGGCGGCGCGAGAGCAGACCTTGACGGAATGGTCGAGATGTGCTACCCCGCTACGGCAACCAAGCATATTCCCCAGTGGTCTATGTGGTACGTTCTCGAGCTTTACGACTACTTCACCAAGCGCGGCCGCGGTGATAGAAAGGATGACTTCAAGGCTCAGCTCTACCGTCTTCTTGACTACTTCAAGAAGTTTGAGAACGAGTTTGGTCTCCTTGAAAGACTTCCCAGTTGGAACTTTATCGAGTGGTCAAAGCTCAACCAAAGATACAACGACGTAAGCTGGCCCACCAATATGCTCTTCTCGGAAGCTGTCGAATGTATCGGTAAGCTTTACGACGATCCCGCCCTTCTCGAAAAGGCAAGAAAGCTCCGCGAGACCATCAACGCTATGGCTTGGAACGGCAAAATGTACGTTGACAGAGCCATGAGACAGGAGGACGGAAGCCTCAAGAATACCGATGAGCTTTCCGAAACATGCCAGTACTACGCCTTCCGTTACGGACTTGCGGACATCAACGAGGAAAGATGCGCATACCTCAAGGATATGGTATTTAACGTCTTCGGTAAAGACGTTATGGCAGAAAAGTGCCCCGAAATAGAGCCTTCCAATTCTCTCCCCGGCTTCTATATCAGAACCGAGCTTATGATGAAGTGGAAGATGTACCCCGAGCTTATCGATTACATAAAGCACTTCTTCCTTCCTATGGCTGAGGCGACGGGAACTCTTTGGGAAAACAAGACCCCCGGTGCCAGCTGTGACCACGGATTTGCGTCCTTTATCGCAATTGCAATCGAAGAAATACAGAATAACACCTAAGGGGCTGTCTCATTAAGCGCAGAACAAAAGCCACTTTTAAAAGAAAAGACAAAATTCAACTAAAAAACATTGTTTTTGCCTTTTTGAACGTCGAAATCCGCCGATCTTTCGGGCGGATTTCCTCATTTTATGTGGCTTTTTAGACGCGTTTTGGCTCTCTGGCGTACTCCTGTACGCCGACGAGAACCAAACCACGCCTTCTGCATCTAACTGAGACAGCCCCTTCTCTTATCTTTTTTTAACAAAAACCCGCCCCCCATTTGGGAGGCGGATAATTTTTTTATTGTGTCTTATTATTCAGCCGCGTTAACGGTAACTTTCTCGTAAAGAGCGCCTCCGCTGTAGCCGTTAACGTAGGTGTAGGAATCCATACCTGCGTAATTGACGAGCTTATCGATGCTGTCCGCGTAAACGACGTAAGCAAGATCGACCGTCTGAGGCTGATCGGTGGTGTTCGCGTTGTTGAAGATGTCGATTCTCATATAATCGATGATGTAGGTATCTGTCGTTCCGTCCTCGGGATTGAACGCGGTATTACCGTTAGAGAATCCAGAGAAGACTGCGGGAACGTTAATAATGAGATACTGCCATTCGCCGTTTGCGACGAAAGAACCTGTATTATCATCTTTTTGAGTTATCGAGAAGTTATCTACACTTCCTTTTGCCTGCGTAGAGCCGTTATTCGCTCCGATGAAGAATTCCATAGAGCCCGTGCGGGTGGTTCTGTACTTCAGCAAAATATACTGACCCGTAGCAGACGTAGGAACGTGAATATTCGTGTTAGTTTCCGGATTGGAGAAGGTTACGTACATATACTGGTCGCCTTCCGCGCCCGCGGGCTGAGAATAGGTAACGTACTCACCGTCATCGGACAAAGCGTAGGTAAGACCCAACTTGCTGGTATAGTCGGTATTACCCGAAAGCATCTCTGCGTCAACTACGTAGTTGGGAGTTGAGGGAACGTTAACGTTAATTACCTTAACGGCTACCATTTCAGCGCCAACTCTATTGATAGCAACTATTTCAAATTCAACCTTATGACCCATCCAAGCGCTGAGATCGACGGCGGTAATATTTATACCCGCGCCGATAGCACAAGCGGACGTGAAGCCCTGCTCCTTGCCGTATGAATTATAGATATCGTTTCTGGTGGACGCAGCGACGAAATGCTTAAGCTCGGGGTTTTCAACCGCAACGCCGTCTACGGAAGTAACTCTGTACTTATAGGAAGCTACTCCGCCGCGAGCGCATACCCAACCTCCGATCTTGAGGGAGGTCGCAGTCTCAAGAGCCGCGTACTTAGACATATCGAGGGTATAAGTACCGTATTTCTGCTGGCTGGAGCCTAAGAAGGTTGATCCGTTCAGAGTATTGTTGGCATTGTCAAGATTTACTACGAATACGGGGGTTTTGTCGTTCTTACAAGCATAGAGATCGGCAGCTTCGGGTTCGTCAGCAAAAGCGATCTCGTCAATTTCGATGTAACCGCCTACAGCAAAACCGTTAAGTCTTATACGGACGTAATTCCAGGAATACGTGCCGTCTGCGTTAGGAGTAAAGGTGTTGTTAGCATCACTGGGATGAAGCACGAGACAATGCCACTCGCCGTCTGCATAGAGCACATTGGGGTAGCAGTAAACACTGCTGTCACCGTTATTACCTACCGCACCTTTCTGACCGCTTGCCGCAGAGCTTGCGAAGATAGCGCCGGTGGTAAGATTGGTTCCGTCGTTGCTTACTCTGTATTTGATGACCATGTACTTACCCGTTACGGCAGTACCGTTTCTGTAGGGATAGAAGTAGGGGTCGGAAGAAGTTTTATCTACGGTGTATCTAACGAATCCGTCTTGCTGAGTTGTTGCGATCATAAAGTTTCCGGAGGAAGCTACATCTTCAGCTTTATCTGCAGGCTCGGACTTATAGAGCATATCGGAGGTGCTTACCTTGCCGCAGGTATTGCAGGTGATGGTGTAAAGCTGCTCGGTGCTATCCCAAACGTTAGTATTGCTTTCATGAGTGCAAACTTTGGTGGTCTCATTTCCGCACACCGTACAAGTAACAACGATAAGCTGCTTTTCTTCATCCCACTTGGAAGTGGTGTTTTTATGATCGCAAGCTTTGGTGGTCTCATTTCCGCACGCCGTGCAAGTGATAACGTAAAGCTGCCTGTCTTCATTCCAAACGGTAGAGGTCTCGGGATGTGTACACCATGTGGCTCCGTTATAAGCCTTTACGAATTGTGCGTAGTAAGCGTACGCATCAGCCTCGGTATCGAAGTATGCGATAAACGCAATGTCTCTGGTGTCACCGGTCTTAGTTTCTCCATTAAACCAGTCAAGACGGAAACAAGTTATGCTTTCACCGTCGAAGTAGCCTGCGGTTTCCTTTGTTTCCGCACTACCGAATCCTCCGTAGCTCTTAACCGAGAAGGTCCACTCATTGTTAGACCTAGGTGAACCAAAGTGGCAAACACCTGTTCTTGCATAATCGGTGTAAGAGTCAACAACCACCTCAATAGGATTAGAAGCAGTAGATCTCCAAAGAACAGCTACATACTTACCAATGTTATTAATCGGGTTAGCTTTATCGCCAAAGAGATTTCCGTTCTGTTCATTAGAGAAGTCTTTTCCTGCAGTGATCTGAACGAAAGAAAGACCGTTTTCATCCTGTTTAACTAAAGCAGAACCGTTTGTCCAGCCACTCACCTTGTTATATATCTCATTGGGGGTGAACATAACGAGGCCGTCAGGAGTATTGCTTACGTATTTCTTAGCATTGCCTCCACATATAGGGCATTCGCTCTTAAGGAACATGGGGTCGTTCTCATCATAACTCCATTCTGCGTTATCAAGAGCAATGTGACCGCAAAGCTTTTCATCTCCGTCGAGAATGATGGATTTGAAGGTTGAAAGATCATCTGTATGAGCGATATAGGCAACGTCGAAGTAACCCTTGTCAGCCGTTCCGTCAAGAATATCTATACGCGCCCACTGAATGATATATTCGCCGGCGTCGTTAGCCTTAACGTAAGCGGGGAGATTTGCCGCGAGGTCGATGACCATAATATGCCACTTTTCGTCAGCAATAAATCCGTTCTGATAGTAGTTTGACTTACCTCCGCAATGTCCGTTTTCCGTGGTGTTAGCCCAGATCTGGGAATTGGTCATATGGTCGGTTCTGTACTTAATGATAAGGTACTGACCCGTAACGTCGGTATTGCCGGACATATAGTTGATATTACCGTCGGTAGACTTACCGAGTCTTTCATATCTTACGTAACTTCTGTCAGCGGAGGGAACCTGCTGTTTCCAGTTGGAGGGGATTTCGGCCGAGCTACCTCCAACGTTAACGCCCTTCAAAAGCTCATAGCCAAGATACTTTCTTACTCTGGGAACGAGCTTTGCGATGGTAGGAACTGCGGGGAGCTCTTCACCCTCGACAGTCCAAGCCTTATCGCAGTATTCGCAAGCGATATGAGCCTCCCAGCCGTCTGCCTTATCGGTAGGAGCGGTCCAAGCCTTCTCTACCTGCTTGTGAGCGTCGGCTACTACGTCGAGAGTGGGAATAGCGTCGATCTCTGCGCCCTCTGCGTTCCACATAGCGCCGCAAACGGAGCACTTCTTATATTCTTCGTTACCTGCAGCGCTGCAAGTGGGAGCTACAGCCTCGATAGTATCAACGCTGTGTCCGAGAGCCTCGCCCTCGGTCACACCGCAACCCTCTCTCTTACAGGTCTTGGGATCGGTGCAGGTCGCGTCTGCAAAATCGTGATCAAGAGCCGCAATCTCTACGTTTTCAATTACAGCACCGTCTGCGTCGAAATTCTTGTTACAGTCGGGGCATGCGTAGTACTCTACGTTACCCTTTTCGGTACAGGTAGCAGCCTTGGCGTCAACAAGAGTCTTGTTTGCGTGGTTTATTGCCGCGATCTCTACGGTTTCAAGCTCTGCGCCTTCTGCGTTGAAGTTCTTGCCGCAATCGGGGCATGCATAGTACTCTACGTTACCCTTTTCGGTACAGGTAGCAGCCTTTGCTTCAACAAGAGTCTTGTTTGCGTGATTTGTTGCCGCGATTTCTACGGTTTCAAGCTCTGCGCCTTCTGCGTTGAAGTTCTTGCCGCAATCGGGACAATTGTAGTGCTCTACGTTACCCTTTTCGGTACAGGTAGCAGCCTTTGCTTCAACAAGAGTCTTGTTTGCGTGATTTGTTGCCGCAATTTCTACGGTTTCAAGCTCTGCGCCTTCTGCGTTGAAGTTCTTGCCGCAATCGGGGCATGCGTAGTACTCTACGTTACCCTTTTCGGTACAGGTAGCAGCCTTGGCGGTCTGGAGCTGTCTCTTAACAAGGATATCGAGGTATGGAAGCGCGATATGCTTAAAATATCCCCGTCGGACAAACGAGAGATAAACTCCCTCGTCAGAGCGGTGAAGCTTATGCAAAGGCTCTGCGGCATAGGC
>JAZMZI010000063.1:0-6773 GCA_045585895.1 Eubacteriales bacterium
CCCTCTCGGAGTTCCGCAAGATGTGCAGAAAGCCGCGCCATCAGCAAGTACGCTTCCGCACTTCATACATACGTCCTCTTTGACAGTTTCTTTTACGGGCTCTTCTTCAGGTTGCTGGACAACGACCACTTCCTCGGGTGCTTTTGATCCGCAGTTGGTGCAGAACGCCGCACCGGGTGCTATATCCGCACCGCATTGATCACATTTTTTTGGCATAATAACACCTCCGTATCATTCATTCGGTAACATATCCGCAGTTATTCCTGCATCCGCCAAACTCTTGACCGAGGTATCGTATTTAACGACCTCGATAAGGGTAAACGCGTTCTGTGCAAAGAGCAATCCCGTATCGCGGCTCAGCCAGTATTCGGCCGTGCTCTGAGTGGAGGTTATTTTGATACACTGCGAGCCGGCTATCGTCTTTGTCGTTGACTGATCTTCCACCATATAGTTCGACTTTGTATAAAAGAGATAGTTCATAGAACTCTTCAAAGCCTTATCTACGCCGTATCTGTCAAGTACTTTATCCGCCTTTATCCACATGATCGAGTCGCCTAAGCTCATACCGTTATATCTCGTCCAGGTCTTTGCGGATGCATCGTACTTGAAATAGGTCTTCGACAATGCGCCGGAATCAAAATAGTAATCCTCGCCGATCTTGGTTACCTTATAGGTAATTTTGCTGTCGGGATTTGATGAATATGCGTACGTATATTCAATATAAGCGTTTGTCGGAAGCGTAAAGCCCGGTCCCTCGTATTTTTCATAATCAACGTAAAAGGTTCCGTAATTCTCGCCAAACGAAAGCGAGACTTCTACCTGATCGTAGTTATCGAAGATCATCGAGTACTTAGCTCTTTCTGATGTCTTGGTAGTTTCCTCAAAGCCTGCGGCGCGCATTGCGGCGCACCAAGTCTCAACCGCTTCGGTATCAAGGTTATTTCTGATGTAAATGTAGTTGTTCTCGACGTCAAAGACACGGCGGGGGGCTTCCGCTATTGCGGGAAGCAGCGCGGCAAACTCAGCACCGTATTGTGTCTTTATGTGCTCTGCAGGCCATTCAAGACCCGTGAGCTCTTCCTTTTCAACCGTGATCGTAAGCCGTCCGCCGTAGCTGTCGTATTCCGCGGAAACGTTTGCATAGAGCCCGTTTCCGAGATCCTTTACATAGATGTATTCATCTGTATAGTCGCCCGCGGTCTTCGCATAGCCTGCGCTCTCGATCGATGCAAGCCAAGGATCAAGCTCCTCTTCCTCGGTCCAGGTCATATATACCGCGATGTGATCGAGATATTCCGAATATTCTCCCGGCTGCTCGTTTTTATATTCCGAGACTTCAAGCTCTTTGTAGTTGCCGCTGTAAGCGGGAAGAGCGATCGCCTTGCCGAAGAAGGCGTCTATCTGATCGCTCGGCCAAGCGGGAAGAAGGCTTCTGTCTGTGTAATGGTAAGCAAATTCAACGTACTGCATACCGTCAAGGTCATAAAGCTCAAGCTCGAAATATCTGCTCTCATCACTGTTGTCGATCCATTGGAGCACCGCCTCGGGTCCCCAGCTTTCTGCCTCGCCCTCGACCATCGTATAACCCGACAGTTGGGAGCTAAGAGCATCTGCAAGCGCCAGAAAGTTTTCTTCATTGAGATTTGCACTTCCGTTGAGGAGCATTCCGCCGTACTGAGCCTTTGCGCCGTCATTTGAAAGCGAGGGAAGTCCCACCGAGGTAACGAACGAAGGAAATTCGAGCTTTACGCCGGAATACTTTTCGATCTCCTTTATAAATTCGGTAGGACCCGACGTCATTCCCTCTATCAGCTCGTTATCGGTCATTGAAAAGGCGATCGTAAGCAGGTCGCCCTCCATTGCAATAACGGCGCCGTAAAGAACCTTATCCGTCGTGCGAGAGTAGGTAAGTGTATCCTCATTGGCTTCCCAGGAGGAAAAAGCCGAAGCGATATCCGCAAAGAATTCCTCCGCATTCACCTTGGGCTCGGTCATCGTAACCATATACATCGACATGCTCGAGCCGCCAATGGTTGCGCCCGCGTATTCCTCGGCTTCGGGAAGCGTGATCTTTACGCCGAAAACGTCTTTGATATTTTTCTCTATAGTTTCCTTGTTGTCTGAATCCTCGATGTTTTCAAAACCTTCCTGTGCCTCACCGAAGTCCTCGGAATCTTTACCGCCTCCGAGATCACAAGAGACCATCGAAAACAACATAAACGCCACTATTAAAAACGTTAATATTTTTCTCATTGTATTTTTCTCCAATTCAAAACGCTGTTACTTACCCTGCCACTCTTCCTCTGCGCCTTCATTATCGGAGGTCACGATATCAGCGCCAGAGGGAATATCGATCTTATAGGGCGTTTCAAATTTCTTGCAGGTAAATTCTGTACTTCCCGAGCCCTCGGCACCTGCAGAAGCGCCGAGCTTCCAGGAAAGGCACATACCGGTTTCAATATCTATGCAGAAGGTATATTCCATACCGTATCCGAAAAGTCCGATAGAGTAGGAGAATTGATCACATTCTCTGCCCGCCACCTTTTCGCTCGTCTTCTTCATAGGTGCGCCCTCGAACATTTTATAATTCCCGAGGTAGCCGAAAAGCGCGATCGTGTAGTAGGAACAGCTTTCTTCCATCTGCTCTCGGGTGATGCCTGCTTCTTCGTAGACGGTCTCTGTCATCAGCCACTTACCATCCTCCTGTTTGGTGTATGTAACTGCTTTGGTATCGTCCGAGAAATCAACGATAAGCTCATCGCCGTCGCCGCAATAATAAAAAGCGGTGGGGGTTTCGGCATAGATGATCTTTTCGGCGGTGGGAGTTTCGCCTGTTTCGATATTTACGATGCTCATTTCTATGTAAATACCGTCCTCTTCCCTCATCTTCTTGAGGTTTTCTTCCATTTTCTCATAGTCGTAATCCATTGTTACACCCTCGTTGCCGCCCGTGAGTATCGATTCGAGATCGCAGGACGTAAGCGAGAGCAGCATAATAGCCGCGAGTAAAAGCGCAAACAGTCTTTTCATAGTTTTTTACTTCCTTTCTTATTTGAGTTTTGCTCCGCAGGAGATACAGAATGCCGCTGTGGGAGCATTTTTGGTGCCGCACTGACCGCAGAAGACGGGACTCTCTGCATTTGCCGTCGGAGCGGGAGGCGGTGAGGTGGTTACAGTCTGAGGCTGAACATATTCGAAAGCAGGAGCACCAGCTGCCGCAGCTCCCGCATAAGCCATCTCGGGGTTTTCTTCCTTTCCCTTATTGAAGAGTTCCTTGAATTTGCCCGAAAGTCCGCAAAGCTTTTCATAAAGATCAAAAGTGATCTCGGTCGTCTGTGCCGCTTCCATATAACCCGCCATAGTC
The DNA here is from genome assembly GCA_045585895.1 of Eubacteriales bacterium. Lineage (GTDB taxonomy): Bacteria > Bacillota > Clostridia > Oscillospirales > CAG-272 > SVTX01. The sequence continues at coordinate 3,365 of JAZMZI010000063.1, forward strand.
TGGCAGAGGATAAAGCTGTCAAGGAACGCAAACTTGACCACCCATGTAAGCAGGCATGAGATAAGGAATGCAAGCAGTCCGCTCCAATCAAATACTCTGAAAAGCAGACCGATCGGGATAAAGATGACAATTACGGTCAGAATGACGGCAAGGATAACCTTGAGCATCGTCTTTGCCGCGTTTCCAAGCAGTTTTTTGATATTCTGTGCATAAACTACAACACCGTCACATGCGCTTTCAAATGCACCCTGTTCTTTCTTGTAGAATGTATAGCCAAGACAGCATTCGTCCACGTATCCCAAAGAGAGCTCGACAAAGAATTTTGCAAGGTCCGCAACCTTATCCATACCGGGTATAAAATCCAGGAAATCCGCAACCTTGCCAATACCTCGCTGGATCTGCTTTACAGCACCGCTGACCAGCTTATCTACCGCAAAAAATACGTTTGAGGTGACAAATCGCTCCTTGACGTTGCCTATGCCGTATTTTACCTGATTTGCGGGAACCTCACCAGTGACAGCCGCTTCGGCAATGACGGAAATATGCCCTGCCTTGACCATATATCCGAGATAGTGCATCACTGCAAAACGAACAACTCCGACAGCTCCGCACCAGATAAGAAATCCTACAACAATACCTCCGTCACCGAAAAGATAGCCGATTCCAAGACAAAGTGCAAGAATAATGCCGAGGATCAGCACCATAGCTCCGCCGAGCAAGAGCTTTGCCCAACAAAAAGGCAGTGTTTTAGTGAATAATTTTCCTGCTTTCATAAAAAGTAACCTCCGTTATTATCTGAATAAACTTTTAAAATTAAATGCTTGAGTAGGCTCGGTTTTTACATAATCGAAACCGCCCACAGGCTCGCCGACCGAAAAATAGATAGTTGGGGACTCCGCGCCTCCCTCGAAGCAATGCTCCGTGTCTGCACGGTAGCAAACATCTCCTATTTTTTTAAAAAGTATTTCCTCCGAAGGATACTGCCCGGCAGGGCGGAATCCTTCAGCTCGCAAAAGTGCTCGGTAATCTTCCACTGCTTTCTGCGCCAAATAGTTATTCGGGAAAGTAACGCAAAACCACAGATAACCGTCGTCCTGCTCAATGCAAGGGTCGCTTCCGCCGAGATTCCATTTAGGATAAGCGGGAAGCTTTGCATCCCACTCTGCCATAACGCCTGCAAATTGTGCAGCAGCTCTTTGTTCCTCGGCTATCGCAGAGGGAAGTTTAGTGCCGCACGCACTGCAAAATTTCATTCCGAGATCATTCTGCTTACCGCAACTTGTGCAGACAGCGCTTTCGGCAAGTGTCTGATCGGGCAACCTTGTACCACAACGGGGACAGAATTTGTTGTCCGCAGTTGCCGCCGTTTCGCAGGATGGGCATATCTTCATATTTTTGCTCACCTCTGTCACATATCCTTGCGCTGCGCGCTCAAGATTTGCCATTGCACCCTCGAATCCGCCGGGGGTGCTTTGAACTGTTTGATTATTTGATGCCGAATCAAGCCTTGCAGCTGTCTTATTTGCAAGCTCGGTCGCCTTGGGTTCGACCGCTGTGCGCACTGCCTTACCGACAGCCTGACTCACGCCGCGGCTGATTCCGCGCTTTATTGCTCTTTCAAGAAAACTCAACTCTTTTCCTCCTTTTCGTTTTTGAGCTTAAGGCACTCGATGCATATTCCCTGCTCATCTGCGAAGCAATCATCGCAGACCCGTCTGCCGCAGACTGGACAGCGGTTAAAAAAGATGAGAACCTCTTTGTTTGCTCTTTCGTATGCGTCCCCATGATCGCTTAGCCACAAAAGCTCCCGCGCTCGCCGTTCGGAGGCACTTATAAAAAGCTTGGGTTTAAACGGCGGCTTGAAGCTGTAGCTGACTGCCTTGACAGGCTTTGCGCATAGATCGCAAAAAAACGTGAATTTGAATGATTCGAGATCCGAATCATCCTGATATTTTTTTGTTACAGGTTCTAACATTGCTGCCTCCTTTCACGGGATATATAAACACGGCCTGACGCTATCCTTTAACGGATGACCGCTTTTATGACTTAATTATACCAAAAAAAACGCAAAAAAAGTACCTACCGCAGGGGGGTAAAGCGGTAGGTACTGTGTATTTTTTGAATAATTTATTGCTTTTTTATGACTTTCGAAGCTTGCTATCGATTTTAATGAAAAGCTCGTCCTTGTTTGCAACGCCAAGCTTACCGTAGATCCTTCCCGCGTTGTCCTTGACTGTGGAGATGCTTATTCCAAGGTAATAACCGATCTCGCTCTGTTTTTTACCCTTGAGCAACTCGCAGAAAACTTCGAGCTCGCGGTTGGTCAACAGATGAGTTTCAGCGGTAGCGGAAACGATCTTTTCGATCTCCTCGTCGGTGTATCTCGTCTTGACGATCTTCTGCTCTGCTGCAGCTTCGGAGTTTGCCGCCATTTGTGCGGCTTGCGCTTCAGCTTCGGCTTTTTTCTTTTTGTTATAGATAAAGAACCAAACCGCGCCGCCCGACATCAAAAGGACAACGGCGGAGATAACGATCACGGGAACGACGGGAAACTCGGATGGAAGCGTGACTGCTATCGGTTCGTAAAAAGCATAGTAGGTTACGTTCTCGTCGGTCATAAAGCTCGCGCCGTCGGTGAGCTGTTCACCTTCACCATTTGCAAGCGTGAACCATCCGACAAAGGTATACCCCGCACGTTCAATAACCTCAGGGAGAGAAAGTGCTTCGCCAAAGGTCTGCTCTGCTTCGGTCTTATTATAGCCAAAGTCGAAGGTTATCTTATAGGTATTTGGGGTATATACTGCATAAATGTCCACATTTTCGGTTTCATTGCCAACCACTAAAGGACTGCCCGGATCATAGTTCGTTTCTTCACCAAGTGTCCAAGAGGTCAGCGTGTATCCCGATTTTAACAGCTCGGGCAGTGTAGGTATCACGCCGGAAGGGATGGTTACCGTAAGCTTGCACTCGCCGTCCGCCAAGAATCGGAACGTTACGTCGTGATTGTTCGCGCCTACTGTAAATATGCCGTAATAATTTCTATCGCCCAACTTCTCCTTGATAAAATCGGTAGGAACCGTGGAAGCACGTACGAGACGCCCCTCCTCGTTGTACCATTCTGACGGGGCTGTACTGCCAAAATAGTTGTATCCGTTCTCCTCGGTGGGTTGCTCCGTTTTGGGCAGGTGCGTTTCGTATATATAGTCAACAACCAGATTTCCGTAATATTCGAGATAGCTTATATCAAAGAAATCGGTGTACCACGAAAACCAAAGCCATCTGTCCTCACCGTATCCCATATAGTCGGACATATTCATTTTGCAGGTATTGCCCTCTATCGTGCAGAACAGCAGCTCAACCGAGCGCGTGCTATAATCCAAAGAAGGATTATAATCCGTGTAGATCGCAC
>JAZMZI010000064.1:0-2612 GCA_045585895.1 Eubacteriales bacterium
CTTGAAGACGAAGCAGAGGTTGTGAGTGCCGTGGGTGTTTTCAAGACGGCAGGCAACCTCCTTGAAGCTGGTGGGAACGGTGGTGCTGTTTATTTTGCAACATCCCAGAACCGTACCAAAGGGACTGTCCTCGCGGATCTCGATAATGCAGGGCTTCTTGTTGCCGTTTGACGCGCGTAAGAAGATCTGCGCGTTCTGTCGCATATTGTTGACATTTTTGAAGCAGATATATGAGTTGTTTTTAATGCCGCGCAGCTCAAATCCGTCGTCGTTTTCCTTTTTGTAAATTCCGTCGGACGCGGCAAAGAACCATTCACCCTTAATATAATCCCAATTCGCGTCGTACTGACCCACACCTGCGTCCTCGATAAACGGATCGGTGACTATGTCGCCGTTGTCCTTGTAGTGCGCGTATATCATCTTCGTGGTGCGATAGAAAATATCCTCTTTTTCGTCCTCGTGATAGTTTTCGGGAACGCCGTAGGTAAGATATGTCTGGTTGTGGTAGGTGAAGAAGGTGCCGTGGTCAACATACGCGTCGTTGCAGAATTTTCCACGATAGGTGTAAGGGCCGTAAATGTTGTCCGCCGTTGCGTAAAGACCTCTGTGAGTGTTGAGATAATAGACGCCGCCTCTCTTTGTTATCTGCGCCGCGTCGCGCTCCCAGCCGTTTATTAGCTCCACGGGCTTGGGCTCCTCGGCAAGAGAGATCATGTCCTCGTTAAGGCGGGCGATATAATACTGTCTGCCAAAGGTCGTGATGCCGAAAATGATATAAGGAGTCTTGTCCTCGTCGTCATCGATGAAAACGCAGGGATCGTAGCAGAAGGTCGGCACCATTCCTTTTGGGAGAAGAGGCTTGCCGAGAGCGTCCTTGAACGGACCTGCGGGGCCGTTTTCGCTGACCGCAACGCCGGTGCAGTATTGCTGATGCGAGAAATAAAAATAATATTTTCCGTTTCTCTCTGCGGCGTCGGTGGCATAGCATTCCTCGCATTTGCCAAGGAAAGTGTCCTCGGGATGAACTACCGCTTCAAGCTTCCAGTTGAGGAGATCGTCGCTGGAGAATATCTGCCAGTCGTCCATTCGGTAGATGGGTAGTCCCGGCGCGCGGTCGTGGCTGGTGTACATATAAGCTTTTCCTTCAAAAACGTGAACGTGCGGGTCGCAAACGCCCTGCTTGGGTATGATCCTCATATTTTTGCTCCTTTCCGCGGGCATATTCGATCTATGCCCTGTGAATTAATTTTAGCAAAAATACACTTGACAAACAAGGCGGTTGATAGTATAATATAAGACAAAATTAGTCTTTTGGAGCTACTATGATATTTGAAAGCCAATATTCGGTCTTTGACGACAATTTTTCACTTGATGAATTTGAATATCTCTCATTTCCTCTGCATATTCACCGTTCATTTGAGTTTATAGGACAGATAGAGGGAAGCACGGAGATAATAATCGATGAAAAAAAATATATTTTGTCCGAGGGCGATGCCGTCCTTATCTTTCCGTTTCAGACCCATTCCTTTGCTCCCGCGGAAAAGGGGAGACTTACGCGGTGTATATTTGCGACAAATTTAGTCTCGGAGTTTGCCGGGAAAAACGGAGGCAAGCTACCCATAAATAACAAATTCAAGTGCATTATTCCCGATACCGCGCCCACCGATAGTATATATCACAAAAAGGCCCTCGCTTACTATATCTGCGGCGAATTTGATCGGGATGCGGAGTATATTGCGGAGAATAAAGGACTTGACGGCGACTGTCTTATAAAGCTTTTGACTTATGCCGATAAAAATTACAAGACCCCTTGTATTCTACGCGACGCGGCGGCCGAGATCGGCTACGATTATGCCTACCTGTCAAAATTTTTCAAACGACGGGTTGGAATTGCTTTCAGAAAATACGTTAATCTGTTGCGCTTGAGCGAAAGCCGACGGCTTTTGTCTGCAACCGAAAAAACGATCTCGCAGATCGCCGAGGAAAGCGGATTTCAATCTCTCCGCGCCTTTGACCGCGAATTTTTCGCCGAGTATGGCATCGCCCCCGCGGAATACAGAAAAAAGGGGATCAAGTGAGTTCAAATTTTGATTTGTAGGTGTGTTTGGCGATGCAAAAATCTTGTAGGGCGGTCATTCGGCCGCCCGTTTCGTTGGTTTTAAATCGTTCGTCACGCGGGCGGCTGATGACCGCCCCTACGATTGCGTGCATCTTAACACACCTATAAATCGCAATTTAACAAACAAAAAGCCTTGCACACAAAACATTTGCAAGGCTTTAATATTACTTGATTATAACCGTCACGCGACCGCTGACGGGTATCTCAATCGGCAGATAAGCAAGACCGCCCACCTGGTGGAAAACGCGTCTGTCGGGATCTACAACCATAGGCACGTCCGATATAACCGTCACGCCGCCATTGATCTCCAAGACCCTTTTATCCTCGGAAACGACGACTTTTTGCCCTCTGTCGCAAACGATAGGCAGATTGTAAACTCCGTCGTTACATTCAAGATCGATTCTCAACTCTTCGCCCTCAAAGGAGTAGCAAGCCTGCCATTTATCAGCCGCCGCCATGACCTGCGTGCCCCTACAAGTCAGCTTTGTGCTTC
>JAZMZI010000065.1:0-50062 GCA_045585895.1 Eubacteriales bacterium
TATTGAGATGAACGGCAGAACGCTCATCCGTCACGAGAGCGACGCGGGTAAGATGATCCGTCAGATCGAGACGGGTATAGAATATCCTTCCGCCGTGGACGTGATACCTTGTAAGTATACCTACGAGGAGACCGAGAAAAATATACCCAAATATCCTGATACAGAGGTGATCGACAATGAAACTTGATCTTATAGAATCTCTTGGCAACCGAGGTATTATTACACAGTGTAAAGCCGTTTTGAAGGACAAGCTTGAGATCTGTGTTGAATGCGAAGGCGTTCTCGTGCTTACGGCAACCATGCCCTCGGGGACGGTTATTCAAAGAGGATTTAAGAGCGCCGGCGGTGTCGTAATTATAAACGACTACGATATAGTTCAGGGCATCAGCCGCGTTGAATTTACACGCTCGGACGGGACTTCGTTCAACTGCGGCGAGATTCACCGCAGTGGGAGATTTATTCACACGAAGTCAAATGCAGACGAGCTTATAGTATTTCTTGCTATCGGATATATTGAGCAGGAAAAGAGACTGGATGAGTTGAAAAAAGAAATATCCGAGATCAAAACTCGGTACGGAATATCGATAATTTAAGGAGAACGTTATGAAAAAAAGAATTTTACGTTATATCATTGCCGCTTTGGCGGCGGTATGTATGTCGACCTTGTTTATTCCCGTTGCGTCGGCTACCGATATTGAGACGTTGGAGGCTAACGAAACGATCGTCGAAAGCAAAGCGGAAACCGTAACTGAAACGGCAGAGATATCCAAAGAGGACGCAGGTGAGATCGCAAGCGAGGTTATTGAGGTTATCGGAAACACCGCAAACAAAAGTGAGGCTATTATTTCCCTTGCCGAAAAGCTGGGTATAACCGTATCGGAGGCGGAGGCAATAATCAACACGGTTATTGAAGTCGGAGACGAATACGCGGGAGACAGTGCGTGGTGGATCAGCTTTAAAAATAACGTACAGAGCGATATTCAGTTCTGGGCGGTTGCTATGGTGCTCGTCGCGGCGGTTCTTGCTATTATAGGCGGTATTTTCGTGCTTCTCGCAAAGACTAATCCGACTATGAAGAAAGCTATGTGGGGAATGACGGAGAGTCTAAAGATAAGTGATAAAATGAGTAATGAAAATTCCCAGACGCTTGGCGAAATTAAAAAGATATTTGAAGAATCGGCAAAAAAAGAAGCTTTATTCGAGCAGATCATTGAGAAGAAGGAAGAATACATAACCGAGCTTGAAGTCAAGATCGAGAAGCTTGAAGAAGCGTCAAGCGTCGAGCGCGCAAATATGGTGAAAGCTGAGATGTATAATCTTCGTATGCTCAAGCTTATTTGCGACAGAACCGCAATGCCCTTGACCGACAAGGCGACGATCGATCTTTTTTACGCCAAGGGCGTTGAAGCTTTGAAGGAAGAGCTGTCGGAGGAGGATCTTGAAAAAATCGAAAAGACCATGGCAACGCTTAATACGGTAGGTGATAAGTCGTGATCCGAGAAAAGCTTGAGAAAAGATATAAGGCGCTGCGCTGGATACAGTATATTGCATTCGGACTATCGATTGCTGCGTGCTTCGTCCCTTTGCTGATATCCTGCATTCGCGTTGTGCCCACGGTTGAGACGGCAGAACAGAAGTGGTCGGTATGCATCATAGCGGTAATTATCACCGTAATAATTTCTTGCATTGCGTTGAGGAGCCTTATCCGAAAGTTTATAGACAAGATACCGTACACGCTTTTGATTTTGGCGGTGTCCGTTGCGCTGCTTGCTTTGGTGATCTGCCTTAAAACTATTATTGACGATGCAATCGCGGTGCTCTGGGTTGCGGCAATAAGTTCGGCAGTGGCTTTTGCGCTTGAGCTTACTTCGATGTTTTGCAAGGCTATGGCGGAATACACAAAAGAAGAGTATGGGAGGATAAAGGACGATGTTCTCAATTGATGAAAAAAAAGAAACATTTAAAGGACCAAGCAAGGAAGAATACAAACGATTCAAGCAGAAAGAGCATAATAACAGGCAAAAGCAATTTGCCAAGACTGTCGGTGAGAATTTTGCGACGGTTTCGCTTGTCGCTATTCTGGCGCTGGTTATCGGTTCCATATGGACTGAGGTAAGCGTATTTACAGATTGGCAAAAATTCCTTGGGGATGCGCTCGTTTCCGTAGTCCTCTACATACTTGCCGACGTTTGCGCTTCGTATATCGGAACGCAGGGCGGTAAGCTTGACGACACCTATATAAGGCTTCATAAAGAATATCTTGATTTAAGAGAACAGGTAAAGCAAAAGGGTATCGTCTTAATGAATACGTTTTGCGATTGGCAGATCGACGTAGAGTACGAATACTATATGAGGCGCCGTTGCAAGGACATGAAAATTGATTACAAAGAATATATGTCTTTATACCACGGCAAGAGCATTGAAGAACTTCATGAGCTGTTCCCCATGGAAAGCTTTGAAAATTCCGACGTGAAGAAAAAGCTTCTTAAGGGAATCAATAACGTAAAGTCTTCTTCAAAGGCTACAAAAGTGTTCGCTTTGAATCAGATTGAGCACATCGATCTTACTCCCGATATACTTATGACCGACGGAAAGGTTAAAAATATCCGAGGAAACGTATCGATATCGGGCGAAGAGTACGTTGAAAAACACACCGTTGGTAAATTGCATATTGCCATTACCGCTATTATCGCTATTGTGGTTGCTATCCCCGTGTTCACTCTTGCACAAGAGTTTACTGTCGGCGCAATAATATATACAATATTTAAGCTTGCGCTCATGATGTTTCGAATGTATACCGGCTATAGCCGAGGCGCCAAGGCTTACAACAGCGTTGAGCCGAAGCACCTTTCGGACAAGATAAAGTATCTCTGTCTTTATCTTGAGTTCCTTGATAAAAAAATATACAATGATTTAGGGGACAAATATACTGTAGTAGGGGCCGATAATGTTTAAGATAAGCGGGAAGATCAGACTGACGAAAACCGAGCTGGAGGATATACGGGAGAATGCGGGAATAACGCAACTTCAATATGATATTATAAGGCTTCGGTATAACGACAAAAAACAAGTACACCGTCGCAAAGGTCTGCGACACTTTATCGATCTCTGATGGCGCATATAAGTATCAGTTGCATCAGGCTATAGAGCAAGTCAATAGGTATCTTGACGACAAAAACAATCCTTAATATATAAAACGGCAGACGGAATGGGAGTGCACACCATACCGTCTGCTTTTTTACTGCTTTTTGGGTGACTTTTATTCGCTTTTTCTTATTCCTTTTTACGAATGCTTTTCCGATATAATGAAATTACAAAAATGAAAGGCGGTGGCTATTATGAGTCAATCTTACTACGGCAATCAGTACAATCCTTACGGGAATTACGGAGGTTATCAGGCACCCGCGCCGAGCTACGCTGCGGCGCAGCCCACGACCAACAAGATCTACGTTACCTCGCTTGAGGACGCAATGCAGAGATACGCCAGCCCCAACAGCACGATGATATACGTGCTTCAGGACGAGAACGCACTCTTTGAGATCTACACCGACCCGCAGGGCAAAAAATTCCGAAGGTCAAAAAGCTTGTGGAGTTCACTCCCGAGACCGAGGGCGGCGGATACGTTACCCACGCGGAGTTCGATGAGCTGAAGGGCAAGCTTGAGGTATCAATTGCGAAAGGAGAGACGACGGCATGATGAACAATCCGCTTATGGGAATGATAATGCAAATGATGGGACAGAGCGGAGGTAATCCGCAGGCAATGGCGCAGCAGATACTCTCTCAAAATCCCGAATTTGCGAGACAGCTTCATCATCACTTGCTTGAGGATGTATTCGGCCTTACTCCTGAGTATTGTTACGGTGAGACGGTAAGCGAGATTGCATCGGCGCATCCCGGAAATAAACTTCTTATAAGAGTTGAAGGGCATTTGACCTGCTCTATGTACGGAGTTGTTATTGATGCTTGGGACTGCACGGATAAAGTTGTAGATTGCTTTTGGATTATTTAAAAACGGCGCGCCTCCGGTTGGGGGCGCGCTTGTGATTTTATATTCTGACAACATTTTGACAACATTTTGACAACATTTTTTATGTATTTATATGTATTTGAATGTATCTAAATGTATTCTTAAAATAATTTGAAAACCCTTATAAACATTGGTTTTTTCTTTGTTTATAAGGGTTTTTAAATTGGCGGAGAAGGAGAGATTTGAACTCTCGCGCCGGGTAAATCCGACCTACACCCTTAGCAGGGGCGCCTCTTCGGCCTCTTGAGTACTTCTCCGTAAAGTATTCAAACAGATTCTAAAATCTGGGTAAGCCATCCGTTTAAATTGACTTACCCATATATTATACCACAAACTTTTCTTTTGTCAAGCCTTTTTTTGCAATTTAATGAAAAAACGCAAAAATATTTTTTGGGCTTTTGAATAGGGGAATAAAAAACTGATTTGGGGCATATTTCTAAATCGGTATATTGTATCTCGTTTTGCTACGCTGCGCTGAATTTGGCGAAATAAGCAAAAAAATTCGACAAAAATCGATAATCGTATTGACAATTGTTAATATATGGTGTATAATTAAGTCACAAATTTAAAAAAGAAGGAGTGCATTGTTATGCAACTGTTTTTTCAGGAAAAGTTTTTTAGCGGTAAAATGGTAATTTCCGATATGGAAGGAAATCCCGTATACACCGGTAAAAAGCACTGGTTCTGGGGCGACATCAGATTGAAGGACAACAACAAGAAAAAGGTCGCAAAGATCGTAGAAAGAAGCGGACTCTTCAACAAGGGCTTCTATATCTTCATTGGAAGAAAGAAGATCGCTAAGATCAAGAGAAAGCTTTCTCTTATCAACCAGAAGTTCAGCGTTAACAAGCTCGGTTGGGATATAACCGGAAACTTCACTGCTAAGGAATATACCGTTAAGAAGGGTGAAGAGGTTATTGCTACCATCAAGAGAAACAAGCTTCTCGCAGTTACAGAGGGCTACACCGTTGATATTACTCACGATGAGGATGCAGTAAAGGTTATCTGCGTAGTTCTCGTTCTCAATACCATTCTTGGAAGAAAAAAGGGCAAGCTTCTTAAGAAGATAGTTTAATTATTACATAAAAGCCGTCGGAGATCCGACGGCTTTTATTATCAAGATAACTAAACTAATAATTTAAAAATAAATCAACGAGTGACAAAATTCGCGTTTTTTTGTAAAAATCAACACTGTTAATCAAAGTCAAAGTAGTTTTTAGCGTTATAATAGCTTATGTCGGCGACGATCTTTTTGAGAGTTTCCATATCTGCGGGATATTCGCCGTCCTCGACCCACTTGCCGAGAAGGTTACACATAATTCTGCGGAAATATTCGTGACGGGTGTAAGAAACGAAGCTGCGGCTGTCGGTGAGCATGCCTACGAAGCGCGCGATCATGCCGAGATTCGCAAGCGCTCTCATCTGGCTCTCCATGCCGTCTCTCTGGTCGTTGAACCACCAGCCAGAGCCGAACTGTATCTTACCTGCTACGCCGCCGCCTTGGAAGTTGCCGAGCATCGTTCCGAGAACGTAGTTGTCCTTTGGGTTAAGAGTGTAGAGAATGGTCTTGGGGAGCATATCCTTTTTATCAAGGCCGTCAAGGATCTTGGAAAGTCCTTCCGCGATCTGAAAATCGTTAACGCTGTCAAATCCCGTGTCGGGGCCAAGTTTTTCAAACATTCTCGTGTTATTGTTGCGGAGCGCGCCGATATGAAGCTGCCATACCCAGCCGCGCTTTGCGTATTCCTCGCCGAGGTAGATAAGCTTTTCTATGGTCTCGCCGTCCATGGAGTCAACGGCGTGGTCGGAAAGACGACAGCCGTTTTCGTGGAAGAAATCAAATCTCTCGGGAAAGTCGGAATTTATCTTTGAGAGGTCGGGGCGGAAAGCGGGGATCACCTTGGTGTCAAAGCCGTCTATTGCCTTGATGGCTCTGTGATATTCAAGGGTGTCGTAGGGCGCGTCGGTGGTGCAGATAGTCTCGACGTTGCTCATTTTAATGAGCCCCCGAACGCGGTATTCTTCGGTTGCAAGGCAGGCGTTTATCTTATCCCATATAGCCTTTGCAGTGTTTTCGTTAAGAGTTTCGTCGATGTCGAAATATCTTTTGAGTTCAAGGTGAGTCCAATGGTAGAGTGGGTTGCCGATGAGGAGGGGCATGGTCTTTGCGAATGCCATCCACTTTTCAAAATCGTCGGCATCACCTGTGATATATCTCTCGTCGATGCCGTTTGTTCGCATCTGTCTCCACTTGTAGTGGTCTCCCCCGAGGAAAAGCTCAAAGGCGTTCTTGAACTGATAGTTTTCTGCGATCATCTTGGGACTGATATGGCAGTGGTAGTCTATTATGGGAAGGTCTTTAACGTGCTCGTAAAGCTCCTTCGCGGTCTTGGTTTTCAGCATAAAATCATTATTTATAAAGCTCATAACGTTACTCCGTCCTTAAATATTGAAATTTCTTCGTATTTGTTTAGTTCGTTTTTGGTTTTCTCACCCTCGGAAACTCTTACGACGTAAGAAAGCAGCTCATCCGAAAGATCGCTTCCGTCAAGAGTGGGAGAGGCATCGAAATCTATCCAATTTGCCTTTCTTTCGGCGAGATTTGCATTGGTGGATATCTTCACGGTGGGAACTGCCGTTCCGAGGGGAGTTCCTCTGCCCGTGGTAAAGAGGATCAAGTGAACGCCCGCTGCCATAAGGTTCGTGCAGGCTACTATGTCGTTTCCGGGACCTGTCAGTAGAGACAAACCGTTCTTTTCGAGCCTGTCACCGTAGGAAAGTACGTCCACGACGGGGGAAAGACCGCCCTTTTGTATGCAACCGAGGGATTTTTCTTCGAGTGTCGTGATACCGCCCTTTTTGTTGCCGGGAGAGGGATTTTCGTATATTACCTGATTGTGTCTCGTGTAATAATCCTTGAAATCGTTTATCATTTTTACGGTTTTTTCAAAGATTTCTTCGTTTACGCATCTGTTCATCAGAAGATGCTCCGCACCGAACATTTCAGGCACCTCGGTGAGGGCGCAGGAGCCTCCGAGAGAGACGAGTCTGTCGCAAAATCTTCCGACTAAGGGGTTGGCGGTGATTCCCGAATATCCGTCGCTGCCGCCGCACTTCAGTCCTACCTTTAATTTAGAAATATGAACCGGCTCTCTCTTAAAGCCGTCGGCGTATGCCTTCAATTCGTTTATCAGCCTTACGCCCTCATCGATCTCATCGGAAAAGTCTTGCGTATTAAGGAATTTTACTCTTCGATCATCCCAAGTGCCGAGCACCTTTTTGAAAACGTCGATATTGTTGTTTTCGCATCCGAGACCAAGCACGAGAACACCGCCCGCGTTGGGGTGATTCACCATTCCGCGAAGGATCTGCTGAGTGGTGGTCTGGTCGTCTCCAAGCTGTGAGCAGCCGAAGGGGTGGGGGAAGTATTTAGCTCCCGTAAGGTCGGCTAATTTTTCTGCTATCTTGTTTACGCATCCGACGGTATTTACTATCCAGATATCGTTGCGTATTCCCACTTGACCGTCCTCGCGGACGTACCCCATAAAGGTCATATCGGAATCCGTCTTTTCGCCGTGAACCTCGCTCGGCTCGTATCTGTATTCGAGCTTGCCCGAAAGATTGGTTTTGAGATTATGGGTATGAACGTGGTCGCCCGCGGCTATATCGCAGGTCGCGTGACCGATGGGCTGACCGTATTTTATCACATTTTCACCGTTTTTGATATCTCGCAGAGCGTATTTGTGACCGTTATCAAGATTTATTGCCACGTTATCAAGCTTGTTTATTACAAGAAGGTCGGACATATTATTTTCTTTCGACATACTTTGCTACCTCTTTTTCAAGGAAGGAAAGGTCCTCTCCCCAAAGCTTTTCGTTGGCAAGTATCTCGCCGACTGTAGCCGACTTCATAAAAGCGGTGACCTCGGGGTCGTCGTTGGTCATATCGGTGGTGTAGAAGTCGATAAGCTTCGCGAAGGAGAAGAGAAGAGCCTCGGGCATCTTATTGTATCTCTTGATGTATTCAAGGATTGAGGGAAGCACTCGCACCTTGAATTTGCTGACGCTGTTGAGCGCGATAGAGATAAGCATATGCTTGATGTAGGGGTTGGAGAAGCGGATTATTACGTTGTCCGCGTACTCTACAAGCTCCTCGCGGGGAAGGTCGAGAGTGGGGATTATCTCCTCGTAAACGCACTTTTTAATGTAGGAAAGCATCTTTTTGTCGTCGATACAGCTTTTTACCGTATCAAATCCCGAAAGAAGCGCGTAGGGCACGAATGAGGTGTGCGCGCCGTTGAGGATTCTGACCTTTCTTGTGCGGTACATTTCAAGATTATCGGTTACAATTACGTTAAGACCGCACTTGTCAAAGGGAATCTCGGAGCAGAGGTCGGAGTATCCCTCAATGACCCAAAGGTGGAAATATTCGCTGGTATTTATCATCTTGTCGTCAAATCCCACGTCGATCTGCTCGTCTTTGGGGTAACCCGTGTTGATGCGGTCGACGAGAGTGTTGCAGAAGATATTTTCCGTTTCTATCCAAGATTTGAAGCCTTCGCCAAGCGCCCAGAGGTCGGCGTAATCAAGTACGCACTTTTTGAGATTTGCGCCGTTCTTGTCAATAAGCTCGCAAGGTAGGAATACGAAGCCCGAAAAACCAAGCTCATATCTTTTGTAGAGGAGCTGGGTAAGCTTTCCGGGAAAGCTTTTCGCAGGTCTGTCCTCTAATTTGTTTTCGGCATCAAAGCAGATACCCGCCTCGGTGGTGTTGGAAATGACAAATCGGAAATCGGGATTTTCGGCAAGGGCAAGATAGGCGTCAAAATCGTCGTAGGGCTTGACACAACGGGAGATAACGTCGATCTTCTTGACGTCGACGCCCTCGCTTCCGCGGCAGAGATGTGTGTATTCGCAATTCTGAGCGGTGAGCAGGTCGCAAAGTCCTTTTTCTATGGGTTGAACCACTACCACGCTACCGTCAAAATCGGTTTTTTCGTTGATCAATTGAAGCATCCAATCGGCAAATCCGCGCAAAAAACCGCCTTCGCCGAACTGTATAACTCTTTCTTTCATATCTTTCTCCTTTGGACAAAAGTTGATATTTTAATTATATATCAAAAAAACACAAAAATCCTTGAAAATTTTGACTGATTGCAAATATTTTCTTGACTTTTTTGATGTTTTATGATATTATCAAAATAAAGTGATGCATTTGCGATATTTGAGGTCTGAATATGGAAAATAAGTATATTTACGGAGAGAGAGAGTTTTTCTACGACAGGAACAGTGATATTGAGCGAGTGGGAAGACATACCATGCGAAAGCACTGTCACAATCATTTTGAAATCTATTTCATAACCAAAGGAGCTTGCTGTTATTTTATAGAGAATAAAATATATCACCTTCAGCCCGGAGACGTAATTCTTATTCCCGAGGGGATAATGCATAATACCGAATATCAGAACACTACTTACACGAGAAAGCTTATAAGCTGCTCAAGATATTTCATTCCCAAAAGCGTTGAAGACCGTCTGCCCGATCTTATGCATCTTTACAGAAATCCCGATATAGTTGATGAGATCAATTCTATTTTCGATAAGATAGAAGAGGAATATTCCAACCGCGACGATATGAGCGAGGAAATATTCAAATGTTATACCCATATGCTGTTTTTTTTGCTGGCGAGGAATCCCAATCTCTGTGTTTCCTGCGAGGACGATAAGCATTATATCGACGATGCCATTGAATTTTTGCAGAGTAATTTTGCGTCGGAGATCACACTGCAACAAATGGCGGCGCGCTATTTCGTAAGCGCGGAGCATTTTTCAAGAGTGTTCAAGCGCAAGGTTGGCTTTAATTTCAGTGAATATATAAATCTGTTAAGATTGCAAAAAGCCGAATCCATGCTTCGTCAGATGAATGCGGCGACTATTACCTCCGTGGCTCAAAGCTGCGGATTTAACGATAGTAATTATTTTTCGGTTCAGTTTAAAAAGCTTTACGGAATTTCACCGAAAAAGTTTCAAAACGCTAACCGACCTTGAAGATTCGGGATGCCGTTTAATCAAAAAACAGACCGTTTTTTGATGCAAATGTCGCCATGGCGACATATACAAAAAGGGCAACCGTCGTTGTGACGACATATGCGAGGGGCTGTAAACGTCGTTTAGACGCTCTAAAGCATTGATATCCGTCGCCAAAACGACGGATGTTGAAGGGAAATTTGGTTAAATTACCAATAGGAGGAATTATGGAGTACATAAAGGCGAGCGAAGCGGCAGAGCGCTGGGGAATATCTGCGCACAGAGTTCAGGAGCTTTGCAAACACGGAAAAATAGACGGTGCGATTCGTTTTGGGCGCGATTGGATGATACCCAATGATGCTAAAAAGCCTGCCGACGGAAGAAAAAAGAAGGAAGAAACGGTTAAAAAAGACGGTGTTTTTACCGATACTTCGTTATTCAATATGCCTATGCCGCGAAAAAGTCCTTTTCTGCATATGACGGATCTCTATCATACTGCAGGAAAAGCAGAGGAATGTATCGATGTGCTTTCGGGCAATCCCGAGGCTCAGGAGCTTCTCAGAGCAGGCATAAACTACGCAAGGGGAGAAATAGACGAGGTGTATAAGCACGCGACATCCTTTTTGCAATCTAATTCGGGTTTTTACGCAATGGTTGGAGCGGGAAAGCTTTTGGCACTTTGCGCAACTTGGCGCGGAGATATAAATATGTGGAACGAGGCGAAAAGGCACATCTGTCAAGCCCCCTGTAATAATGAAGACGATGCGGAGATACTATCTCTTGCTTTGGCGGCGGCGGACAGCGTTCTTTTTGAGAACAGAGACTATCCCGAATGGTTTACAAGAGGTAATTTCGAAAAGCTTCCTGCAGACGCGCATCCGGCAACAAAGATCTATTATGCCAGATACCTTTATATGATAGCCTATGCGGTTGCTACGAAACAGGTGGAGGTCGAAGGAGTAAAGGGTCTTTCCATTATGAAAATGATACCGAATACGATCGAGCCTATGATCTCTCAGGCGGTGATCGACAGGACGATAGTTCCCGAGATACACTTAAGACTTACCTGCGCTACGGCTTATCATAATTCGGGTGACGATAAGCATGCGATAGAGCATATAGATAAAGCGATAGCTTTGGCTATGCCCGACAAGCTTTACGGACTTCTCACGAGCTATTGGCGTATGCTTGACAGACTTTTGGAGGAAAGACTTGCCGTGGTATCCCCCGAGGCGAGCGACAGGGTCAAGGAGCTTTATGGGATATATAGCGTAGGATGGTCTAAGCTCAGCGGAATAGTGAGAAACCGTGTTGTCGCGTACAATCTTACCTCCCGTGAAAGAGAAGTGGCAAAGCTTGCATCCTTCGGCTTCACTACGAAGGAGATCGCGCAGACTCTTTACATTTCAGAGTCTACCGTTAAGCAGACGGTACTCAAGGTGGTTCAGAAGACGGGCGCCAAGGACAGAAACGATTTTTCCAGCGTGCTTTAATATCATAATATAATCAATATCGGCTCTCAACCGCTTGAGAGCCGATATTTTTGTTTATCTTGTATAGCCGATTTTGGCAAAATTAGTACATATACTAATCGTCGAAAATAATAGGTTTGGACTGTAAAAATTGTGCTTAAATTTCATTTTTTGGGGGTTACGCTCACGGTAATTTTCCTATATAATATTATCATAGCAGAGCCGCGCTCTGGAATCATTGCTTCGAGAGGAGGAACTCCCGATGAAAAAGCCGACAGAAGGGGAGATATTCAAGGTCATAACGCTTTTTGGAAAAAGCTTTGAGCTTCGTTACGGATATTACGAGGACTACGAGCGCGAAAGCGAATACGGCGAGCCTATCCCCATATACCCCGATTTCTTGAGAACTCCGCAATATTCAAAGGACGGTTATCCGTTTGTGACGCAGATGCAGGATAAATGTCAACACGCAGTTACGCTCCAAAACGGTGATTGTTGTGCCGATTGCGTATATTATCATCACGGTGAAGAGCTTCTCGGTTTGTGCAAGTGTGAAAAAAAGCGTCTTGTATCAAACGGTGCCGTTTTGGATAAAGACGTTGATTCTCGTATAACGGAGGATGTTTTATGAAAAAGAAATTACCTATAGTAAAAATAATAAGTGCCGCTCTCAGTACGGTGATGGTGATTGGAGTGGCTGCGTCCACGATGGAGACATTGCCTCTGTCTACTGCCGCTTACGAAGAACAGAATAATGAAAGCAAAGGGCACGCATCGCTGGATAACGTAGAGGTCCCAACCGTCAGCGAAAATCCCTATTCGCCCGATACGAGTGAGAGAGTTTACCCGATATACAGCGGCGAGACCTACGACCTTATGCTGAAGAACGGTAACGTAGGCGCGGTTGGGGTTTACGAATACCATTACGCAAAGGATTATCCCGACGGAACCAGTAACTACTATACTCCGTCGATATCGCCCTTTTACAACTATTACACCGAGTCGAGACAGGCGCTACAGTCCAATCTGCCTTACAGAGAGGGGAACGCGAACCTTTTCCATCCCGACCTTGTGCTGACAAACGACGCGCTCTTCGTTGATACCGAGAACGGCCCTGCATACGAGAGCCTTCTTGGATCGGGTACCAATATCGACCACGTATACGTCAGAGTTGGTGCAACCGTTATTTCGGGTGAAGGTACGGTAGGCTTCTTCAAGAGCTTTGAGGAAGCAAAGACGACAAGCGAAGCACATAAGGCTGTCGGCAAGGTGGATGATAAGGCAGTCAACATAACGGTTGACGTGCCCTTGAAGGACGTATACGATATCGGAATGCCGTATTTCAGTGCCAACGGAGTTATGACCGATATGCACGTGACCTTGATAGACAGTACCGCTCCCTCGGTTACGAAGGTAAACGTAGAGAAGATCGGAAGTCGGCTCGTTCTTACGATGACCTTTAACGAAGGACTTACCTGGTTCAATTACGTTAGCAAGGATGAGTTGAATAAATACTATCTGGAGGTATTGCTCAAGAATACGGGCGGCGGTAAGAATCAGACGCTTCGTATGTACGTTTCCGAGCTTGGAGGAGCGAAGGATAACGAGCTTACCTTCACGGGAGAGCTTGGAGATTACCAATACGCAAATTTCTACGTTGATAAGATAAGTAACGTGGGTAAGCGAGGCTTTACTTCGAGTTCCTCAACTCCCGTAGTCGACGTTGCGGATAAGATGTACTACACCCCTACGAATTATATCGAGTTCGACCATAACGTATACGCTACCACTCAAGTGCGCTCATGGTCGAAGGGAACCGTATCCGACTATGCGGGCAATCCCGTTGATCTTTCAGCAGTAGTCGGAAGAAAGCTCGGTCAGAGATTCAACAGTAACAGCTTTGAGGCGGCAGAGGTCATTATATATAATGATGTAACTCTTGGCGCCGATGAGAGCAAGATAGAGGGCGCTCCCACCGAGTGGCCCAAGGATATCGATAAGACCCATATGTTCGCGGGTCCCGACAACACGCTTACGGTGAAACTGACAACCTACACCCGTCTTACCGAAGCGGAAGCAAAGAAAGTATCTATTCAGCTTAACGTCAAGAATCCCGACGGAACGCCTCTGACAGTTAAGTGCACCTCCTCTTATTACTTCGCGGAAGACTACACGGTTTACGGCGAAGACGGCGGAAAGCAGATGACGGCATTGATGTTCGAAAACATCAAGCTTTGCGAGGGAATGACGATGGATATCGCCGAGGGCGAGACACCTCAGATAAAAGTCGTTACGATGACCGACGAGATAAAAGATAAAACGGCTTATCCTTACGTCAAAGATCCTTCAAGACAGCTATACGGTGATTTTACTCCTCCCGAGGTTACGCTCACAAGACTTTATATGAATGAGCCTGAAAGCGCTAACGGATATTACCTCATAGGAATCAAGGCAACTGTAGCTGAGGACGTCAGCGCTCCCCCGTATTATTCGGGAATACTTCAGACCTTCGCTGACATAAAGCTTGGAGGCGGAGTTCTTGAAGCAACACCTGCCAAATACATAGTAAGCTACAAGGAAATATCTAAAGCGGACGTTGAAAAAGCGATAGCCGACGAGGGTAAGGATACTAATATACCCGTAAACGGCGAGACGGTGCTCGGCACTTACCCTGTTCCAAGCGACAGACAGGATTTCTTCATTTATGTAATGATAGATTCGGGCGGCAAGCTTGTCGACGATCTCTCGCTTACGGTCGACGCCGAGGATCTTGTAGGAAACGGCGCTTTGACCGAGACGTTTGAAATAGGATGTCAGATAGACGAGGTAGCGCCTGCGGTGATCTTTCCCAAGAGCGCGAAGATCGACTTTACGGGAACCAACGACACTGCATTGGTGACCGTGCCGATCAGAGTAACCGATTATAACGATATAGTTTCGGTCAAATATGCGTGGG
Organism: Eubacteriales bacterium; assembly: GCA_045585895.1. Taxonomy (GTDB): domain Bacteria; phylum Bacillota; class Clostridia; order Oscillospirales; family CAG-272; genus SVTX01. Next base: position 14,484 of record JAZMZI010000065.1, read on the forward strand.
AGCTTGACAGCGTTATAGATTCGGTTCCCGAGCTTGACGAAAACGGAAGACCGATAACCTCTCCCGAGACCGAGGAAGATGAGGGACTCAAGTGGCAAGACCTTCTGATCGAGCCGAGCTCACTTATTAACGCTTCGGTCAGCAAATCCTACGGAGGACTTGACGACGAGAACAGGGTATATAACGAGACTCTCTGGATCATCACGATGGATAGCAAGGGTAACGAGAGCGAACCGATACGCTACAGTTTCTCGGTAAGCACCGAAAAGCCCCAGACTAACGCAGAGATGGTCAGCGATCCCAATATACCGTCGAGCAAGCCTCAGATAACCGTGATCGGAGCGCCTCACGCCTCATATAACGAAGAGCTTGAAGCCTTTACGAGAATTACGGTGACGCTTGAGGGCGGAGAATGGCAGTACGTAACGGTAGTCAAGACGGGCGAGACGGTCGACCTCTTTACTTTCGAGGAGAGACAGTGGTACAGAGTAAAGAGAAACGGAAATTCCTACGATGCCGTTGAAGCTATAGAGATCATCGGCGAGGATTTCACTCTTACCGAAGCACACGGATTCTACGAGCTGTTTACATATTACGGAGACCTTAAAGTAAGCTTTGAAAACGGATACGGGGATATGACGCCCACCGTAGGGTTAGTTTATGACAGTGCGGTAAGCGGAAGCTATATGTCAGATCCCAATTACTTCACGGTAAGATACTCAGCGAGAAACGCGGAGCTTCTTGACGTAAATCATGTCGATTTCGGTCAAATGATCGATATGGTCGAGAACGAGGAGATAGATATAGAGGAGGATCCCGAGAGTTATCTCGGATACGAAATTTTGAAGAACTCTTCCGATAAGGGAGAGGCTGCGGTTCTCTTCAATATGGTCAAGAAGCGTATCAATCCCATGAGAGGAACGCAGATATACTTCACACTTTCCAATCTTATAAAGAGCGATTGGAAGGTGATGGACGTTGACTTTGAAAACTCTTACGTTGAGCTTCATATGATCGATAAGAACGGCAACGACACCGTGGTGGCAACCGAGAAGGGACTTTCGGGCGCCGAGACGCAGTTCTATCAGATCCCCGATAAATACGACGACGGCAGCGACTTCGTCACGGGTCAATATTACGTCAGGGTTTACGTGTTCAGCAAGGGCGGCAGCATAAGCTACTTTGATTCCTCAAATATGGTGCTTGACGCAAGCACTCCCAAAAACGACGGCATCTGGCAGTATTCCTATCAGCTTCCTCTCGAATCTTACGATTGGAGAACGTATAACGCTGAGGGCGAGCCTTTCACTTCGGTTGGCGTCAGCGTAAGCGGAACCGACGGAGAGATATACCGCAGCCGAATGTTCGCGGCATACACGTCGGGTGTTACGGGATTTTCAATAAATCTCCGCACCGAGCTTGACGTAGTGACCTTTGACGGCTTTACGGTGGGTGAGTTTGAAGGAATACGTTATTGGAACAAGCTGAGCGATCCTTCGGACGAAGATATAAATGCGACCCCGTTTATCAAACAGGACTATGAGGACGGAATCTTCATAACCACGGGATTTGACAGCATCTACACCGAGGAAAATATTCCCAAGGGCGCTAACGGAATGTCAGGCTTGTATCTGGTCAAGGGTGTCAACACCGTTTGCTATCAGATAAAGATGTCCAACGGTTACGTCTCTCCCGTAAAGCAGACGACGATAATCGTTACCGATAAAACTCCCGTGCTCAACATCGTCGTAGCGGATTACGTTCCTTCTCACTACGTCTATCAAGGAGACGAAGGAATTACCAACGCGCACAGCATGAAGCTTGCGGTCGAAAGCGCGTATTCGCTTAACGGTACGGGACTGGTAGACGTCAGCGTGGTTTCCCGCTACGGAATGACGGTCGGAAAGTATAGCGGCGAGGGAGAAGACAGAACTCTTCACGAGAGCTTTTACGAGGATCCCTCTCCCAATTATGATCAGCTTGACACGATAGTAAGAGGATTACATGACGAGGATTACGCGATAATTACCCAAAACTCCTACACGGCAGAATATCCCGCAGTAAACGACAACCTTTGTACCGCGGTATTTGTGGCATATGACGAGTACGGAGGAATGACGGTAGTCGCACCTCAGATAGGTGACCATATCAGAGTTGATAACTGGGGAGGAAGCACCGAATACGAGTACAACATAAATTATGATGGCGGTTACAGAGACGACCCTTATACCGTGGGCAGAGATCTGACACAGGTGCACACGATGTACAATCAACCTGTGTATTACGGAAAGCTTGTGACCGGATATCAGAATCTGGTATCCTATAACAACGGCGATTGGATAGTTATGGAGGACTCGCTTCCCGATCTGAGCTACAATCTCTTCAATATCGTTACGAACGACGTAACGTGGGGAAGCGGAAGTCATATGAACGGTAGGCACAACGGTCTGCCGGGTTCGATGATGACGTCGCCTACCTCCGGTATAATCTATTCGGAGGACGGAAATTTCCCCGGAGATAATTTTGAGCTTATCAATTGGGACAGCGCGGTGATAACCTTCTCGGGCGGAGATCTTAAGGCTCCCGTTACCGTGCCTCTTGCGGGAGGCGTTGCAAACGACGCGGGTTATATCGGCGGCTCTTATTGGGTAGACGACGAGGGCGTCGGACAATTCAGCATAAGCGTTGCGTCGGTACCTCTTCCCGAGGGCAAGACGGTGGAGGATCTTCCCGAGCTTGATAGGCTCAGAGGAACAGACCCCGAGACGGGCGAGGAGTTCGATATTGCGGGACACTTCTACAGAGATTTCACCATCAAGGGCTACAACATATACGGCGACTACTTCGAGCAGAGCGGTCAGGTGGCAATGTTCTACACCGAGTACGGAGTATTCAAGTATTACGAAAGAATGAGGGACTATTCGGTTCCCTCGGGTGCGTATTACATCACCGATCCCGATAATTCAAGCTACGCTTACGTTCTCCAATATCTTGAAAGCATGACGGGACACGGAATCGAGCTTGTACTCGGAATTAATACGTTGGAGTACGGTATGACCTTAAAGACGGGCAGATTTGAGAACGGAGAGTTCAGAAGGACCGTCACCGATTACTACGGAAACGAATACGAGATCGTGTACGCTCTTACCGAAGCAACGGATACGGGAACCGAGATAGCTTTCTCGACGGTCGACAAAACCGCAAAGCCCGTTATTATCACTTGTGAAAGAGCGGACGGCACGCCGATCTATATTGATATTACCGACTACGCTATTATGTCGGTGGAAGGCAACGGAACGTCGTCGGTAACGGTTACCGTAAAAGACAATCTGAGCTTTTCCTACAAGTACATGGACGGCGACACGGAGAAAATGCAGACACTTGAGGTCGACAATATCGTAAAACCCGATCCTAAGATACTCTGGAGCTTCGATATAAACGGCGTTCTTACGGATGAAAACGGAGAGCCTTACAGATACGGCAGCGTAACGGCGTATATTACGGATGATAACTTTACTCTCGTAGATAAATATACGGGTAAGGCGCCGACCTTCACCTTCTATCCCGAAGGAGATATGCTCTATGTCTTTGAAGCCAACAGTATTGAAGCTACGGTAGGGAATGAAACGGTTCTTATAGACTACGAGATACCGATATACCTTCCCGTAACGCTCCGCCCCACAGAGGATCCTCTCGGAATCTTCGATCCGATAACCGGAGAGAAGATAGAGGATACCGAGACTCCCGGAGTTCAGATACTTGCTTACTCCAATCTGAACGGTTACTTTACCGAGAAAAAACTGGCGATTCAGGTCGAGAGCGCGAGAAATTCAAATATTATGTACGACAGAAACGGATACACGGTATTTGAATACTCGGGAAATATCGGTTCAAGCGACGAACTGCTTAAGGAGTTGGGTTGGAGCACCTCGTTCAGGTTTGAGATCGAGATAAACGACAGAAGCACGACGAGGATATTCGTAAAGAGCGGTCTTTACGCAGATGCGCCCGATTTCGACAAGGGGTATAGCGACAGTATCGACGGTGTGACGCTTAACAGCCGAATACTTGACGTAAAGAAAGCGGCAAAATTCACGCTGTTTATCGTCGACAGGGAGAATAACTACACGGCGATACCCTTTAACATAACGAATATCGGCGACGCTCCCGTTCCTTCGGTTGAAAAAGTGGCGATTGGTCACGAAAGGGTCAGGATATACGTTATTCCTCCGAGCGAGGCGGGGATCAGCGGCTTTACGGTAACTTCCTTGGATACGGGCGTAACGGTAGGTACGGAAAGCGATATTCAAAGCAAGTATTACGGAATACAGTACGTTGAGTATAAGGATAACGACGATTATATCATTAATTACGGCTTTACCTTCAACGGCGTTCCCGTAGAGGGAAGCGTAAGTGCCACGGTCATCGAGATCAACCGAGACGATATCGCTCTTGAGAGCGGAGGCGTAAAATGGTCGGATAACAAGTCGGCGGAAGTCACCGTAAATAACGTAACGGCAGAGCTTACCTTTACTCACACCGTAGCGGAGCTGAAGACCGTCGGAACCGTTGACGGCGATAAGGTCAAGTTCGAGATCTCGGGCAATAAGGTCTACGTGACCTACCTTGATAATTACGGACAAATTGAGCTTGTGGCAGAGGCAGATAACGGCACGAGAGTGCCCGTGATACTCGACTCGGTAAGCAATATCGACAGAGCGGCTGCGGTCATTGAGCTTGTAAGCAAGACTTTGGCGGAAAACGGACGCTCACTTACGATAACGATGAGAAGTAACGAGAGAGCGCTCTTCCGCGAGGGCGGATACGTCGGAGAGAGAGGCGAGGACGGATATTATTATTACACTCGCAGAGTTACCGAAAACAAGACCTATAAGTACATCTTCGCAGATATGACGGGACTTCTCACCGAATTTGAAGTTGAGGTCACAGAGATAGTTGACGAAGAGCTTACGATGCAGTTCAGCAAATCTCCTGCGGGAGAAGGTGCGGTCAGCGATCCCGCGACCCTTGAATTGAAGATCGGAGACTTTATATACGTCAATCCTTCGAGAGACGTGACGGTAAGCTTTAACGGCGGCGCTGGCATCGAGGCGAAGTCGGGAGAGTGGACCGAGATACTTATAAGCGAGACGGCAGGAGGAAGATTCCCCTACGTTCAGGCGATAGACGCTTACGGTAATATCCTTACCGAACAGTTCTCGCAGATCGAGATACCCGACGGAACCGCACCTACGATCTCGATAATCAAATACGTTTACTCGATAGTGGTAAACGCGGACAGAGCCGAGGTCGAAGCGGCGTTGCTCCAAAACTTCAACGCCTATGACGACGATCCCGATATTACCTATGCCGTAGAGTTCCCCGAGGATCTATCAACTACCGGTGTGGTAGCGGTCAAGTATATCGCAACCGACTCGGCAGGTAACAGAGCAGAGGCTTCGGGAAGACTAAGAATTGCATCGGGCGAGGAGCCTTGGGTATACGTTAATGGTGAGCAGATCGACAGAGACGCGTCTGCTATACTAAAGAGCGGAGAAGGATGCACCCTGAAGGTAGACGCGGGAGGACGTCCTTACAAGATCACCATAAAAGAAGGTGTTAAGACCGTGGCGCAGATGAAGATCGGCTCAACGGACGTAACGGAATATACGGCGACTACCGAAGAAATCGCTCTGCCTACACTCAAGAGCGGAACCTACTACACACTCTGCATTCTTACGCAGGACAGAGATTATTTCAGAATCATCATTTACGTTGAGTGATCAACGAAAATAAGACCAGCAACACTATAACCGGGAGGTTTACATTATGAAAAAGACAATGATAAGAGTATTTACTCTGCTTATGACTGCGGCACTGATTATGGCGTCGATGCAGGTGTCCTCTTTTGCGGACGCTTTGGATAATACTGCCGAGACGGTGGCGGAGACTGTAAACACTCCCGGTTACGTAGAGGTAGACGACGGATATATGCAGATCCGCGTTTCCTCGAAGAACGGAGGATTTTACGTCGGCACCCTTGAGGGTGATAAGCTGACGAAATCCGACAATAACAAGAATCTGCTCTATCCCGATGAGGACTTTGATACGTCCTTTACGTCGTTCAGAGTCACTCGGGACGGGCAGAAGCAGGAATTTATATTCGGACGCGACTACAGCTATCTCGGACTTGAAACAAGCTCCGTAGCCGTATTCAAGAATGCCGATAACGCTATCACGGCGCAGTGGACGGTGGACGGACTTCGTTTCACCCAGATAATCGCGCTGATGGGACAGGATACCTACCAGCACGGTATGGCTTACGTATCCTATTCCGTTGAAAACCTTTCGGGCGAGGCGGTTGAGGATATTCAGGCGAGAGTTATGCTTGATACAGCTCTCGGATATCAGGACTACGCGTACTATATGCTGGGTCAGACCAACGGAAGCTACGTAAGCGTCAAAAAGGAAGCCGTCGTAAACGGGAACGGATACAGCAACTACTTCTTTGCGTACGACAGTGAGACTGCCCCCACGGTTACCGCTTATATGCTTAACGCATCGGTTGGCGGTGAGACTATCGTTCCCGAGAAGGTGACCTTCGCGCATTGGAACAATCTGGCGTCCACAGTGTTTGAGTATCAGCCCAACGAGGCAGAGCCTCTTGATTTTACCGATCAGTACAATCTCGATTTTATGACCGCCGACAGTGCGGTTGCAATGTATTACTCAATGGGTAGCGTACCTGTAGAGGGAAGCGGCAAGGGAATAGGCTTCTACTACGGAGTCTACTCCAACCACGATGCGGGCGACGCAGACGTGGCAATGAACTTTACCTCCTCGGGTACGATGTACCTCAACGAGGACGGACTTACCTACAAGGATCTTAACGGTAGCCTTCCCGGAAACTTCTCCACCACGGTCAAGCTTCAGAATATCGGCGAAGAGGCTATCGGCAAGCTGAAGCTGGCGATCTATCCCGGCGAAGAGCTTCTTCCTTACGATGAATCGGGAAGACTTATAACCAACGCAACTATACAAACCCCATATTTCAGAGAAATCAACGACCTCAGATCAGGTGAGGCACGGGATATAAGGCTTGATTTCAAGATCGATCCCACATACGTTACCGATTACAGAAAGATCAAGCTGGTAGTTTACAATGCAAGCAATACGGACAGCTTAACGGAAGAAAACACCGTTCTGTCCAAAGAAATATACGTACTCTGTCCCGGAGGCGACAACGCGGAGCTTGGTTTTACAGGAATGACCCCCTCCACTATATTTATGACGGGCAGACGCTTCGTCTATATGACGGGCACCAACTTCAATCTTCTCCGCGATAAATCTCAGTACAGACTTGTTCTCCGTCCGATGGACGGCGGCGACGACGTGGTTCTCGATCAGGATCTCGTGGTTGTAAATCCCGAAAAAAATACTGCAACTCTGGTTCTTGATCAGGAACTCAGAAAAGGAACCTGGCAGCTTATAATCGACTGGAACGACGCGGCGGTAGAGGATATAGTAAACGACGCTCTCCGCATAAACGTAACCGACGTGCCTCAGCCCGGTGATCCCGGCTTCGTAAGCTCGGGTGTCTACGGTATAGTTACCATTGAGAGAAGCGGCAGCGGCAGCGACAGTGATCCTTATCACTACGAGCTCGTCAATTACGAATCAGAAGCGGCTCTCAAAAACTCAAAGACCGATCCCCAAAATATGATGCTCGTGCTCAGAGGCGACTTTAATGTGCTTTCCGACGACGAGAGAGGCATATTCAAGGCAGAAGCGCTGACCCTTATGGAGGGTGACGTTATCACGATAAGTGATGCTCTCGAGGTCAAGGAGGGAAGAGTTACCGTAACTGTAGAGTTTGACGACAACGGCAAGCAAAAGACCATAAACGTCGATATCGACGGTAAGGTCAGAACGGCAAACGCCAAAACCAAGGTCTGGGACGGCGTTTGCGCCATAACCTCCTTTGACGAGGGTGTGCACTATACTCTTCCGATATACAACGAGCAGGGTGTTATGCGTTACGGCGAGGGAGAGATCGGCGGCAAGGATATAACCCTCCTTTGGCCGTCGGCGGCAGGCGCGGCGCAGACTCTGGTCGGACTTATGTTTGATTTCAGATACGGCGAGTTCGCTCTTATGGAGCAGAACGGCAAGCTTGAAAGAGTTATAGCGTTCGGAGCGAAGCTTTCGCCCGAGATATTAGTGCCTAACGGTGCTACCGGAAGTTATGGGATTTCCAAGCAGGAGCAGGCACATAAGAATATGGCTAATACCAACTATACGTCCATGGACCTTCGTATAACCCAGATGCAAAACGCGGCTGACGAGAAGGCTTGGAGAGATAAGCAGGTAGGCACGCTCAACATCTACGTTGACGACATCCTCTTCGGAGGCGGCGGATTTATCGGCTTCAATACTCAGGTAGAGGTCGGTATCCCCTCGTACGCGCAGGGAATGCCCTACATACAGGGAACGCTGGCTCTCAAAATTATAAACGATTATTGGGAGTTCGGAGTTGAGGGCGAGGCAGACGCAATAGTATTTGAAATGGAAGCGTCTCTTCAGCTCAAGAGCTACAACGGTATCCCCGTTCCCGACAAGGTCTACTTCTTCATTGGCGGATTTGATCCGGGAGTGCTTGTTGACCCCGTCGGATGTCTTTGGATAAAGGGCGCGGGCGGTGGAGTAGATAAGATCTACGAGACCTTCTTCGTTTCAAGCGTAGTGCCTCCGCTTACGCTGCTTGTCAGCGGTCAGTTCGCGATCTTCACGGTGCTTGAAGCAAGAGCGGACGCGTCGATCTCCTTCAGAGGTATCGAAGCCTATCTCTCCGATATAAAATTCGGAACCGTGACCATTCTCGACTCGATTGGCGGTAAGCTTTACTGGTATCCCAGCTTCGAGGCGGCTCTCGGCGTTAAGCTTAATATACTCGACGCAATAATCGGCGAAGGCTCTATAATGCTCAGAGTCGATTACGACGGAAACGTATTCTTCCAAGCGTATGCCAGTGCAACTATAAGGATCCCGAGAAAGATATTCTTGATCGGTGGTATAGAGATAGGCTCTGCCAGCATAGGTCTCGATACCAAGAAGGTGTGGGGATCGGCAAAGGTCATCGGAATCGGAGTGGGAATTGTTTATCACTGGGGCGGAAGCGTAGATATCACCACGGGTAAGAAGGTAAAGGTTCCCCAACCCGAATTCAGCTTTGCGTCAAGCCTTGACACAGTGGTATATATAGACCCCGAAACGGGCGAAGAGCTGTATATGGGAGTGATGAACGAAATAAGATGTCTTTCCGACGGCTCTATTGAGGACACGGTGATCGAATCCTCTCCCGAAAAGATGCGCCACAGCTTCACTCTTGACGCGGACGCCGATGAAGACGGTCTCGTAGCTCTCAGCTTCCCCGCGGCAAACAGAATGGAGGCTGAAAGCTTAAAGCACGGTATATCCGTAAAGGTTGGAGGTGATAACTACGACCTTGAATGGTATAACGACGCGTACACGGCAGACGATCCCGTAAACCTCGGCACCAACGCGATGCTCAATTACGATGAAGAAACGGGAATGGCTTACGTCAGCGTTTCCTTTACCGACGGAGCTTGTTTTGGTAAGGAAATAGAAATTAACACCCCCGTATCGACCGATATAGAGCTTTACGCGGTAGAGCGTCTGGTAGATCTTGACGAGGTTCAGCTCGTTGATAACGACGGTGACGATAACGACAGCGTTATCATCAAGGGAAGCGATCTTAAAAAGCTTTCCGCTCTTACCGTTCACGCGGTTGACGCAAACGGCAACGCATACGTTCTCAAGGATGAAAACGTAAATCTCATTACCGGTGATACACACGAAACCAGACTTATATATCCCGAAAATCTTCCTACGGGAGATTACACTCTCCGCGTTATAGGAACGGTTATGCAGGACGGCGTAGAGGTTGCCTGTCCCATGACCGAAACAACTTTCAGTTACGTTAATGCAGATCAGCCCGAGGCTTTGAATAAGCTTGAGGTCGAGCTTGGAGGAAATTATTCCATAGAAGCTCACGTTGACGGAGCGAACGGCGGTTTTGACGGTTATTCGCTTTCGGTCTATGAAAAGACCGAGGATGGACTGATCCCCACAATATATTCCGATATCCTCTACGAGCTTACCGAGGAAGAGAAGGCGGCGCGCAGCTCGGGAAAAACGCTTCTCACGGGCGGCAGATACTCAAGCACCGACGAGGAGAGCGGCGAGACTGTCTTTAACGGACTTGAAGCCGATAAGACCTACGTAGTCGAGGCAAGAACGTACAAGGTAATGGCTGACGAATCCATGCTCTACTCGGTTGCAATAATGTCCGAAGAGATAACCATGGTAGCTCCGACGGTCACAGAGCCTCAGTTCAGTATTGACGGAGCAGTTCCGATAACCGTAGGATCGACCACGGTTTCCGTAGATACGATAAACAAAAACAGCTTTACTGTCAAGGTAGACGGCGTCGAAGAGGTGATTTCCGGTTCGTACACGCTTAATAAGGATGAAGCGGTAGAGTGGAATGGCGGAGATATCGTTATAGACGGTCTTGAGGACGGAACGTACACCCTTAAGCTTAACGGAATAAACGCTACTAAGGATAGCTTCAGCGGACTATATCAATTTACCGTAGACACCTCAGCCCCCGATATAATGATCGCGTCTCCTCAGGGCGGCGGATTCTTTGAAAACGACCGCGTGACCGTAACGGGGCTGACCGAGGTGGGAGCAAAGGTTACAGCGCAAGCGATCGGCGGTGAAACGGTGAGTGCAATTGCCGACGAAGCGGGAAGATTTGAAATAACCGTTCCTCTTGACGGCACTCTTGCATATCAGGATATTCGCGTTTACGCCGAGGATTCGGTCGGTAACAGAAGCATGCCCTTCGGATGCACGCTGACTAACTCGTTGCTTGGCGAAAACGATCTTGAAGCAATAATCCTCGTAAACGGCGAGGCGATTACCGAGATCGCCAGCAGCGCTCAGGCAAAACAGTTGACCATGGGCTTCAGATCGGGTGACCGTATAGTTGTTCTGAATGATAATTCGGTAGCGGCGGCAAGAGTTTTGTGGAATACCAGCGTTATAGAGAAGAGCGCTACCGTTTCGGATAGCGGAGTTCTTACGGGAGACGAGGGCGCCGTGGGAATCGTGACCGCAACTCTCGATAACTTTACCGCAGTTGCAAAGCTTGCTTCCATCAACGTTGCGGAGACCGAAATATCGCTCGTTATTCCCGAAGGCGGATACGTTTATGACGGAACGCCCAAGACTCCCGAGATAAAGTTCTCGGGATACGAGAATCTTACTTTAGGCGTTGACTACACCGTGACTTATACGAATAACGTAAACGCGGGAAGCGCGGCGGTGATAGTTGAAGCTATCGGAGAAGGCAAGACCAGCGGAATCAAGGTGCTGAACTACGAGATAGCGCAGAGAAATATCGCCGATGCCGAGATCACGGTCAATAAAAACGGTCTTGCAAGACCCGAGGTAAAAGTAACCTTTAACGGTAAAGAACTGACCGAGGGAGTTGACTATACGGTTGATTACGTTATCAACGCAAAGAAGAACTCGGGAATAGTTAACGTTACGGGAATAGGTAACTTCAAGAACGTGTCCTCCGATACGTACGAAATAGATACGAGCCTTGGAGGGATCATAGACAATATCGTTGATGATATTAAGGATTCGATCGAAAACGGTGATAATACCCCGACGGTTTTGATCGTAGGAGCCGTTTTGGCGGTTGCGGCAGTTGCATCACTTGCGGCATTGCTCGTTGCCTTGGTAGTTATTCTGCTTATTATCATTAAAAAGATCAAAAAGAATAAAACAAACGGCAAAAAGGAAGCGCAGAAAAGCGCAGTTGCCAAAGAAACCGAAGAATCCGTAACGGAACTCTCTTACGATGAGGAAAAAACGTCCGAAGGACTTTCGGATGACACCCCCTCGGAGCAGAACGATCCCTGCGAGGATGAAGGCTCCGATAACGAATAAAGCATCAAAATATTTTAAGTTTTAAAAGTCCGACGGCAACGCAGCCGTTGCCGTCGGGCAAAGAGCAAGAACAATTTATTTTTCGGAGGTCGTATATGAAGAAATTTAATTTGAAAGAGAAATTTCTCAGAATAGCACTCGCAACCGTTACCGTAGGTATGCTTACGGGCGCGGTCTTTTCCGCATCCCTTCAAACGGAGGCGGCGACGGAAAACGTCGGTGTTAAGGCGGCTGACGGAAAGGTGTTGCTTGCAGATAAGCTTTTAGAGGGAGGAATAAACGATCCCGTTGCTGTCACCAACGGTTCGGGCACGTATTATGCTCCTTCGGACTATATCTACTACGGTACTGATTCGGAAGGGAATCCCTTGCTTTGGCGCGTTCTTGATGCCGATGCCGACAATACGGGAGAAGAAGGAGCCATGTTCCTTTTCTCGGAGCAGATAATGGATAATTACGCTACCTTCAGTTCCGCGTCCGACGATACCATATATAGATATTATTCGCTGATTGCCGGTTCCTACGAGGAAGGCAGTGAGCACCATTTCAACAGCTTCTGGCAGAGCGGAAGGTTCGAATATACGTATCAGTTCAGCAATATAGCCCAAAAACAAAATGCGCTCAGCAGCTTTATTCCTCAAAATGTGTATCCGAGTTATTACACGGGCTCATATTTAAGCTCAAACTGGATGAATAATTTAAGCGCCGACGTATACGAAATGAGCGCTCTCCGTCCCGTTACCAAGACCGATGCTCTTATGGGCAACGGCTTTGGAATGAATGATGAAGACAATAATATGTTCTGGACCGTAGATACGGTTTACGGAGAGAACGGAGTTCCTTATAACGGAGGAAATATACTGAACAATTCGTATATATTCGCGCTTTCCGTTGATGAGCTTGAAAAGTATGTTGCTACCTACAGCGGCGCTCCCGGACTTGCTGCTTCTTCAAGCACCGGTATGGTGAGAGACGGCTGGTGGCTCCGTACGTCCTACAACACCCCTTTGTCGGTCTGGAAGGATAGTCAGACGGAAAGAAAGTATATTTACGCAGGAATCGTTGACAACAACGGTAGTGTTACTATTGAAGACGTAAACAGCGGAAATATAGGCGGCAGATACGGTATCAATCTTGAAAAAGACCGTATCGTATACGGTGAGATGGTAGACGAGAACGTGTGGCGTCTCGGACTTATCGAGCCCTTCTACTTAAATAATCCCGACAAGCAATTCAACGCTTGGATAAAGGACGTAAGATTGGTAGATTCTCCCGTTGAGGGCGAGGATGGAAAGGTGCTTGAGTACACCGTAAGCTATGAGAACGCTATCGGTCGTACCAGAAACACCGACGCTTTTGACGAGTACGTTTCGGTAATGATCAAGGACAAGAATGGCAATATCAAATACTACGGCACGGGCGATACCGTGGAATACGTTGACAAGTATAACGATCTTGTATGGTACGACGACGAGGTAGTATTCACGCTTCCTCTTGGCGTTGATTTCGACGAGCGAAACGGCGACAAGATGCTTGTTTTCTGGGAGAGAAAGTGCGACGATCCCAACAAGACCTCCTTTACCAGTAATATGGTTGAGATCGAGTGCGCGCATTCGGATTTCCAAGAGCCTGATTGCGTTACGCCTTCGGTCTGCAAGATTTGCGGCGAGAGCTTCAGCTATCCCGATAGCACAAACCACAAGTATACCGAGTGGTTTGCGGGAACCCCCGATAGTCCCAAGCACGGCTATATATGCAAGACTCAGGACTGTGAAAAGTTTGAGCAGATAGTATTCATTGAGGATTGTACCGTGAAATCCAACTGCATCGAGATATTCGAGGCTTGCTCCTGCGGAAACGCGTACTATGATGAAAGCACACACGTGTTTGTCGATCCCGACGATCCCGACGACGTTGCTACGGGCTATTGCAAGAAGAGCAATCTTCACTTCCAGCCCGCCGATATCGGTATTTCGGGTCAGTACGAAGTATATAATGTGGGTCAGTTCCTCTGGATAGGAGATCAGATAAACAGAGGCAATACCTTTGAGGGTAAGAGAATCGAGATCTACGCTAAAGAGCTTGATTTTTCCGAGCTTGAGGAAAGAGGAATAAAATACTTCGATTTCGGAAGCAGTTTTTCAAAATATCACTTCGCAGGCACCCTTGACGGTAACGGCGTAGTAATTAAAAATCTTACAATAGACGATTCTTCGTATCCCGGTCTCTTCGCGTATACTTTCGGAGCGACGATCACCGACATCGTATTTGAAAACGTCAAGATCATAGGCGGCAGTTACGGCGGTATCGTGGTTTCTATGGCAGGTGAAACGAGGATTGAGAATATCGAGGTCGTTTCCTTTGACGGCAGCACCACGGTTGATACTATGAACGGCAGTGATGCGGCTCTCGTCGGTTATGCGGGAGACTGCGTTATTGAAAACTGTATCGTTTACGGCGTAACCTCGAGCGGCATTTATGACAGCGAAAAAGCAGGGAAGTATCTTCCCTTGATAGCATACAATTATCAGAACTCTTCGAGGATAGTCAATAGCTTCTACCTTGCCGAGCAAGCAAACGATCAAGGCGGCAGAACTGCGGAGCAGATGGCGTCGGGCGAGGTCGCAGTCCTTCTCGGCAGCGGCTGGGGACAGAATTTGACGGGAAATAATATTGACGTGTGTCCGAGAAGGGGCAATAAACATGCAAGAGTGCACAAGGTTCCCGCCTGCGGCGGAGTGGGTGAGGCTTACAGCAACAACGCGGACGGACGCGAGGCGCACACCGTTACGAATTTTATTGAGGCTGATGGATTTACTTGGGACGGAACGCTTTGTTACGTTACCATGGGTTGTACCAAGTGCGATTACACCACCACGATCACTCTTTCTCCCGAGGATGGTAACGTCAATATAGTTGACCACGGCGGCGGTGTAAGATATACCTTTACGGCAATAGTTGATGCCGAGAACGGCTACTTTACGAACGATATTGAGATCTTCGCAAAGAGAATAGAGGACGTTACGGTGGTTGAGCCTATCGTCAAGGATTTTGACGGTAAAGATGTTTATGCCGACGACTTTATGACCAACACCAAGATGAATTATCTTGATGCTGAAGCATCCGGCTATCGTGACGCTATCGTTTATTTCGTCGATTCGGTCACCGGTGAGTATGTGGGAAGCAATATTGCAAAAGCAGGAACCTACAGTCTTGTTGTCGACGGCAGAAGAAACTATTCGGGTCAAAAATACGTCTTTAAGGACGTTCTCACCATTAATAAGATCACCCTTGAGCTTGAAATAAACGCGCTTCCCATAAGCGAGGTTCAAAAGGGCGAGCCTGAAGTCATTTATAGCTTCGTCGGTAACGACGAGATAAGCCTCGATTGGCTGATCGTAAAGCTTAGCAAGCTTCCTTCGCATAATATAGGCGAGTATATGCTTGACGTAACCGTAAGCACGTACAGAGGCGGCGAGTGCTGGCTTCCCAACCCCTATTATTCCGACGATCCCTATACTCAGGACGAGTACCTTTGGGACGATCCCTACTACGAGTACGATAAGTATATCGAGAGCATTGAGCTTATGTACCCCGAGAGCGTCAAGGCGGCGGTTCTTCCTCAGAGAGAGGTCAATATTGAGATCGGCAACCTTTGGGCGGATAATTTCGTTCCCGCAGACCCCGATTATTACGGCGATTACGATAAATACGTATTTACCTACGGAGAGAATATCACCGATCCCACCGAGGCAAACTTTACCGTTGACACCGGAAGTAAGCTGAGCTTCGAGTGGTACGCGAAGAGTTACGACAATTGGGAGACCGTTCTCGTAAGACTTCCCGAAAAGCCCGAGGATGCGGGTGAATACGTTCTCAGAGCAGTGGCGTTGGCTACCGATAATCTGGTTAAGAATTATATCGATATCGAGTTTACAATTGCTCCCAAGATCCTTAACGTCCGATTCGTTATTCCCGAGGATGCCGAGAGTATAGATTATTACGGGGAAAAATACTACGTATTCAAGCTCGGCGAATATCCCGAATTTATCATTGAGGGCATAAGCGAAGATGAATGGGAAGAATACGGCATCAGCTTTGAGGGGTGGTACAGAACCGAAATAGACAATTATTACCGTTATTACGAGGGATATCCTCAAGTCACCGGCAAATATTGGATAGAAGTCAGATTTAACGCAGCCATCCCCTTCGGGTCAGCGGTAAACTACGAAATAAACGACGACTCCGTGATCTACGTTTACGCGGCGGCTTCCGAGACAGTGATCCCTCTTGACTCGGACTATATGTATGATGGCGTGGCTAAGGATATTGAGCTTGTCATTCCCGAGGGCTGGAGCGAATCCGATTACACAGTTACCATAACCAAAAACGGCGAGACCGTTTCCGAGATCAAGGATATGGGAACGTATACCGTCAGCGTTACCGACAAGAACGGAGTGACGAATGCCGCAACGGTTACCGTCCGTCGCGAGATAAGAGCTTACGTTAAGGAGAGATCCATTGAGCTTTCAAGCGACGGATATATACCCTTCAACTTGATGGACCTCGTTTTCGAGGCGGGTTATTCTCCTTCTATCGGTCATACTCTTACCGACCTTGAATATAAGATAGATATCAAGCAAGGCGAAATACTGATAGTTGGCTGGACTGTTATGGCAGGTGACGAGGACGTTTCCGACCTTTACGTCATCACCTCCAATATATATGCTTGGAGACATGAAGCAGGTGAGAAAAACGTGATACATATCTACGATAACCTCTGTGACGGAGAATGCAACGTTTGCGGACTTGAAAGAGCGGTTAAAAAGCATAAGGGCGGCATAGCTACCTGTTCCGTTCAGGCAATTTGCGAGATATGCGGCGAGTACTACGGTGAGCTTAACCCCGAGAATCACGAAAATGAGACCGAAATATTCGTTCCCTCGGCTCTTGACCTTATGAAGCACGATCTCGTTCACGCTTGCTGCGGAGCGATCATCCGAAGCGAGAGCCACTCTATCGAGACTGCGGCAACCTGCCTTGAGCAGGCGACCTGTACCGTCTGCCGTAAGGACGGCTACCGTTTTGGCCCTCTCGACCCCAATAATCACGCGAATGGCGAGTTTACCTACGTTGCAAATTCTGCCGATGCTTCCAAACACGACAAGTATCACGCTTGTTGCGGAGCTTTCATAGAGACCGAAGATCATTCGGGCGGTGTAGCTGACTGTGTCAGCGGTGCGATATGCCTGTATTGTTCGACCGAGTACGGCGAGACCGATCCCCAAAATCATGCAAATCCCGACGCGCATTCCGCAGCGGATTGCAGAAACCGCGCAAAGTGCTCCGAATGCGGAGAATACTACGGCGAGACCGATCCTACAAATCACGAAAGCTCGGCTATCGTAAAGCTTCCTTCCGTGACCGACGGCAATCTCCATACTATAGTTCACTCTTGTTGCGGAGCAATTATCGGTACGGAGTCTCACACGGGCGGAGAGGCAACCTGCAATTCCCTTAAGAAATGCTCGGAGTGCGGAGCGGAGTACGGAGAGACCGATCCCGCAAATCACGCAAGTGAAGACTACGCTTACTTTGCGGATAGCATCGATGCTTCGCGTCACGTCAGAGCAAGAGCGTGTTGCGGTGCAGATGCGGTAGTTTCCGAGCACGTTTGCTCGAAACACAGCTGTCTTGAAACGCCCGTTTGTGACGAATGCGGCGTTGAGTACGGAACTAAAGGCGAACACGTTTACGACAACCAATGCGATAACGTGTGCAACGTCTGCGGTCAGCCTACCAGAGGAATGAAGTTCCATTATGACGAAAACGAGGACGGAAAGTGCGACCATTGCGGCATTGACGTCAGCGAGGACGATCTGGGACACGAGGACGATAATATTCCCGATACCCCCAACGAAGATAACGGCGAGACCGAGACCTCGACCGAAACCGTTGCCGACGACGGCAATAAATTCGGTTGCAGCTCAAGCGTGGGCATAGGTTCCTTCGTTGCGGTCGTGATGACTTTTGCTGCAGGTATCTTGCTGATAAAGAAGAAAGAATATTGATAAAACAAAATGAAAGGGGCTGATTCATTTAGCGCAGAACAAAAGCCTCTTTTAAAAGAAAAGACAAGATCAAACTTAAAAATATTGTTTTTGACTTTTTAAATGTCGAAATCCGCCGATCTTTCGGCGGATTTCCTCAATCTATGTGGCTTTTTAGGCGCGTTTTGGCTCTCTGTCGTACCCCCGTACGCCGACGAGAACCAAACCACGCCTTCTGCATCTAAATGACTCAGCCCCTTTATACTGTTCTGTATGCGGAGGCTCTTCCTATCTTTCCCGCTTCTTCGAAGAAACCGAGGTAGGCAAGGGTTTTGACCGTGGAATATGCGTCGCGCCCCCTTATTCCCGAAAGACGGGAGTAATCCTTTACGGTAAACGGTGAGGGAAGCGCCTCGGGGATAAATGCGGCGAGGCTCGCCTTGTCTGAAAATATGAGAGCGCTTAAGAGAGAGACGGGAATAAGCTCGTATTTTTTATACTTTTTGCCTCGGCGGTATTTTTCCTCCGAGCTTCTTTTGTATTGCTCTGCTTCTACCATTAAAAGTACCAGAGAAAATCTCGGGTGATCGAAAAAATCGCGGAAATAATAAAGATCCCCACCAATATCGGTGAATTTGCCCTTTCGGGGAGACTTTTTTCTTCTTTCGATCTCTCTCGTTTCGCCGTTTATGTAATTTATCCATTTGGTTTCGGCGATAGGGTGTATCACTACCACGTTATAGGCGGTGTTATCGAGTATCCAACGTATTTTTTCGCCGAGAGGGGCAAAAGAGCCTGTTTGTATCTCGTATATAGTATCATTTTTCAAGACGTCGGCTACGAATCGGCGTTTTTTCTTTTCGTTATCTTCTTCGCCTTCGATAGACTTTATACATAACGCGCT
The DNA here is from genome assembly GCA_045585895.1 of Eubacteriales bacterium. Taxonomy (GTDB): domain Bacteria; phylum Bacillota; class Clostridia; order Oscillospirales; family CAG-272; genus SVTX01. Next base: position 33,483 of record JAZMZI010000065.1, read on the forward strand.
TCCGTCAATTTTTACCTCGTGACAGCTCTCGTCGGGGCAAATGAAGCGTTTTATGGCGGCGTGCATCTGTTTTTCGCCGAGAGTTCCGATGCCGCCGTACTCATCGTCGGAAATCTTGCATGCTTCCGAAAGAACGTCGATAACTATCCTTCTAAAACGCGCCGTATCCGATGCCGACAGATTAAAAGCGGAAGAATTATCCTTTATCTGCATAAAAAGGTGGTCGCCTTTCTAAAATTTTATAAATGAAATTAGATTTTTCGTATAAACTAATTTTATCACATTTTTGAAATTTGTCAACAAGGGTTTCATTTATTGTTAGACATTAAAGCGCGGTTTAGGCTAAGAATAATAGTGCGACAGAAAGAATGTTGCAATTCATTAAAGGAAGAAAAGACATGGAAAATATCAAATTTAATAAAAAAGGATTTCGCGCGCTGACGCTCTTCCTTTGCGCGGCGATGATATTTACCGTTTGCGCGGGACTTTTGCCGATGAATGCTTCAGCCGCGGATATTTCTAACGGAAATATAAGCCTGATCCCCGGAGGAGTTCCTTTCGGAGTGAAATTCAATACCGAGGGAGTAGTGGTGATCGGCTTTTCCGATCTTGACGGAATTTCAAAAAGTCAGAATCCCGCGTATCAGGCGGGACTCAGACCTAAAGATATAATAACGAAGGTAAACGGAAGGTCTCTTGAGGATGCAAGCCAACTGACGGAGATAATCGAGGGCTGCGGCGGAAAGCAGTTAAGCGTGACCTATACCCGCGGAGGGCAGGAAAAGACCGCGAAGCTGACTCCCGCTTATTCCGAGTCTGAGGGCAAGTATAAGACGGGAATGTGGGTAAGAGACAGCGGCGCGGGGATCGGCACCGTTACCTATATCGTTCCTGAAACGCGTGAATTCGGCGGACTCGGCCACGGGATATGCGACGGAGAGACGGGAGAGCTTATACCGATGGAGCGCGGAGTTATTACAGACGTGCGGATAAATTCCGTGAAAAAGGGCGTTTCGGGTGTACCGGGTGAGATCAAAGGATATTTCGGTACAGATAAATGCGGAAGCCTTAAAAGCAATACCGAGTGCGGTGTTTTCGGAGCATTTTCAAAGCTGCCACAAGGCGTTGGAGAGGCTATCCCCGTCGGAAACAGATCAAGCGTTAAAAACGGTGAAGCGGAGATCTGGTGTACTCTTGACGGCGGCGGCAGACAGAGCTATAAAATAGAAATATCAGCCATAAACCGAAATGCCGACGGCCCCAAATGCTTCGTTATAAAGGTGGTGGACGCAAAATTGATCGAAAAAACGGGCGGTATAGTGCAGGAAATGAGCGGTAGCCCGATCATTCAAAACGGCAAACTGATAGGAGCCGTTACCCACGTTATGATAAACGACCCCACCACGGGGTACGGCATCTTCATCGAAAATATGCTTGCGGCGCAAAACGCTGCGGCAAAGGCGGCGTAAATGCAAAATTAAATAAAAACGTTGTCCCTATTTGCATATACCGCATAATAGGGACAACTGCTTTTGCCCAATAATTATTCAATTTCGAAGAAGAAAGTGTTGACCATTATATAATACACTCACATTCTGTGTACGGTGCAATAATTATTGTGCGTTCATTCGATTGGCGCAGATTTCGCATCTTCCGTAATCATCCAAAGTGAGCTTTGGTAGCGTCTTTTTCAATTCATCACGCATAACTCGCCGTATTCGATTATCCGAAAACCCATCACAATCAATAGAAGGACTGTAGCCTTGACAGCCGCAAATCGCACAGGTATTTATATACTTTTTTGTTTCCGGATTAAATTTTTGTATATATAACGAGTTTCCTTTTTTGTTAAATTTGCTATGTGACATCTAAGTATTAAACCTCATTCTCCAAGATCCAATCAAGCAGCTCTTGATATTTCATTTCTCCCGCCGCGACGGCAAGACCGACGCGCGCGACCTCGGCGTTGGTGGGGCGAAGCTTGATGCCGTTGGTTTCAAGGAACGTGAGAAGAACGTACATTCCGATCCTCTTGTTTCCGTCCACAAAGGCGTGGTTGGAGATCAGCGCAAAACCGAGGCGTGCGCCCTTTTCCTGCTTTGTGGGATATAATTCTTTGCCGTCAAAGGTAGCGAAAGCCGATTCAAGCGCGCTGTTGAGAAGCGCAATATCGCGCACGTTCGGGTCGCCGCCTGTTTCCTCCGTGATAAGCTTATGAAGTAATAATACTTTCTCTTGACTAAACTTTATCATTACACCGTAATCCTCATTTTCAATTTTCCGTTTTCAACTTTCAATTTACTTCGCAAGCTCCTCAAAGGCGGGGCGGTAAAGCTTCAAAATTCTCGCCGCCACAAAGTCGATCTTCTCGTCGTCGGTCATTTCAATGGTGGTGTCCTTCTCAATATCTATTAACTTATATTTAGGCTTGTTATTCTTGAAAATATAAAGCTCACCGTGCTTGTCGGTCATTCTTGCCACGCGGGAAAAATTCTGATTTGCCTCGGAAATCGAAACGATTTGATTCGTATTCAAATTCATTTTATATACCTCCTTTTGCGATTACAATATTATTATACACAAATTTTAGGACATTGTCAACCTAAAATAAAAAATTCATAAATTTTCTATTAACATTTGTTGTCCTTTCTTGATCACACTCCTGTCGGGCAGCCCCATCATTCAAGACGGCAAGCTGATAGGAGCCGTTACCCACGTTATGATAAACGATCCGACGGTGGGATACGGAATATTTATTGAAAATATGCTTGCGGCACAAAACACTGCGGCAAAGGCGGCGTAAGGCAAAGAAAAGGCAATATCACCGAGAAAGTGATATTGCCTTTTCGTATGTGCTTATTCTTTTTTTAAAATATGCTTATTTTATAAGAGGAATCAATTCCTTCGCAATTCTTTCGGCTATATTCTTCATTCCGAGGTCACCGGGATGGTTGGCAACGCCGCCATGCTCGAAAAGACCTATAGCCTTCATGTCGTCTCTCTCTCCAAGGTCGCCGAGCGGAACGAGAGGAAGGGAATTATCCTTGGCATATTCGATAAGCTGTGAGTCACCGGGGTGACGCCAGAAGCCTGTGGTTACGACTATCTTCGCATTTCCGTTGGGATCGAGGTAGTTGATAAGAGCTTCAAGCTCACGTCGGAAAACGTCACCCTCGAAGTCGCCGCCGGGGCAGTTTTCGATAAAGCGAACGACTATGATATCGGCATTGAAATTTTTTGCGCTTTCGTAGATCGGGTATTTTTCGAAGCCCGTTTTATAGCATCTTTCCCATTCTGCCACCTGACAGATGCAGAACGCCGCATTGGGGGCAACTTCAAGGATTTTATTTTCAAGAATATGAACGTAGTCGTTTTCGGGAGCAGACGCCGCCATGCCGCATTCGGGTATCCAGCCTATGGCGGGGGCAGAGCCGTGCAGAGTTATGGAGTTACCCATAAACATAACGCGCACGCCGTCGCTTTCAGTATTGTGAAAGCGAACCACACTGCTCTCTTTAAGCTGATTTTTGGAGTCTACCGTGTTTTTTGACATCTGAGCGTATATATCGTTTTTCATAAGATCGGCCCTTTGCTTATTTGTGTTCTGAGTAATTGCTTGGGGGGAAGGAAGTTCAAGCAACCTTCCGCTTGCTTAAAGAGCCTCTTCCGCGCTTTTTTTAGCCTTTTCGTATTCGTCTTCGGCATCCTTTCGAGCCTTGTCAAACTCGTCCATAATGGCTGTGTCAAGCTCGTCTTCGTTATCTTCTTCGTACTCCGCTTCCTCTTTGGCGCGTTTTGCCGCCGCACGAGCCGCCTTTTCGGCTTCTCTTGCCGCTTTCATTTCTTCTTCCTTCTGCTTGAGAGCATTAAGCTCGGCAAGTATCTTGTCGAGTTTCATAAGAGTGTCGGAGATCTTTTGGGTAAGCTCAGCCGCGTAGCTTACGTTCAGCTTTTTCAGCTTTGCGTAAGCCAATTTTCCGAGGAGCTTGTATTCGCGGTCGCGGTCAGCCTCTTTGTTGGCTATCTTTATTTTAATTGCCGCAGAACCCGTAAGCTCCTTGGTCTTATCGGCGGTCTTGCCTGCTATATTTCCGATTCCGGCTTTAAAATTATCCCATTTTCCCATATTTTGATCCTGCCTTTCATTTTAATTAATTTTATTATATAATAATTGCCGCAGATTGTCAAGGGATTGAAAAATTTTCCGCCGCAATATTATCTTTTATAAAGGATTTAAACCGATTTTTGCGGAAAAATAATTGTAAAAGATTTTTATTTGGGAGGGAAAAATGAATATAGAAAAAAGCACTTATAAAAAGTATGCGCAAGCGCACGCCCCGTCCTCTCCCGTGGTAAAGGACTGTGCCGTTGCTTTTGCAATCGGGGGCACAATATGCACTGTGGGTCAGGGACTTTTGATGCTTTACAGAGACGTATTCGGTATGGGTCAGAAGGACGCGGGCACATTAGTTTCGGTGACGCTTATATTTATAGCGGCACTGCTTTCGGGACTGGGATTATTTGAAAAGCTGGCTAAAAGAGCGGGTGGGGGCACGCTTGTTCCGATTACGGGATTTGCAAACTCCGTGGTGTCGCCGGCAATAGATTCCAAAGCAGAGGGCTTGATCTTGGGGGTAGGCGCAAAGATATTTACCGTTGCGGGCCCCGTATTGCTTTACGGCACTTTAGCGGGAGCCGTCTGGGGTGTTATATATTGGACTATAGGATTGATCGGTAATTTATAAATTGGGGTTTATAGGTGAGTTTATTATTTGTTCATTTCTTGCCCACGTCGGCAATAAACGAACCAAAGAAACGCCGCTTAAGGGTAGGGGGGTCTAACGAATAAAAAAGCAGCAAGCCGCATTTTTATTCGTCACGACATCCCCTCCCTTAAGGATCCCAACCCCTGTCGGCTTCGCCGACGACTCGAAATGAGATCTTATTTAAACTTAAAGATATTTAGGTTTAAATAAAACTAATAAGGCTGGGTTTAACACCCTTTAAAGGAGATGTGACAGTGGGGGATTTTTTTAGCTCCGAAGGAGCGAAAAATCCTGCGCCACTACTAGAGCGCCCAAAAGCTTTAAGAGTTTTTGCGGAGCTTTTTCCCAAAAAGCGACCCGCCGGAGGCACGCGTCTCCCCGACAAATCAAAATTTATCCCGTATTCACACGTTTCGGGCAAATATTTTCAGAGCCTTATCGGGGTCGGACGATATTACGAGCAGGGCATAGTTTCCTCGAACCTCAACCCTTGCTTCTTCAATCATTTTTTGATACTCGGGTGCAGTTTTCGTAATTTTGATAAGCTCAAGACGAGTGCAAAAAAGCTTTGCGGTATCCTCTGCGGTGTCTCGGTCGCGGCAGTAAATAACCGCAAATTCGCAGGGGTGGTCGCCGAGCGAAAGATAGAGCGCGGCGTCAAGCCAGCCTTCGCCTACCTTAGGATACGACCCGTTGCCGAGCAGAGAGGAGATCAGAGATCTCGACAGATACTCCGCATCACCCTCGGGGGCGGAGAGAGAATAGTACCTTCCTTTTGGGAGAGCTTTTTCGTTACCCGCCATTGCCGCAACCATATCGCGGCAGGTATTTTTGGGGTCAGCACCCGAACAAGCTGCGAAAAATGATAAAAGCAAGAGAATTGCGAGAAATAAAGCCGCAGAGCGTTTCATAGTCAGTAAGATCCTTCCGTTTTTTACTATTCTATGAAAGCTCTGCGGCTTAAATGATATTTCTTATTTTATTCTTACTGCTTCTTGAGGCAATCAAACTTTTCGAGTACAGGAGTTATGGTCTTTGTGAAAACCGCGTAGCCTTCGGCGGTCTGGTGACCTCCGTCGGTGGTGTATTCAGCTCTTATCTCGCCTTTTTCAAGGTCAAGAAGAGCGGAGTAAAGGTCAACGTATTCGTAATCGTACTTTTCTGCCAAAAGCTTTATCTTTACGTTATTGTAAGCGGCAAGCTGATTCTTCTTGCCCCACTCCATACTCATTGAGGTTAGTGAGACGAGAACTACCTCGGTATTCGGCAGATTGTCTCGAAGACCGATCAGAATGTCCTCGTAGTTTTCAAACATTGTGTCCATATTATTTGCGCCGATGAGCATTACCACGACTTTAGGCTTGAGGTCATATAAAGAGACCTGCAAACGTTTTTCAAGACCGAATGTGGTGTCGCCCGAGATTCCGCGATTGACCACCGTGTATTGAGGGTAAGCAGCTTTTACGTCGTAGCCGTCGGTGAGACTGTCGCCGATAAAGGCGACGTCGACTTCGTAGTCTTCGTATTGCCCGTTTTCTTCTGCGTACCCCGCTACCTTGGCGTCGTAATACGCTTGAAACGTCGCCTGCCACTCATCCGATTGCTCCTTTTCGGGGAGCGCGACTGCAAAATAGTATACCAGCGCGCCGATGGCGGCGAGAGCGAGCGCTGCGGAAACCGATATTATTACGATCTTAGTTCTTTTCGTCATTTTAAGCTCTCCGATCTTTTATTTGTGATATTTCGTGCCCTTGATTATGTTCATACACCTATAAACTCCTTCGAGAAGGAGCACGCGCATAAGCTGATGGGGAAAGGTCATTTTTGATACTGATAAACGGAGGTCTGCGGCTGCCTTAACGCTGTCGTCAAGTCCGTGGGAGGAACCGATGACGAAACAAAGCTCGTTTGCCGAAGAAAAGGCGGTTTCTATTTTTGCCGCAAGCTCCTCGGAGGAAAATTGCTTTCCCTCGACGCACATAGCGATCTTGTAGGAGCGGTCGGGCATAGCGGCAAGTATGGCTTTGGCTTCTTCGGCAAGCGCGCGCTTGACTTCACCCTCCGAAGGGTCGTTTGGCAGCTTTGCCTCTTTAATATTGACTTCTGTTACGTTGCAAAAGCCCGAAAGCCTTTTTTCGTATTCCTTGACCGCCTCGCGGAGATAATCCTCCTTGAGTGTGCCTACGGTTATAAACTTTATCGTTGCCATTATTATTCTCCGATCAGCCACACAGGCTCGTCCTGTCTTGCGACCTTTAAATCGAAATTTTCGTCTGCTATAGCGGAAAAGACCTCGTTGTAGGCTATCTCGGGGAGATTGTTTTCCTCGCTGAGGTGGGCGAGCATTATATGCTCGGTTCCGCTTTCGTAAAGCTCGCAGGCAAACGCCGCGCAATCTGCGTTGGACAGATGTCCTTTTTTTGAACGTATGCGTCGCTTTAATTCGTAGGGATACGGGCCGTCTTCCAGCATTTGCAGATCGTGATTGGACTCGATCACCGCGGCGCGGCAGCCCGAAATGTTTTCGATCATAGCGTCGGTCACGTATCCCGTATCGGTCGAGACCGCAATTGCCGCTCTTTCGCCGTTTTCGCACTGAAATTCAAGTCTGTAGCCCACGGCGGCGCGGCTGTCGTGGGGGGTGGGGAAAGCCTTTACGTGAAGTCCCTTTACGTCGGTCTCAAATCCGTTTCCTCGGTATAGCCTCAGACATTCGCACAGCTTTTCGTCGCAAAGGCCGTTAAATATCTGAGCCGAATTTATCAGCATATGTATAGGAATATCGTGTTTGTGAGACAACACCTGAAGCGCCGATACGTGATCGGTGTGCTCGTGCGTTATAAAGATAGCATCGATGTCGTCAATGCATACACCGATGCTGCTCAGCGCGGAGCAGAGCGCTCTTGCGCTTCTGCCCGCGTCGATAAGTATGTTTGCTCCTCCCGCCGAGATAAAGGTGGAGTTGCCCTTTGATCCCGAATAGAGACAGCAGATCTTGCAATTTTGCATATTTTTACTCACTTATTAGGAATTGATGCCGAAAAGGCCTTGAATGATTGGAAGGGTAAAGAGATACAATGCGTCAAGAGCCACGGGAACGAGGAGCGGTATGATAACGCAAAGCATCCACTTGCTTTTTTCCCAACGTTTTTTTCCGCTTTCAATGTATTCTTCTTTTTGTTCTTTTGACCAATCGTAAGGAAGCATATCCACCGTCAGATTCTTTCTGGTGAAGGCGCGGTTATAAATTATGTATACCATTACGAATCCCGCCAAGACTATCCAATAAAGGACGGGGAGGAATATAGGTATAAACCATAGCGAAGGGTCTGTTATTCCGTAGCACGCGCCGAAATAGATTGCGGTAAAGAATATCGAATTTATTATGACTGTAAACATCAGCCTTTTCTTTTCGGGCGAAAGAGTGAGGCTTTTTTTCTCGGTGTTCTCGTTTTTTATTTTTCTGAATTTTCCCATGCCGATCAGATAATCTTTGTAGCGCCTACGGGACGGATACCGAGAACGATGCAAGCGCCTTCGCCGAAGCAAGCGTCCATAGCCGCCTTGTACTCGGGAACGTTTTCGGTAGGAACGAATGCCTGAACGGTTCCGGCAAATCCACCTCCGTGAACACGCCAAGCCGCCTTTTTATCGCTGAGTATTCTCTCGGCGATGCAAAGAGCAAGAGAGAGACCCTGCTCGCTTACGTTTTTGGTGGTATATACGTTCTGGAGATAGCAGAAGGAGGAGCGTCCCGACGCCTTTACGTTTTCGAAGAACGCGTCGATATCACCGCCTTCAAGGGCAGCCTTCTGCTTTGCAACTCTCTTGTTTTCCTCGAAGAAGTGAAGCGCGCGCATAATTGCTCTGTCACCGCACTTTTCGCGGAGAGCGGGGATAGCGGCGATCACGTCAGCCTCGTTCACCTCGCGGAGAACCGATTTTCCGAAATATGCGGCAACAGCCTTCATCTCGGTGGGAACCGATGCGTAATCGTCGGTAAGATCGGCGTGGTTACCGCCGGTATTTACGATACAGAGATTGTAGCCTGCGGCGGTCATATCGAAATCAATGGGGGTGATGACGGGATTCTTCGTGTCGGCAAAGTCGATAGCCACTATACCGCCGACTGCACAAGCTACCTGATCCATAAGACCGCAGGGCTTGCCGAAGAAGTTGTTTTCTGCCCATTGCGCAAGCTTGGATATCTCAACGTTGTCGACCTGACCACCGTTGTAGAGGTGGCTTTCGATGGTTCCTATCATATCCTCGAAAGCGGCAGAGGAAGAAAGTCCCGAGCCTTTGAGAACGCTGGAGGTGGTATAAGCCACGAATCCGCCGATGTTGTGTCCGTTAGCCTTGAGACCTGCGCACATACCTGCGATTATAGACTCACTGCTTCCGTATTTTGCTTCGACGGGCGCGGTATATTCTGCAATGTTGACGATATCCTCGTCAAAGCCCTCGCTCTTTACTCTGATAATTTCGTCGGAGGTTGCGGAAGCAACGGCGATGATATCAAGGCTGATGGAAGCGGCAACTACGCAGCCCTTGTTGTGGTCGGTGTGGTTGCCCGAAAGCTCACTTCTTCCCGCAACCGAGAAAAGACTTATGTCGCGGTCGGTTCCGTAGAGGGCTGTAAACTCTCCGATAGCCTTTATGTATCTTGCCTTTGCGGCATCAACGTTTTCCTTGCCGTAAAGCATGGTGAATTTTTCGTTAAGCGCGCCGTTTCTTATTTCATCCGTAAGCTGAATGTAATTCATGATTTTTATTCCTTTCGTAGGAGATGATTTTTACAATACACATATATTGTATCATAACTCTTTCCCGTTAGCAAGAGCTTTTTATAATTTTTATATTACAATATGCGTAAAAATAGGGAATATAACGTTTTTTTCGGTATATTCCCCAAGCTGTTATGTCAGAATGCTTCTTTGATCTTTTTGAGGCAGTCCTCGCAGATGCGTTTCCCGTTAAAGAAAACGATATTGTCTGCGTTTGCGCAGAACACGCAGGAGGGCTGATATTTCTGAAGGATTATTCTGTTTTCGTCGGTAAAGATCTCAAGCGAGTCCTTTTCACCAATGTCCATAGTCTGTCTGATACTGATGGGGAGCACGACGCGTCCAAGCTCGTCAACCTTGCGCACGATTCCTGTTGATTTCATAGTCTTGTTCTCCTTTTCGTTCGTATATTGTCAAATTTTCGATATTTTTCGTTTGGTATTTTGATTTTATCACACGAAAATTGGAATGTCAATACCAAAATTGGAAATTTATGTATTGTTAACAATTAATCGGTTGAGTCTTGTCGAACGCCGTCGAAAAAGGAAAAAATAGTGATGGGAATGTGAAAATATTATTTATCGTTTTTAAGAATATTATACTTAAAGCGATTTTCGCAACGGCTCCGTGGCAAAAATATTAAAAAAATTGCGGGAGGAGAAAATGATAAAGGGAGCGCAAAAGAAAATGATAGTAATGAAGACCTCATACAGCGATCTGTTTGAGGAAGCGTATTTCGTGCTTAGGAGAGAAAATCGCGCAGAGGAAGAGGATATGGTGGAAGAGGCTAACAGAATTATCGAATCTGTTGGAGGCAAAAAACGCTCTGTCAAAAGAATTTATAATAAAGAATGGCTTTTCGGCGTTGGGGGATGTATCGCAGGTGCCTTGTTCGGCGGCGGCGCGGTAGCTCTTATATTGCTTGCGTGAGAGATTGGCTATTGACAAATCCTTGCGCCTGTGGTATAATGTTTGAGATGATAAAAGAGTGAATTTTAAGAGGTCCACCCTCTTTAATTGAATATAAGACATCCGATCGGCGGCGTATTTCTCCTGCGCCGCGCGGCATTGAAGGAATTTTTGCGGAACGAAGGCGAAGATTCGTGGGATGCTTTAATACTATGCCTTTGGGCGGAATTTCGGTTCCGCTTGATTTTTGCGTACATATTTTTATCGGATGTGAGATCTTTGCGGCTAATAAAAACAGATTTGAAGAAAGGAAGGTAATTTATGGCAAAAAACACTTTTAACGACAAGAGCGCCCGCAGACCCGAACAGGGCGCGTCAAAGAACGAAAAGATAAACGAAAAAAAGAGAAATAATAAAAACGTTGAAAAATCAACTCTCCCCGCGCTTCAAAAAAAGAGCAAGCGCGGCGTGGGCAAGAAAAAAGAGATATCGGTAAAAATATCCGATGACGAGGCAGTTGCTTTCAGCGCAAAGACCGTGACAGAAGATACGGCGGTGCGCGAAAGAGGCGCTAAAAGCTCCAAGGGCTTTAAGCAGAATCAAAAAAGATCGGGATCTGACAAAAAGACATCTGCCGAGAAGAAGGCTAAGGCTACGTCGGGCGTGTCCGATATAGCTTATGATCCGAGTGCCAAGGTGAGGATCATCCCTCTGGGAGGTCTTAACGAGATAGGTAAGAATATGACCGCCATCGAGTGCGGAGAGGATATAATAGTTATCGATTGCGGTCTTGCATTCCCCGACGAGGAGATGCCCGGCGTCGATCTCGTCATTCCCGACGTGACTTATCTTGAGGTCAACGCATCCAAGGTGAGGGGAATAGTCCTTACTCACGGTCACGAAGACCACATCGGAGCGATCCCTTACGTTCTCCGCAACATCAATCCTCCCATATATGGCACCAGACTGACCGTAGGTATCGTTCGCAACAAGCTGGAGGAATTCACACTCTCGGTTCAGCCTAAGCTGATAGAAGTCAAGGCAGGGGATGTCATCCGTCTCGGCGGAATGAGCGTTGAGTTCATTCACGTTAATCATTCTATCGCCGACGCCTGCGCATTAGCTGTCAAGACCCCTCTGGGAACTATCGTGCATTCGGGCGACTTCAAGCTTGATCTTACTCCTATTGACGGTGAGATAATGGATATAACCAGACTTGGAGAGCTTGGCAAGGAGGGAGTTTTACTCCTGATGTGCGAGTCGACCAACGCGGAAAGACCGGGCAGTACGCCGTCCGAGAGAAAGGTCGGAGCCTCTCTTGAATATATCTTTACCACACACAAGAAGCAGAGGATAGTTATCGCGACATTCTCATCAAACGTTCACCGCGTTCAGCAGATAATCGATGCGGCGGCGCGTCACGGAAGAAAGGTTGCGGTGACGGGACGCAGTATGCTTAATATAGTCAGCGCGGCAACCGAGCTTGGATATATGAACGTTCCGAAGGGTGTGCTTATCGATATAAGCGAGATACGCAAGTATACCCCCGAGCAGCTTACCATCGTAACCACGGGAAGTCAGGGAGAGCCTATGAGCGCTCTTTACCGTATGGCTTTCGGAGAGCACCGTGACGTTCAGCTTACCGTGAACGACGTGGTCGTGATCTCCTCCAGCGCTATTCCCGGAAACGAAAAGCTGGTGGGCAGAATAATCAACGAGCTTTGTAAGTGCGGCGTTAAGGTCATTCACGACGCGGCGGTGGAGGTACACGTTTCGGGTCACGCATGTCAGGAAGAGCTAAAGCTTATGCAAGCGCTTATCAAGCCTAAGTATTTTATGCCCGTGCACGGCGAATACAAGCATCTGTCGGCAAACCGCGACCTTGCGCTTTCCATGGGTATGTCGCCTCAGAATATCTTTATTTCCGATATCGGAAACGTGCTGGAGATAGACGAAAAAGGCGCGAGAATAAACGGAACGGTAAATTCGGGACGGGTATTGGTCGACGGCTACGGCGTCGGAGACGTAGGAAATATCGTGCTTCGCGACAGACTCTTGCTTTCTCAGGACGGTCTTATAGTGGTAGTGGCAACCGTCAGCTCCGAAGGTGGATATATCCTGTCGGGACCCGATATCGTATCCCGCGGATTCATTTACGTTCGTGAGAGTGAGGACCTTATGGAAGATATGCGCAAGGTGGTACTTGGAACTTTGGAGGGATGCATGAGAGCCAACAACAAGCTCGATTGGTATCATCTGAAGGGAAGAGTAAAAGACGATCTCGCCAAGTACATCTACACTTCAACCAAGCGCAAACCCATGATAATACCTATGATAATGAACGTATAATGCTTTTTGTAACGGTGGATGAGCGAACAAGAATATAAACTGTAAAAATTTTCGTCTTGTTCATAATCTATTCAACAAACTGTCACTCGAAAATACTATAATAAAATCTGTTATTGTTTTTAATTGCGAAAACGAAATGTATATTTTTTCAAAAAGGTGGAACTATAATGAGAAAGAATGAAACAAAAACTAAAAAGACCAAGGTAGATAAGCTGACAGCCATAGCTGTTTCGGTTATAGCTATCGTGTTGGCTTGCGTGTTGGCTGTTACCGCTGTGTTGAATCTCGGTATCGGTCTCCGCGTACAGACTGTCGCTAAGGGAGAAGAGACCAGAGTTGACGGAGCAATGATGAGCTTCTTCGTCAACGACGCCATTATGAATTGGTATATGAGCTACTACTCTTACGCTCAGTATTTCAGCGTGGACTTAACTCAGGATCTCAGAAGCCAGACTTACGGCGATCCCGATAAGGAATATAACTACGAGACTATGTTCCTCGGTGAATTTGAGGGTAGCTGGTACGATTATTTCTTGGAGCAGGCTAAGACTACCGTAGAGCAGTACGTAATTTATGCAGATGCTGCAAAGGCAGCGGGCGTAGAGCTTGACGACGAGGATAAGGAATACATCGATTCGCTTATGGAAAGCGTTGATTCTACTCTTGAATCGTACGGCGTTTCTTACGGTGAGTGGTACGGTAAGGGTGTTACGAAGAGCGACGTTCGTAAGTGCTACGAGCTTCAGACTCTCGCAAGTAAGTATGCAACCCAGCTCTACGAGGAATACGAGGAGGCTGTGGATGAACCTACGGCTTTGGATTATGCCAATAAAAACAAAGCGAGTTTCTATACTGCGGATTGTCTTAAGTACACGATCAGCGTAGACAGTAAGAATACCTCCGATAAGACCGACGAAGAAGTCAATAATGAATTTACCACCAAAAAAGCCGAGGCGAAGGCTGCTGCCGACGCTATCGCAAAGGCAACCACTCCCGAGCAGTTCGTTGATCTGGTTCAGGCTTATAAGGACAAGGTAGCGGCAGAGGAGAGCAGCAAGAAAGAAACCGAAAGCTCTACCGGAACCGAGTCCGAGTCCGAGTCCGAGTCCGAGACCCTTGATTACGAGAAGGAATTCGGAAAATACAAGACTACCGTAAGCTACAAGGATGAGACCGGTGATGAGCTTAACGATTTCCTTTTCGGTAACGAAGAGACAGGCGATAATGCGGTTGTTGCTGCCGAAGAAAATGATGTAAAGATTATTGAAGAGACCGGAACCGCAACCGACAGCACTACCAAGAAAACTTACAACACATATAAGATAACCGTTTATATCGTAACCGAAGCTATGCATCTTGATAAGGCGCTTACTCACAATTTTGCATATCTCGTAGTAAATGACAAGGCAGTCGCAGAAGCTTTCAAGGCTAAGTTTGAGGCAAGTCAGAACAAGAGCGGAGAAGCTTTCAGTGATCTTGCAGATCAGTATTATACGGAAATCCACTCTGACGAAAATCACGAACACAGCGACAACGAGATGTTTGCTTTTGATTACGTTGAAAAGGGTGAGAGCGGTTGGTTCGCTACCAACGGTTCGTCCAGCTATGCTGTAATTGATACTTGGATCGAGGATGCCGCACGCAAGGATGGAGAACTCTCTATCGTTATGCCCGTGTCGATCACTTCCAGCAGCACTACCGGAACGAGCACCACCACTACCCAGTATGCCGTCATATACTTCGAAAAGCATAACGACGCAACTTGGTTCGTAAATGCTTCCGCAGGCAAAGCCAGCGAGGATATTAACAGTTGGTTTGAGGCAAAGAAGGAAAGCAATCCCGTTGAGATCAATATTCCCCTTGATATGATATACACGGCTAAGCCTTTCCTTAAGACATACGGAGAACAGTAATTTATTTGGTTTCATAGGGCTGCCGCTTTACGTGACAGCCCTATGTCAATAAGTCTATAAACTGCATAATATGTAAAGAATAATTCCGAAAGGTTAAGATTATGGTTATTGATCAGAAGCAGACTACGGTTGCATACCGTTGCCCCGAATGTGGCGCGGGCGTTATCAGCCTCGTGGGACTTTTCTCGCTATCTGCCGATATGGTGAAACTAAAATGCACCTGCGGTAAAAGTGAGATGCAGGTAGTCTACCGCAAGGATGACGGGCAGATGAGACTTACCGTGCCCTGTATCTTTTGCAGTAAGCCCCATTCCTTTAACGTAAACAGCAAGATGTTTTTTTCGAAGGATGTGTTTCTCCTTCCTTGCCCCTATTCCGATATAAACATCGGATTTGTGGGTGAGTCTAACAAGGTAAAGGCTGAGCTTGCGCGCACAGAGCTTGAACTGCTTGATATGCTTGAGGAAAACGGCATTGAAGACTTTAAGAGCCTTCACGGTGACGAGGAGACTCTGCCCGATCCTCAGGTTCTCGACGTTATTTCTTATATTATCGGCGACCTTGATGCGGAAGGCAAGATATATTGCGATTGTTATCCCGAAGGGCGTGAGCCTCTGCCCGACGGTGAGCTTGACCGCGAGGATTCCGACTATGAAATAGAGGTGTCCGACGACGGCGTATGCGTCAGATGCACCAAATGCGGAGCGAAAAAGCTTATTCCAACAGATTCAATGCTTTCCGCTCACGCTTTTCTCAACAGCGATTATTTGAGACTTGAATGATATGAAAAACACTCCGAATGGAATTGAAATTTTCCTTTCGGGGTGTTTTTGTAGTAATATTTATTAAAAGAAAAGCTTTACGTTATGTTTTATGTTTTTTCTGTAAGCGGAAGGGGAAACACCGCATTTGCTTTTGAAAAAACGAGAAAAAGAGGCTTGGGAGGCAAATCCGCATTCTTGACCGATTTCTTCGATAGAATAAGAGGTGCTTTCAAGTAGTTTTCTGCCTTTTTCAAAAGTCTTTTCCGACAGATATTCTGACAGTGTAACTCCCGTTCTTTCCCTGAAAAGTCGGCAGAGATAGTGCTATAAGAGAAAGAATATAAAGTAACGGTCGGGGCTGTCTCAGTTAGATGCAGAAGGCGTGGTTTGGTTCTCGTCGGCGTACAGGAGTACGCCAGAGAGCCAAAACGCGTCTAAAAAGCCACATAAAATGAGGAAATCCGCCGAAAGATCGGCGGATTTCGACGTTCAAAAAGGCAAAAACAATATTTTTTAGTTGAATTTTGTCTTTTCTTTTAAAAGTGGCTTTTGTTCTGCGCTTAATGAGACAGCACCAATTCGTTACGTATATTTTTTCGTTAGTTATTCTTTGTAATACTTGATGCTGCCGATCTCAATGTAATCGCCGTCGTTATCGCTTCCCGCATTAAAAGCGTTCTCGCCGTTAACGGTCGCTCTTACTATACCGTAGCCGATTTCAAGGGCACCGGGCTCGGGGAGAGTTATAATAATAGTCTTGTCTTCTTCTCCCATCTCAAAGGTTCCCTCAACGGTGGTCTTCTTGGTGTCACCGTAAGTAAGCTCAACGGTATCTTTATCAAAAGTAAGAGAAATACCATCCTTGGAAACGTAGGTTCCCTTGGGAGCAGCCGAGCAGGATGCGAATGCTACGCAGAACATAAGCGCAACGAGAGTGAGAGAGACGATCTTCAGAATTGTTTTTTTCATAATCAAACAAAATCCTTTCTTAAAGAGTTATTTGCGCAAATGACTTTATTTGCATATTTATTATAATCTACTTTAACCGTTTTGTCAACACTTTTTAGTGAAAAAATTACATATTTTTTGTTA
>JAZMZI010000066.1:0-6058 GCA_045585895.1 Eubacteriales bacterium
GCTAAACTGAACATTCGGTTTAGCTGTTTCCATTTAAATGAAAAATTTGATTGCGTTTATGTCGCAATTAAATTTTTATTTATATACCGCAGGCTGACCTTAATGTGAGTCGACCTACGGAGCGTATTCCTCCTTAGCTCATGTCGTGCTTACCGCCTGAGCTTGCGGAGATATATTCGTTTCACTCATATTCCTCCTTAGCTCAGTCGGTAGAGCACATGACTGTTAATCATGGGGTCGCTTGATAAAGATAGCGACACAGATTAAAGCAAGTGTTTTAGTGGCGAAGCGATGGTTGTTTATATAAAATACGGTTTCAAAGAGCCGTCATATTCCTCCTTAGCTCAGTCGGTAGAGCACATGACTGTTAATCATGGGGTCGTTGGTTCAAGCCCAACAGGGGGAGCCAAAAAATTCCGTACACGCAAGTGTGCGGAATTTTTACTTATTACCTCTTCACTCTTCACTTTTCACTGACTCGGCGTGTACGGAATTTTAGGTAAGAGGTAATAGTGAATAGTGAAGAAGTAAAGGTTGATTTGCTTCGCAAATCTTCGATTTTAAAAAGTTGTCATTTTAGCCTCCAAACACAGAAAAAGAACTTCATTTCGCAGTGCTTTTTTCTTGTTCCGTCCCGTTGAGCTTTCTGCCAACACTCCATCTCCGAGCAACGCGAGGATTATTCTTATGTATTAAAAAAGGAAATCTAATTCCGTCGTCAGCTAAACAATTGTCATCTCTTAATTTGCCATCGTCTTCTACGATATTGCGTTTTTATGATGATTGGAAGGAGTTATCTGCTTTATTGCAAGTCGCTTCGTTAATGAATAATTAATGAGTTTTGGCATTAATTTATAGGTTTTTATTATTAGTCATCAATGGTTTTGTTTATAATTTTTTAAAAAAATATCACTAATCTATTGACAAATGTAAAAATTAGTGATATAATGTTTATATCTTTAAAGAAGGAGGTTTTTTGTCATGAACAAGATCGCATTTGGTATTCTTACCATTCTCTTCAACACCATCGGCGTTCCTTGCTTTATCGCAGGTAAGGCTAAGGCTGGTATTATCAGAATCATCCTCGATGTAGTTCTTTCCTTTGTTTGCGTAGGTGTAGTATTCTCTATCATCAACGGCATCATGGGTATCATCCAGGGTATCAAGATCCTTTGCATGTCTAACGAGGCATACGAGGCAGCTGATAAGGCTACTCTTCTTGCAGGTATTCCTTCCGGAAAGCCCAAGGCAGAGGCTGACGCTGAGTAATTTAGTTACATACAAAAAACCACTTGCTTTGCAAGTGGCTTTTTGTTTTAATAACGGCAAAAAGGGAAGAGCCGAATTGCGTGATCGTGCGTTAAGAAAATCACGTTAACTCGGCTCATCTCTTTAATTTATTTGTTTTTAAGCTCTGTGAGAATGAGCTTGAGGAGGTCTTCCGTGGTGGGATTAGCCTCGCGCTCGAGTCTTGCCGCTTCAGCCGCCGCTGCCGCCTCTTCTGCAGCCTTCTCATCGGCGATACGTTGTTTCTCGGCAAAGTATGCTTCAACAGACTTGCGGTCGCTGCGCTTGATTCCTACCGCCTTCAGCTCCTTGCGCTGTTCTTTGGTGAGCTTCTTGCTATTTAATTTACCTACAAGCTCGTTGTGGTTCTCTCTGAGCGTGTTGATTATCTTAACGATAATAAAGAGAACGAACGCGATGATGAAGAAGTTGATAACTGCGTTGATGAAGGAGCCCCAGTCGATGTAGATGGACTGCGTAAGGTCGAGGACGTCGGTTTCGAGTCCCGTCAATTCATCGATCTCATATACGGGGATAAGGGGCGTGTAAAGCTCACTGAGAGTGTTGGCGCCGATTATCTTAGCCAAAAGCGCGTTAACTACGGGTTTGAGGATAAAATTGCTCATTCCGTTAACGATAGCGGTAAAAGCGCCGCCGACGATAACACCGACTGCCATATCAACCACGTTTCCGCGGGTGATAAATTTTTTGAATTCTTCGAAAAACTTTTTCATAACTATCCTTTCTTTGACCTTAACGGTCGTTTTTTGTCGTAATTAATTATATAATTTTTTAAGAGATTTGTCAATAGAAAAAATTTGAAGATGTAGATAAATTGGGGGTTAACGAACGGTTCAAAGGCGAAGCCTTCTTAAAAGTTTTGCTCGAGCTTTTTCAAAAGCTCGTCGCTTGGCGATGTTTTCGCAGAAAACTCGCGGCTTCGGGCAACGCCCGAAGTGACACGTCGCGATCGGCGGTCGCTTTTTGAGAAAAACTGCAAACTCGCAAGCGAGATTTGCTCGAGTTTGCAAGCAAACTCTGCGACGTAAAAACTTTCCACAAGACACCGCCGTGAAGTCACCGACAAATCAAAATTTGAAAACAAAAGAGCAGGCGCGACCCTGCTCTTTGTTGAATTTCTGATTATTTTACGTCCTTGGGCTTCTTAATGCGGTTAAGCTGCTTATTGTACTTGAGGAGCTCTTCCTTGGTGAAGCTGAGGTTCATCATGCCCATCATACTTGTGAGACGGAGAACCGTAAATCCGCCCATCATATCCATAAGTCCGCTTGAAGCGCCGCCCTTGAGGTCGACCTCAAAGCCGCCCCCCTTCTTTTCGCCCTTTTTGCTTGCCTTGTTGTTCTTATCCATCTTTTTCTTGAGCATAAGACCCTTGCCAATAAGCCAGAGCTTGCCTCTCTTGGACTTCATAATGTCGGAGATAGTGTCGTTAAGGGAGTATCTGCCCTCGGGCGCGGTTACGTCGAACCAGTTGAGGACTGCGCCCTGCTCTTTGAGGACGTAATCCATATTAGGCTCGTCGACCTTGCGGATCTTGCCCTCGTCGGTAAGCTCTCCGGCCTTTGCGGTAATGGTGGATTCGCCAACGTTCTTTACTTCGAAGTAGAAGAAGTGATCGGGGGCGGTCTTCTTGCCGACGCTCTCGCCGTTAACGAAGAGCTCGACCTCGGGAAGGTTGGAGTAGACGGTTACCTTGGTAACGTCCTCAACTCTGTCGATATATCTCTTGGAGCAGAGGTGAACGAAGGGGTCAACTTCGGGGGAAACGAGCCAAGCCTTGTATGCGTAGAAGGCATCCTTCTTGTACTTGCGGTCCATAGTCATAAGACCCTTGTGGTTCTGACCGTTCTCGCCGCCTTCGCTTCTTGCGTCGGCACCGAAGTCGTACATATTCCATACATGGGTAGCCCAGATGTATTTACGGGTAAAGAGCTGCTTTATAAGCTCCTCGTGGTAGTATGCCTGATATTCCTCGGTGTAGTCGCCCTGCTTGGGGTTGCTTGTATGCCAGTTAAGAGCCTCACAGCCGTATTCGCTGACGCCGATCGGAATATTGGGGTGCATAGCGTGGAACTTGTCGAACCAAGGACCGTTCATGCTCGTGTCGCCGCCGTACCAGCCGAAATAGTGGTTGTAGGAGACAACGTCGGGGATCTGGAGGTAGGGGTCATCCATTTTGCACATGGAAACCGCCGCGATAGTGGTAAGACGGGTCTTATCCATTTCGTGAACCATAGCGTTAAGGATCTTGTGGTTCTCGATCATATCCTCAGCCTCGCCGCCGATGCCGATCTCATTGGAGAGACCCCAAACTACGATACACGCGTGGTTGTAGTTCTGAGTGATAAGCTCCTTCATCTGGGAGATGGTGTTCTCACGGCCTGTGGGCATATGCTTGGAGATGTAGGGGATCTCTGCCCAGATAACGAGACCGTTCTCGTCGCAGAGGTCGTAGAAATACTGATCGTGCTGATAGTGAGCGAGACGGATGGTGGTTGCGCCCATCTCCATAATATATTTGATGTCCTCTTCGTGATGCTCGGGAAGGAGAGCGTTACCGAAGCCCCATCTGTCCTGATGGCGGGATACACCGCGGAGGGGATACTCCTCGCCGTTGAGGATGAAGCCGTTTTCGGGGTCGATCTTGAATGTACGGCAACCGAAGCGGTGGCATACGTTGTCAAGAACTCTCTCGCCTTCAACGATCTCGACCTCACAGCAGTAGAGATAAGGATCCTTGCGTCCGTTCCAGAGGTGGACGTTTTCAAGAGTGAATACAGCCTGCTTTTCGGTGGATTCAAGCTTGGCAACCTCGTTTTCTGCCTTGTCGTAGATAGTGTAAACGAATTTCTGACCGTCGGAAAGATCGGTGGCGTAGACGTCAACGGTAACGGTTGCGTTCTTGCCTTCAACCGAGGGGGTGATGACCACGCCGGTTCCGCCGTAGTAGTCAAGGTCGAAGTGAGCCTTGTTTACGCAAACGAGGTTTACGTTACGGTAGAGACCGCCGTAGAAGGTGAAGTCTGCCATCTGGGGATAAACTTCGCTGTTGGGAGCATTGTCAACGACGACCGCGATCTCGGTCTCGTCAGAAAGCTTTTCGGTGACGTTTACTCTCCAAGTGGAGTAACCGCCGTCGTGGTGAGCAAGCTTCTCACCGCCAACGTATACGTCTGCGGAGGAGTTTGCGCCGCGGAATTCGAGATAATAGAGGTCGCTTTCGGGAAGGTCAGCCTTCTTAAGCGTTTTAACGTAGAGGCAAGAGCCGCGGAAGTAGTCGTTACCGCCGTCGTAGCCGTCCTCTGCGTTCCATGTGTGGGGAAGAGTGACAACGGAGCCGTCACGTGCGCTGATATCGGTGGTGTCCTTCTTAAAGAGCCAGTTTTCGTTAAGATTTAAGATGTTTCTCACTTTGATTCTCCTAAAAATAAGATTTACGAAAAAATTATAATATAAAATTATTAAATCGGTGTTAAATTCTCAAAAACGGTGTCCGACCGAGAGATCGGACACCTAAGCTTATAAATTATTCTTCAACGGTTTCAGCGGGAGCGTCTATAGCGGCAGCTCTTCTTTCGGCAAGCTCTGCGTTCATCTGATCAACGGTCTTCTTGTCAAGGTTGTAGATAACTGCAAGACCGATGAACTGAAGCACTGCGGAGAAGAGGTAGAGTCCTGCAACGAGCCAGCACATATTGTGCGCGGTTTCTGCGCTCTGACCGATAGTTCCGTACTTGGCAGCATATCCAAGCCATCCCATGATAAGGAGAACTGCGGAGGGACCAACGCCCTGAGCCAGCTTACGGAAGAAGGAGTGAAGCGCGTATACGGTACCTTCCTCACGGGTTCCGAATTTCCACTCGTTATAGTCGATAGCGTCACTGATCATAGCCCAAGATACGCAGGTGTAAACGCCCATACCAACACCGTATATTACCAGAGCGGCAAGATATACTACGAGAGCTGCGGTCACGTTGGGGATCAAGGGGAAGATGAGCATGATCACGCCGCCCACAAGGGAAGCGATGGTTCCGATTACGGATGCCTCTTTCTTACCGATCTTCTTAACGATCTTGGTTATGAAGGGCATGAAGAAGAACATGGGAAGGAAGCCGATCATCTGAACGAGACCGGAAAGGGATGCCATATTGAAGTAGGTTGCAAACATAATGGTGGTTGCAGTGGTTGCGGCATTCATTCCGAGGAACATACCCATAGCTGCAAGAGTTGCACCTACTGCGGGACGGTTTTTCATGAATTTGCCGAAGGACTTGAATATGTTGATCTTCTCGCCGCCCTCGCTTGCCTTAACAGAGTTTTCGTCAACGCGAACGGTGATAAATTTGATCATAAAGAGGAAGCAAAGGAATCCGATGACACCCATAATGAGGGCTGCCCAGAAAACTCTTTCGCCGAGAAGGATCTCGATCTGCTTACCGGTAAGGGGACTGAGAACAGCATCGCCCTGTACATAAGCTTCGTGCGTTACGGGATTGGTGAGGAAGTTTTCGGGGCTAAACATTTCTTCTGCACCCTCGGGTATCTCGATCTTGCTAAGAAATCCGGTGGGGTTTGCAGGATCGAATTCAACCTTCTTCCAGATAAGCAAAGGAAGAATTACGCTGGGAAGAATGTTTCCGATCATAGAGCCGATGGAACGCCAGGTGGAGAGCTGTGCGCGCTCACCAATGTCATCGGTTACGAGAGAAAGCATAGAGCCGTAAGGAACGTTCGCAACGGTGTAGAATGC
>JAZMZI010000067.1:0-13309 GCA_045585895.1 Eubacteriales bacterium
ACCTCACAGTTCTGTGTATCCAGCTTCTTAAGTATGGAATCGATAATTCTCTGCTCGTGCATCACCCAACAAAAAATAATATTCTCGTATGCAGAACATTTCAGAAAATTATTGAGTAAGTAACAAATATTATTCGTCACCATTGCTTTTGTTTCATCGTTTACTTGGAACGGACTTGCATCCCAACACCAATCTCCGTCAAGAAATACACTATTCGGTAAATCCTGTTTGAGCTGTTGGCACACAGTTGTTTTTCCAACTCCCATAGTGCCACCAATCATATATAATGTTTTCATCATTCACACCTTCGTCAAATTCTTATTTATCAGTGAGTTTATTATATCATATTTCTATGAACTTTTCAACCGATTTGGCTTTTCTTTGCTTCCTCCGACGCAATTTTGAGGGGCGACCCATTTCGGCTATGCCGAAATATGTGGTCGCCCCTTTCGTTATGCTTGTTTCACTTGTTTTTAGCTGAAATGTCAGCAAAGATCATTTTCCGAGCGCTTCATCAATAGCCTTTGCGGCAGTCTTTCCCGCGCCCATAGCCGAAATAACGGTTGCCGCACCCGTAACTGCATCACCGCCTGCGTAGACGGCGTTTCTTGAGGTAAGACCGTCCTCGTTTACCACGATACCGCCTCTCTTATTGACCTCAAGGCCTTCGGTAGTGGACTTTATTAATGGATTAGGCGAGGTGCCGATCGACATAATTACAGTATCAACGTCGATCACAAACTCACTGCCTTCGATCTCAACGGGTCGGCGTCTGCCCCTTTCGTCGGGTTCACCGAGCTCCATTCTGACACACTTTATACCCGTAACAAATCCGTTTTTGGGGTCTCTTGCATCATCTGGGTTGTTGTAGCCGAGGATCTCGACAGGGTTGCAGAGCAAGCGAAATTCGATTCCCTCCTCCTCTGCGTGCTCTACCTCCTCGCGTCTTGCGGGCAGCTCGTCCATAGAGCGTCGATATACTATATACACCTTCTCGGCTCCAAGTCTGAGTGCGGTTCTTGCCGCGTCCATTGCCACGTTGCCGCCGCCTACGACCGCGACCTTACCGCCCTTCATAATAGGCGTTTCGGGGTTTGAAAGATACGATTTCATAAGATTGCTTCTGGTAAGATACTCGTTTGCGGAGTAAACGCCCTTCAAGGATTCGCCGGGTATATTCATAAAGTTGGGAAGTCCCGCGCCAGAGCCGATAAACACCGCCTCAAATCCCATTTCAAAAAGCTCGTCAACGGTAAGAGTTTTACCGATAACCACGTTGGTCTCGATCTTAACGCCGAGCTTTTTGAGGGTATCGACCTCTTTTGCAACGATCCTTTTGGGCAGACGGAACTCGGGAATACCGTAAACCAGCACTCCGCCTGCGGTATGAAGAGCTTCAAAAACCGTAACCTCGTAGCCCTTCTTGGCAAGATCTCCCGCACACGTAAGACCCGAGGGACCCGAACCGACGACTGCAACCTTACGTCCGTTAGGTTCGGGACGGATCGGCTCTTCGGTGCAAAAAGTATTGTGCCAATCCGCAACGAAGCGCTCAAGTCTGCCTATTCCGACGCTCTCGCCCTTAATGCCTCTTACACACTTGGACTCACACTGAACCTCCTGAGGGCAAACTCTGCCGCAGACTGCGGGAAGCGAGGAGGATCTTGAAATTATCCGATAAGCCTCTTCAAAATCACCCTCTTTTATTTTGGAAATAAATTCGGGGATGTGGATCTTGACGGGGCAGCCCTCTGTGCAAGGCATATTTTTACAATTGAGGCATCTGTTTGCCTCGTCTATTGCGGTCTCAGCAGTATAACCCGTTGCGACCTCCTCAAAATTATGCGCACGCACCTTAGGGTCTTGCGTGGGCATTGCGTTTCTTGTAAGACTCATATTCGCCTTTGCCATATCACTGCACCTCCTTATTCAAAAGATTACAGCTATCTTCATAGGCGTGACGCTCAAAATCCGAGTACATCCTGCCTCTTGACATGGCCTCGTCGAAATCTATTTCGTATCCGTTGAAATCGGGGCCGTCAACGCAAGCAAACTTAGTAACCTTTTTACCGTCAACGTTAAGAGTGAGACGGCAACCGCCGCACATACCCGTTCCGTCGATCATAATGGGGTTCATGGAAGCGGTAACGGGAGTGCCGAAGGGCTTTGCCGCAGCTACCACGAATTTCATCATAATAAGAGGACCTATCGTGATTATCATATCAAATTTTTCGCCCGCTTCAAGCATTTCCTTAAGGGGAAGAGTGACGTTGCCCTGCTCGCCGTAAGAACCGTCGTCGGTCATAACGCGGAGAGTATCGGAGCAAGCTCTGAACTCATCCTCAAGGATAAGCAGAGCCCGATTTCTGAAACCGATAATGCTCGTGACCTCAGCGCCCATTTCGTGCAGTGCCTCGGCTATGGGCATAGCAATAGCGCATCCTACGCCGCCACCTACGATGCAGACCTTTTTGAGTCCGTCAAGGTGAGTCGCCACTCCGAGAGGTCCGACGAAATCCTGAATATAATCGCCCTCGTTCTTATACGAGAGCTTTTTCGTAGTACCTCCGACTATTTGAAAAATGATCTTGACTGTTCCCTTTTTTCTGTCAACTCCCGCAACGGTGAGAGGTATCCTCTCTCCCTCCTCATCCACTCGCAGGATTATAAACTGCCCCGGCTTTGCTTTCTTTGCCACCAAGGGTGCTTCTATTTTTAGCTGAATCACCGTAGGATTCAGTACCTTTTTTTCTGCTATTCTGTACATATTATTTCTCCAAATCAAAAGAGGATATCTTTATCGGATCAATATAATCTATTAATCCGAAGCAATGATCTTAATCTCTTCGAATGCCCGACCGAGAGAAATACCTCCCTCGGTCGGGTTTTTAAACGCTTTTTTCAAAAGCATTGACGCTTAAAAAATACTTTATACGGCGATAATCAATCGCTATATTTTAAACTATGCGTTTATTGTGCTTCTCGGTCTCGAATGGTATGAGTGCCCGAGATCAACTCAATGTCGTAATTTCGGGTCGCATCGACACCGTTAACCGTTACCTTAACCGAATCTCTTACAACATGGTAATAGTAAATGGTTTCACCTTCGCCGTATGCGGTATCATACAGTTCGATCTGTATAGAACCTTCATCGATAGCTTGACCCGAAACTAATCCGTTGGGATAGGTTATCAGACATTGAGGAGTAGGAAGCGGAGTTCCGTCATCATCCTTCTCAACGTTTTTAACCGTTATCCTTATCTTTCTCTGCTTTACGTGAACGGCATAGTTTACTTCATAGTCATCTGCGTTACCGCGTACCTGAATTGTGATCTCACAATAATCCTTGGGAACGCTTATAACGTCTCCGTTGTCCAAAGTGCGCGTTACCGTAAGACTCAAATCGTCGGTGTATATTTTCGCCTCGACATCGGAAACCAATATATATCCCGCGTTTGTAATACCCATATTGAAATTGATATTGCTTACAACGACGCCCGAGATCTGACCGCCCGACGAAAGGCTGACGTTTTGCTCCACTGCATTGTAGGTTATGGTTTTTCTCTTAAGGAGAAGCTTTACGGGAACCTTGGTGATATTCAAAACTCCTTTGATCGGGGTAACCTCATAATTCGAAGACATATTATTTCCGTTCGCGTCGGTTATTACCCACTCAAAGGTGTTTTCGGATTCACCGGGGGCGGGATCCTGTTTACCGGTGATCGTAACGCTGAGAGTGTGAGTACCTACCGTATCTCCTGCGACGATCTTCCAATCCTCATCGGTATTTGCCACAAGCTCTTTCCCGTCGTACATCTTTTCATCACCGTCGGTCTCTATTGTAATCGGACGGGGCTGAAGCTTTATCTGACCGTAAACAAAGCTGATCACATAGTTGTCCGAGAGATCTTCGGTTTCATTACCTGCCAGGTAAATAATACACTCCTCGAACACGTTTTCAACGGGATCGCTGACATTGATAAGAGTTGTGCTCTCCTTAACCTTAAGGCTCTGATTGGGAGCAAATCCGTCGCCTCCAACCGTATAGTTCTTAAAGGTATGTTTTTCGGCGTCGTAGACCACACTCTCATTTGCTTCCGTGTAAATGATGATATGTCTCTTTATCAGGGTGAGTTCGCCGAAGACGGGGGCGATATTGTAGTTGACCGTCACGTCTACATTGTTTTCGTCCATTATCTCCACGGTTACTTCATTGGTGACGGTGAATCTATCGCCTTCAGCCGAAAAGACGGCGTTATCGGGAACGTTATTAATAAAGTCCGAAACCGTTGTCTTATCAACGATCTCGAAAGTATGTCCTACTACAAGATCGTTTTCACCGAACTTAACGTCATCGGTCCACCACTGCTCTTTGCCGTCGTATATCAAGTCCTTATTGAAGGTATACAACGTTACAGGCTTTCGTTCAACGGTTACGTCACCGTCTGCAAGCTCTACGACATAGTTGTGACTCAGGTCGGTCATTTCGGGATCGTTTGCGTTATAGATCTTGAAGGATGTGATCTTATTCTTTTCCGAAATTTCGTTCCCTTCTCCGTCAAGCGTAGCATTTTTAAACGCCGTGCTTTCAAGAACCTTGAATATATGATGCTCCGCAAGACCGTCTCGGTAATTCAAAACGTCAAATCCGTCGAAATACTGCTCAGAACCGTTATAAACGACCGTTTTGCTCTCTGCCTCAACCTTTATGCGCCTCTTTTCAAGGGTAAGCGTTCCGTAATCCTCTTCAATCAGCTTGTAATTGTGAGTGACGTCGCCCTCGTCGGAATAGATTCTGATTTCAAGCGTGTTAGACTTCTCAAGCAAGTCTTCCGCATGATCGATCGGGAAATCCTTTACCGTAGCCCAACTGTTTTCGACCACATCAAACCAATGACCCTCTGCAAGAGTTGCGTCTCCTTTTTCAACCTTGACAGTGGGTTCTCCGAATTCATCATTATCCTTCCAATGATGAATTTCTCCGTCGTATGTCCATTTTTGATCGCCTGTTATTATTACGTAGGGCCTCTTTTCAAGGGTAAGCGTTCCGTAATCCTCTTCAACCAACTTGTAGTTGCGTGTTACGTCGCCCTCGTCGGAACAGATCTTTACTTCTAGGGTATTAGGCTTTGTAAGCAAGTCTTCCGCGTGATCGATCGGGAAATCCTTTACCGTAGCCCAACTGTTTTCGACCACATCAAACCAATGACCCGACACAAGCCCTTCTACCTTGACCGTTGGATCTCCAAATTCATCACTATCCTTCCAGTGATGAACCTTTCCGTCGTATACCCAAGATCTACTGCCCGTACTAAGCTTAAAGGGCTTTCTTATAATAGTAACGTCGTTCTTTTCAAGCTCTACGACGTAGTTATAACTAAGGTCGGTCATTTCGGAATCGTTTACATCATAGATCTCAAAGTCTGTAATCTCGTTCTTTCCCGAAATTTCGTTTCCTTCTCCGTCAAACATAACATTTTTAAACGCCGTGCTTTCGGTAACCTTAAATTTATGATTTTCGGCAAGACCGTCTCTGCAATCCAAAACTGTAGGTGTCAAGAACTTCTGAACAAGTCCGTTATATTCGGCCGTCGCGCCTTCAGCCTGAACCTTTATGTAGCGCTTTATCAAGGTGAGGGTGCCTTGACAACTATAGCTTATTTCGTAATTTGCCGTAACAGGCTCTTCCCCGTCATATACTTCGATCAATACGGTGTTGGCTTCCGTCACCCGATCTTCATCGGGCGCAACATTCTTGAAATCCTTAACGAAAGAACAGCTTGCAATTTGATAAACGTGTGCAATTCCGTGTGCCTCGTCGAGCACAAGGCCTTCAACGTTAACAAGCGTGTGTTTTCCGTTAACTTTTTCCGTATCGCTTGAATGAACCTTTCCGTCGTAGGTCCACTGATGGTCTAACGTAGTAACGGTGATCGGCTTCTTAGTGATCGTAACGTCGTTTTCCAAAAGCTCTACGTCATAGTTGCAGCTCAGGTCGGTCATAGCCGAGTCGGTTTCGTCGTAAATCTTGAAGGCTGTGATTGCATTTTTGCCCGAAATTACATTATCTCCTTCAATCATAACGTTTTTGAAAGAGGTGCTGTCAAGAACCTCAAATTTATGGCCGTCAACAAGTCCCTCGTCAACCGCCGTGGGATCGACGGTCACGGTGTGATCAGTGAATTTATGAACAAGTCCGTCATACTCAATCGTCTCACCTTCCGCCTTAACCGTAATACGTCGTTTTTTTAAGGTGAGAGTACCGAAATTTTCTTCTGCGACCTCGTAATTCTGAGTTACATCTTCCTCTCCGCACCATATCGTTACGGTTACTGCGTTAGGAATAGCAAATCGGTTTCCGTCGGACGATACGACAGCGTTATCGGGAATATCGGAAAAGTCAGAAACGCAGGTTTTTTCAGCAACCGAAAATCCGTGTCCCTCAGCGCAACCGTTAACCGAAACGATAAGATTTCCTTCTCCGTCCACGCAATAATTCTTATGTCCGTTATACGTCCACTCGGCGGTGCCCGTAGACACGGTGATCGGACGCTTATTTATTAATACGGATCCCTTTCGGGAGGTAATCTCATAGTTGGAAAGCTCAACGTCCGTCTCGCTTCCGTCCTCTGCGATTTTATAGATTCTTACGGAAAATATTTCGTTTTCGCCCGCAACAACGTTTCCTTCGCCATCGAACATAACCTTGTTAAAAACAGTACTGTCAACGACTTGGATAAATTCTCCGATTGCAAGTCCCTCGTCAACCGCTGTGGGATCGTTGGTTACGGTACAACCCTTGAAATACTGATTTTTGCCGTCGTAGACCGCGTCGGTGACGCTCTGCGCCAGAACGGTCAGGTTTCTCGGGATGACAGTCAGATTTCCGCACTCCTCGTTGCTGATACTGAAGAAATAGTTTGCTGCCCTGTCATCGGTCTCGTCGTTTTTATTTACTATTCTGCATTTTGCCGTATTGAACGTATTGGGGATCTGTCCCTCGGATACGTTGACCACTGATGCAGACTCATCAACGATCAATCTGTCTCCCTCGGCAATATCCAAGTATCCCTCAACTACTTCATATTCCGTGCATCTATGGGAATTTCCGTCGTAGGTAAAGCTTTGGCTTATAGGTCTTATCTTCACCTCGCGCTTATTAATATCAATTACTCCCGCCTTGCACTGTATATAATAATTGGCGGTTACGTCGGTTTCGCCGCTCATTATCTTTACGGTTTCTTCGATAATTTCAGACGGAGCAGCTCCAACCAGCACTCTCGCCCCCGTAATGTCTCCCGTAACGGAGTGTCCCTCTACCAGTGGGTTTGCAGACTCACTTGACACCACTATAGCCCCGGGTAAAAGCGGCGTTGAATCGTAAATCTTTTCAACGTATTCCGGCATTATGGTAATAGGTCTTTTGGTAACCGAAAGAGTACCGTAAACGGGTGTAATAAGATAATTATCGGTAACATCGGCTCCGCTTGCGTCGGTTATCGATATTACGTTGAAATCGTTTAAAGTCTCCCCCACGTCGGTAATACTCGGGATCGCTCTATCCTCCGAAACGCTTAGCGTGACGGTGTGGTTTTCCACCAGATTATCCGAGACGGAGGTACTGTCTATAAGCGCTTGGCCGTTATATACCTGCGATACCGTTGCAGAAGTAACGGTAACGGGACGCTTATTTACGGTTATAGTTCCTTCTATTACGGTCAGAGAGTAATTTGACGTAACGTCATTACCCTCCGCATCACGGATCCTGAGGAGCATAGTGTTCGCATATCCGCCTTCTTTGTAGTTGACAACGCTTGTATACTCCGAAACCTCTATCCAATGATTTTCTGCAAGAGAAGTAGATTCTATCACTTCAAAATCCGTGCATGAAATGCCTGAGCCTTTATACGTCTCTTCGTACGTAGCAGTCTCTACTACCAAAGGTCTGACGTCTACGGTGATCTTGCCTTGATGCACGTCGAAGGAATAGAGATGAGTAACCTCGATTCCCGCCGAATTAAACGCTCTGAAGGTTGGCTTGTTTTCCGTGCTTCCAACCTCAAGCTGCTTATGGCTGAACGTTGCCTGCTCACTGTCTCCCGCAACGAGAGATCCTTCGGTGATCTGATACTTGTTGAATACGATATCCTTTCCTTCGTACACCGCGGTATAATCCTCCACGGTTATTCCGACCGCACGCGGCAAAACAGAAATGTCCGTGGTAGCAGCACTAAGCGAATAGCAGAAGGTAATATCCTTTCCGTTTTCATCAAATATTTTGGTGTGACCGTCGTTTACGTTGGGCGTTATCACTGTACTTGCAGCCGCAACGTCCCCGTAAGTAAACGCATCGCAAACTATAGTTTCACCCGTTCGAAGCGCCGCAGTAACCTTGGGAAGCTCACCGTAAACGACCTCCGAGTCCAAAACGCTGACGTCCAACGGCGTCGGCTTTATACTGATAGTTTTGGGCTGACTGTAGCGGTTTCCGCCAAACGACGTTTTTCCCACCGCTCTCACCCAATATTCGCCGACTTCGCGAGGCACTTCTCGTGTCCACTCGTTGCTGCCCGCAACGCAATACTCGAACTCAACGTCGGAAAGCAGACCGAAGGCGTTACACTCTATTGCTTCTCCGTAAGGCAGCTCGTCAGGGCAGTTTACACTGCCCACCGAGCCTTTAGCCGCAACAAGAGTTATCACCAGCACGCTGAGCGCCGCAATCGATATGAGTATTATTGGCAGCGTTTTTACGAATGCCGAAATTACGTGCGCTATTATTTTTATCTTTTTTTGATAACGTTCGTATAACATTTTTATACCTTAAATTGTTTTATGTCTGAAACCCTTTCGGGTAAGAATAAATACGGTAATATTTACAGTATTGCTTTCGACGCTGTCAGAGAAGCTCCAACCATCCCGTAAGTATCGTAATTGAATAGTTATCGGTTACATCTTCACCTGTGTTTTTATCGACAATCTTGATGGTAACGGTATTTTCGATATCCTCAAAGGACGAAAGCTTCAGCTTTGCCCAATCCTCGGCTACGATCTTGTGATTGTCGGCAGGCAACTCTCCAATTACCTCATACTGCTCCCACGAGAAGTATTCTTCACTGTCTTCGACCCACTCTGCGCTTCCGCTACCCGTCTGTATTACAATGTTTCTTTGTTCAATTTCAATATCACCGTAATGATAAGTAATATAATAGCAATCGGTAACGTCTACTCCGTTGCTATATACGGTTACGGTAAATTTATTACTGTTTATGCCGAAGCCCGTATCCGCAGTACAGGTATACACGAACTGAATATTCGTATGCTCGGGAATAAAAGTGCCGCCGACCCATTGATACTCTTTATACTCTTCGGGAATAGTTCCGTCGTATATGTGAGGCTCAGGGAAACTGCTGCTTGAAAAAACAAGCTCACTGTAGTATATCTGCAAAGTTCCGTGCTTAGCATCAATATCATACAGATGCGTTACGTCATTATTGTTCTCATCTTTGATTACAACGTCCTTAATGTCCAATGTGTGCTTTCCTGCTTCCGTACCCGAGCCGAAAACTACAAATTCACAGGTGTAATTATTCGGCAATCCTTCGACCTTACCCCGATTTTTCTGCGAAACCTGTTGTTCCGTACCGTTAAAAGGCAAACGGATCGTAAAGGGGGTTAT
Organism: Eubacteriales bacterium; assembly: GCA_045585895.1. Lineage (GTDB taxonomy): Bacteria > Bacillota > Clostridia > Oscillospirales > CAG-272 > SVTX01. The sequence continues at coordinate 9,680 of JAZMZI010000067.1, forward strand.
GGTTACTCTTAAAAATTGAGGTCCGCCGGGGTCTTCGCCCGAACCGCCGGGGTCTTCGCCCGAATCGCCGGGGTCTTCGCCCGAACCGCCTGAGCCGTCCGAACCGCCTGTAACCTCAACCATTATCCAGCCGTATCCATCCATATAGATTTCAACCCAAGCGTGACCTCTGTTTTCTCCCACCTGAACTTCTTCACCCGCTTTTGCATCTGCAACTGCGCCAAAGACTATTCTTGCGGGGATCCCCAGTTCTCTGTAAAGCAGAGTAGCGGCCGTAGCATAGTGATAGCATACCGCACCCGATTCGGAATCCTGAGATTTATCAAAAAATGCATACGCTATATTGGACGCACTGTTTAAATACTCGGATTTAAAGCTTGTATCGTACGGTCTGTAGGTGCTGACGAAAGCGGCAACGTCCTTTATCAGCTTTGCTTTGCTTTCGTAGCTTCCGTTTCGATCAAATGCCCATCCCTTCTCCGAAATGATATCTTCAAGAAGAGAAGACGTTGCCTGATCCCTCTCTGTATAAGCGCCGTATACGAAATCTCTGTATATAAGCTCTAAGGCAGCATATTCTCCGCTAAGTGCAGCGGGGGTATTATTTAAGAAATCATATTCATAATACGGAACAGTATACTTATCGGAAGTATTGCCCTTATAATAAGTATCGCCGATCTGAATACTGTAACCGTTACCCATACCCAGATAATAGGGTAATGCGTATTCTCCCGTATAGGACAGAATGGTTACGTTATTTGCTTCGGCTCCCATATTCTGTGCAACAATAGATGCAAAATAGTTCGGAGAGAAAGAGAGTGTGCCGTTGTACAGCTCAGAGAAATCAGCAATGCCCGTTGACCAGTCGTTACCTACGTAATCTCCTCTGCTCTGTATTCTCAGATATATTCTTCCCGTAGTCTCAGCCTTTATAATATAAATAATGTTGTTGGGATTGGGAACTCCCGTAGACGGATTATATCCGCCGTTCTCGGTTTCAATAGTGCATCCACATCTCTTGCACTTGCGCTTATATCCATCATTTTCATCCACGAAAACATCGTGACCGAGGGGCTCGCCTTCCGTTTCTCCGCAACGTTTACAGGTCTTTGGTTCGGTACACGTCGCATCTGTCCATTCGTGTCCGAGAGGTTCGCCTTCCTCTGCTCCGCAGCCTTCTCGCTGACAAGTCCTGGGGCGGGTACAAGTTGCATCTGCAAAGTCGTGTGCTGCTGGGATAATCTCCGTATAAGAAGCTTCGCACCCCTCGCGAACGCACGTATAGACCCTTTCACCATCTGTCAAACATCCCGAAGCAGTATATGACGTTTCTTGCCAGTCGTGCCCGAGAGGTTCGCCTTCGATTTCTCCGCAACGCTGACAGGTCTTAGGCTCGGTGCATGTCGCGTCTACCCAGTCGTGCCCGAGAGGTTCGCCTTCGGTTTCTCCGCAACGCTGACAGGTCTTAGGCTCGGTGCATGTCGCGTCTACCCAGTCGTGTCCGAGAGGTTCGCCTTCGGTTTCTCCGCAACGCTGACAAGTCTTAGGCTCGGTGCATGTCGCGTCTACCCAGTCGTGCCCGAGAGGATCTCCCTCCGTTTCTCCGCAACGTTCACAGGTATTGGGGGTTTCGCACGTCGCATTTTCCCAATCGTGACCAAGGGCATCAATCTCTTTGTATCCCTGCTCATATCCGCATCTTGAGCACTTCTTATAAGCCTCGCATCCATTTTCCGTACATGTGGGATCCTGACGTGCAACATCATACATATCGTGCTGTCCCACGGCAACGGGCATTCCACAATCGACACACACAAGCGTGCAATTTTCATTCAAGGTAGTATTTTCATGCGGGCATTCGGAATCGGGCATATCACCAACATCAAGATCCTCTCCCGACAAGGTTCCCGTAACCTCAATGCACTTCCATCCGAGTCCGTCAACGTAAACCTCTACCCATGCGTGAGCGTTGGACATAAATACGTCTACGGTTTCTCCCGCTTTAAGAGTCACACTTACACCGACGGTATATCTTGCCGGAATGCCCAACGCTCTGTAAAGCAGAGTAGCTGAGGTTGCATAGTGACTGCATACACCCTCCTTATATTCATCAAGAAAAGCAATAGCTACGTTATTCTCGGCATCAAGCTCTCTATTATAGTCCAGATCGTATTTCGCCGCCCCCTGAATATAATTTGCTACCTTATTTATTATGTCGGTATCGGAAATATCAAAATTTTGCTCGCTTATAATACCGTTCATATACACGCGAGTTTCCTCGTCTATAACAAGATATTCATTTTTAACGAAGTTTCTGTAAGTATTCTCGTACTCCGTAACGCTCTCCGAGGTGTGCTGCGCTCCGTCTACAAACCAATAATATTCGGCAGTATATTTTTCGGTAATATCACCTTTATTATAAGTATCCCAATTTTGAATCTCATTTTCACCTTCGGTAGACAAATAATAGGGCAATACGTACCACTTATAAAACGGCTCTATCTCTATCGTATGAGAAGTTATACCCGCCTCCTCGGCCGCTTGTTGCAAAGCGATGCTCGTAAGATAGGATGCTGCATACTTACCGTCTATTTGGTTATTATAGCCCGTTGCAGTCTCCCAGCCGCGGCCGTTATACGCACCATAGCTCTCCGCTTTGAGGTACACTCTGCCGTCGGTATCGGAATAAACGGAATAGAGCTTTTTATTTTCACTTCCAACGGGAGGCACGAAATCGGTGTCGCCATTGAAAAGCTCGTTGTCTTGCCCTCCGCTTCCGCTGTTATCCAACTGAACGCCGGCTCCCTTTATAGTAAGTATGATATGATAGTTTTTCGTTACTTCGGCACCACCTGCGCTCCAGATACAAGGCTTCCAACGTCCCGAACCGATATTTTGGCTCTCATCGTCTAACGATTCGTCCGTCATATCATTCTCTTGCTCATTCGTGTTCAGAACAAACCCTACCGTATGGTTTGCGGCAAGTCCATCGTAATCCTTTGAATTGGAGACGATAAACTGATCTTCTCTGGGAGGTTGATCGCCAGTATCGTCACATATTATCAGAATACGTCTAGGATTGACCTTCAAAACTCCGAAATCATGCTTAATATTATAATCCGAAGTCACGTCGGCACCAAGCTCGTCAACGATCTTGTATTCAAGCTCGTTGACGCACTCACCGACGTCTGTCTGGGAATTGGGAAATGAATACTCTATCCTATGTCCGTCCTTCAACGCTTCTGTGACCTTTTCTACGTCAAAGGTCTTATTAACCAATGGAGATCCGTTATAGAGTGACTCTGCGCCGTAGGTCTTTAAAACCAGATCGGTCTTTCCCAAGGAAATAACGCCCGTGGCTACAAGCACACCCATCACGACGAGTATAAACATTACGCCCGTCATCATCCCGCATATCAATTTTATAAGCTTATTGTTTTTCATAACGATTCAACCGTTTCTAAAATATAATAAAATCAGTCTGCTTACCTTACGCGTTTCTTTGCAATCTATGGATATGCTCCTTGCAAAGAGTCATTTTATCTGCTCCGAAAAGCTCGTCGATATACGACAAAAGTCCCTCTGCCGAATTGCGCAGATAGATAGGATTCTGCGTCTCAAGCTTTCTGA
>JAZMZI010000068.1:0-18462 GCA_045585895.1 Eubacteriales bacterium
CTTCTTTTGGAAAGTTTCTTTGCCTACTTTCTTCTCAAAGAAAGTAGGCCGCCGGTCCCCCGCGTCTCCTCGCCGCTAACCCCCAATTTATTTTTCAAACCCGTGGACGAAGCCCGAGACGTCTGCGGAGCAGATGTCTCCGCCAACCACCTTGCCTCGGTAGACCAAAACGTTTGCCAGCACCTTGCCTTCATACCCCTCGTAATTCGTGACCTCAAAGGTATATCTAGTCAGTTCCTTCTTCTTATACTTCGAAAGGTCAAGTCCCTGCGACTTCTGTATCTCGTTGTACGCCGCAAAGACCTTGTCGAACTCCGCGGGGATCGTCACGGTAGCGCTCTCGGGATTTCCGCCGTCCACCGTCCAGCCGAACTGCGACAAAAAGCCTACCGCGTCGGCGGCGGTCTTGACCTTGTCGTAGCTTATACTGACCTCACCGCTCTCCACATTCCCGGTGCTGACCGAACCGATTCCGTCGGCGTATACGGGCACGAATGCGATTATGGCAATCAGCGCCACAAGTGTTATTGATATTATTCCCAAAAATTTCAGCGTCGACGCTTTGAATGAATAGATAAACATATCTGCCTCCCCAAAAAATACTGTTGTTTACCACATTATATTTGTGTGAGAAAAATAATATGTCACCCAAAAGTAAAAAGCCTTTTCAAAAATCGAAAAGGCTTTTTAAAATATTCCTTTTACCGCTTCGTTGCTTGCGCGGGGACGGAACGTTCTGACACTGTGCACCAGTGAAACTAAAACAAAGGTTGCAAGCAGTGACGAGCCTCCGCAGGACAAAAACGGCAAAGTAATTCCCACGACGGGAAGCATCGCAAGGCACATTCCCACGTTTTCCATAGTCTGCACCACAAGTATAGCCGCCACTCCGACGCAGATAAGACCTCCGTAATCTCTTTCACAGCTCTTGGATATCATCAAAATCCTTACCACCATCAAGGCAAGAAGCACTACGACCAACATACCGCCGACGATTCCGAATTTTTCACATATCGTTGCAAAAATAAAGTCGGTGTGAGATGCGGGAAGCACCTCGTAATCCCCTTTTCCCATAAGTCCGATGCCAAAAATTCCCCCGTTGCCTACGCACTGCTTGGAGAGCAACGCCTGCATTCCCTTACCCTCGGGGTCAAGCTCGGGATTAAATCCTACTATAATTCTCTCTTGCTGATAGGGAGCCAAAAATTCCCACAACAAAGGGAACGCCAGTATTACGGTGGTAATTCCTCCGAGATAATAGAATCCCGAAAGTCCGCCCACGAAAAGCATTATCGCCAAGAACGCCATATAAACGAGCGCGACGCCAAGGTCGCCCGAAATAAGGATCAGTCCAACGATAAGTCCCGCGTGGAGCGCAAGACCCAAGAGAGCCTTGGGATGATTTATTTTCTCTTTGACCGCAAAAATATGCTTTGCGAAGGTACAGACGAGAGCGATCTTAACGAACTCCGAGGGCTGTATCATAATGCCGATAATGGGTATCCTCAGCCACGACTTGTTCGCAGTTTCCATATTCTCGCCCGTGCTACCAAGAACGAGCGTAGCAGCAAGTATCAGTACCGAGCCGATGATCATAAATAGCCAAAGCTTGTCAACAATAGCGTGGTAGTCGATTCCTGCGATAATAAAAGTAGCCACAAGTCCCGCCGCGGCCATCGCCACCTGCATAATAAGCTTGCGCGTACCAAAGTTATCCATGGCACCAAACACCGTAACGATACTGATAAAGGTAAGAGCAAGCGTGCATAAAAACAGTATCGGATCAACGCTTTTTATGCAATTCTTAATGTATTTTCCGATAGATGCAAACACGGCTTACTCCTTTCTTTATGATTACTTTAAACTTATCTTCGCAGGCCAAGAAAAATTGCGGGAGGCAAGGCGCACCGGAGAAAGCAAGGCGAAGGCGTAGTTCCCTACGTCGAGCCGCTTTCGAGGAGCAACACAGCATCCCACAATTTTTCGACGGTCTATTAATACTGTCTGCCCCAGACGACCATATGCTTCGCCGCCTTGCCGCAACATACGCACTTATCGGAAAGATGATCCTCAACGAAAGGAATACAACGGGATTTAACTCCGCCCGTTACGTCCTTAAGCTTATCCTCACACTCGACGTCGCCGCACCACATAGCCTTGATAAAGCCGGGCTTATTCTCTGCCACGTCAAGGAACTCCTCATAGGTGGTAGCAATATGGGTCTTTTCGGCAAGGTTCTTCTCCGCTCTCGACACAAGCTCGTCGTGAACGAATTTCAGCATCTTCTCGACCTCCGCCTCAAGATTATCCATAGAAACGAAGTTCTTCTCTCTCGAAACTCTCGAAACGAGAACGCAATTTCCGCTCTCAATATCACGGGGACCTACCTCAAGACGAACGGGAACACCCTTCATCTCATACTGGCTGTACTTCCAGCCCGTAGACTGATCGCTATCGTCAAGCTTTACTCTGATTCCCTTTGCCGCAAGACGAGATTTAAGCTCGTTTGCCTTCTCAAGAACGCCTTCCTTATGCTGGGCAACGGGAATAATAACGACCTGAATGGGAGCTATTGCGGGAGGCAATATAAGTCCGTTGTCGTCGCCGTGAGCCATAATGATAGCGCCGATCATTCTGGTGGAAACTCCCCAAGAGGTCTGATGAGGATAGTTCACGGTGTTATCTCTGCCCGTAAAGGTAATGTCAAATGCCTTTGCAAAGCCCTGACCGAAGTAGTGGGTAGTACCGCCCTGAAGAGCCACACCGTTGTGCATCATAGGCTCAATGGTATAGGTCTCGACCGCGCCCGCGAACTTCTCCTTCTCGGTCTTCTGACCGGTGATAGCAGGGATGGCAAGGCAGTTGAGATAGAACTCCTCGTAAACCTTCAGCATCTGCAGAGTCTCTTCTCTTGCCTCAGCCTCGGTCTCGTGCATGGTATGACCCTCCTGCCAGAGGAACTCGCTGGTACGGAGGAAGGGTCTCGTAGTCTTTTCCCAACGAACTACATTTACCCACTGATTATAAAGCTTAGGCAGGTCGCGGTAAGACTGAATAATATTCTTGAAATGGTCGCAGAAAAGTGTCTCACTTGTAGGGCGAACGATAAGACGCTCGCTGAGCTTGTTGTTACCGCCAATAGTGACGATAGCGCACTCGGGAGCAAAGCCCTCGACGTGATCCTTCTCCTTCTGCAAGAGGCTCTCGGGAATGAACATAGGCATATATACGTTTTCGTGACCGAGCTCCTTGAATCGGCGGTCAAGCTCTCTCTGTATGTTCTCCCAGATAGCGTAGCCGTAGGGGCGGATGATCATACAACCCTTAACGCCCGAATAATCGACCAGCTCCGCTTTTTTTACTACGTCGGTGTACCACTGAGCAAAATCCACGTCCATCGACGTGATCTGCTCTACCATTTTTTCCTTAGCCATAATTTTTTCAACTCCAATAGATAAATGTGCTTTTATAGAAGCCTAATAGAATTATTATAAATCAAAAAAACCGCTTTGTCAAGCACCGCGGCAATAATTCGCAAATTTTTTCATTAACAATAATACCGCCTCTCTCACGCTATCGTCAAATTGCACACAAAAGCAGTGAAAAAATTGTCAATAAAATGCAAAATAACAATTTTCAAAAAAATGCGAAAAAACTATTGCATAATTCGAAAAAATGAGTTAAAATATATAATTGGGAAGATAAGGAAACCCTATTTCCCCATAGCAAGGTTAAAAAAATAAAATAAATAAAACGGAGGACACTAAAAATGTCAGTAAAAGTTGCTATTAACGGATTCGGCCGTATCGGTCGTCTCGCATTCCGTCAGATGTTCGGCGCAGAGGGTTACGAGATCGTAGCTATCAACGACCTCACCAAGCCTTCCATGCTCGCTCACCTTCTCAAGTACGACACCGCTCAGGGTCGTTACGACGGTCACACCGTTGAGTCCGATGACGAGGCTAACACCATCACCGTTGACGGTAAGGTTCTCAAGATCTACGCTGAAAAGGACGCTGCAAACTGCCCTTGGGGTGAGCTTGGCGTTGACGTAGTTCTCGAGTGCACCGGTTTCTACTGCTCCACCGAGAAGTCCATGGCTCACATCAATGCAGGCGCAAAGAAGGTAGTTATCTCCGCTCCCGCAGGCAAGGACCTCAAGACCATCGTTTACTCTGTTAACGAGAAGACTCTTACCGCAGACGATAAGATCATCTCCGCAGCATCCTGCACCACCAACTGCCTCGCTCCTATGGCTAAGGCTCTCAACGACTACGCAGCTATCCAGAGCGGTATCATGACCACCGTTCACGCATACACCGGTGACCAGATGATCCTCGACGGTCCTCACAGAAAGGGCGACCTCAGAAGAGCACGTGCCGGCGCACAGAACATCGTTCCCAACTCCACCGGCGCTGCAAAGGCAATCGGTCTCGTTATCCCCGAGCTTAACGGTAAGCTTATCGGTTCCGCTCAGAGAGTTCCTACCTGCACCGGTTCCACCACCATTCTCGTAGCCGTTGTTAAGGGCACCGACGTTACCGTTGACGGTATCAACGCTGCTATGAAGGCTGCTTCTTCCGCTTCCTTCGGTTACAACGAGGATCAGATCGTTTCTTCCGACGTTATCGGTATCACCTACGGTTCTCTCTTCGATGCTACCCAGACCATGGTAACCAAGATCGACGACGAGACCTATCAGGTACAGGTTGTTTCTTGGTACGACAACGAGAACTCCTACACCAGCCAGATGGTTCGTACTATCAAGTACTTCGCAGAGCTCGCTTAATTTTAAACGGCTCAATGCACATAAAATAGCAACTCCCACGGGAGTTGCTTTTTTATTATCTTTTTCGGAGCAGATATTTATCAATCTTTTCCTTCATGTTATCGGGAATGACTTTTGACACTGGACATCTCTCGGCGTTCGCCATTCTCTCGGCAAAGGCTGTGATAAATGCGATATCGGACTGCATATTGTCGGTCTTTATAAGCTTTTTCGTGTCGTAGCCGTTATGGATCGTCGCCGTTCCCTGAGGCGCGCGGCGAGCAGAGGACGCCGTGGGTATTCCCTTCAAATCAAAATTTGAAATATTGCGAACAGAAAATCGAGGGCATGAATCCCTCGATTTTCGCGTTTATATCAATCCTCAAATTTAACGGTCTGCCCCAGTCTGTCAGACTCAAACGCCGCTTCCATAACACGCATTACCCGACGCATCTGGGGATGGGTTACCATCTGGTTCGCCTTGCCGTCGATTGCAAGACAGAAATTACGGTAGTAATCGTGAACGTCGCTTTCGGGACGCTGAAGCTCGTATTCGTCCATAGTCACTTCGTCACGGGGTGCCATAGTCTTGGTGAGACCTGCGGCGGTCTGAACGGGAAGAACGTCGTTTTCATGCCAGTATTTGCACTTTGCAACCTTGCAGTTTTCGCGCCAGTCGGTGATGATCGCCGAACCCTTTTCGGCTCTCATATAAAATCTGGGCATTGCGATAAAGTTATACGTGCCAACCTCAACGTAAGCGCTCTTGCCGCCCTCAAAGTAAATAGTCAGCTTGAAACCGTCGTCAACCTCGTTATTGGTGATGTGGTCGAAGGTACAGTTGATTTTTTCAATTTTTTCATCAAATATCTGAAGAAGCTGATCGATGAGGTGTACGCCCCAATCGAGAAGCATTCCGCCGCCGTGCTCCTTCTCTCCGCGCCAGTCGCTGGGGATACCGCGGCTTCCGTGGATGCGGGATTCGATATTTATTATGTCACCGATCTCCCCCGACTCCTTGATCTGCTTCATAGCGAGAAAATCGACGTCAAATCGTCTGTTCTGATGCACCGAAAAGATCTTTCCCGACTTTTCAGCCGCAGAGATCATTCTGTCAAGCTCCTCGGAGTTCATAGCCACAGGCTTTTCGCAGATTACGTTTTTGCCTGCTTCAAGAGCCTTAACCACAACGTCCATATGGGAATCGTTGGGGATCGCAACCGTAACTATGTCAACTCTCTCGTCTGCGAGAACGTCCTCAAAGGAATCGTAGGCGAAGATGCCTCTTTCTCTTGCTTTCTCGCTCTTTTGGGGGGCGATATCGTAAATTCCAAGAAGATTTACAACGTCACTTTTAAGCGCGTGCTGGGTATGCCAGCCACCCATTCCGCCATAACCTATGACAACAAGATTTTTCTTCATAATAAATACCATCCTTTCACGGATTTGTTAAGCAATTATTGCTGTTTTTATTGTAGCACAATTTATTTTCATGTCAATGCAATAGAGAAATGATAGCAACATTTGTCTTAATTGTGACAAGTTTTTACAGTTTTCATATTTTGATTTATCGGGGGGAGGAGCGTAGGGACGCGTGCCTCCGGCGGCCTAATTTTTTTGAGAAGAAAGTAGGCAAAGAAACTTTCCAAAAGAAGTGGTCTCCTATAGTGGCGCAGGATTTTTCGCTCTTTCGGAGCTAAAAAAATCCTCCACTGTCGTTTCACTTTTAAAGGGTATTGAACCCAACGTAGGCAGTTTTCATTGCCGACGCGGGCAAGAAATGAACAAACAATAATCTTGCCGCTAAACCCCAATTTATATTTTTATTAAAACAAAAACAAAACGGATTTAAAGTATTGACAAAACCCCTTTTATATGCTACAATATCTAATGTTCGCGGGTATGGCGGAATTGGCAGACGCGCAAGATTTAGGATCTTGTGTTAATTCGTGCAGGTTCGACCCCTGTTACCCGCACCATAAAACAAAAGAGGGCTTCATGCCCTCTTTTGTTTTATCGTCCGATAAATCCAAGGGAGAACCTCTCAAATGCGTTAGCATTTGATCGCTTTGCGCTAATATTATTCTCAAATTAAATCTGTTTTTAGCGCAAAGCAAGGTTCTGACTCCCTGTTACCCGCACCAGCCGACAGTGTCGGCACCCAAACATCGGGTGGCGTCAGCAAAAATCCGTGCCGTATCACACGATGGTGAGGTTCGAATTTATCTTTTTCACTGTACTATAAAACAAAAGAGGGCTTCATGCCCTCTTTTGTTTTATCGTCCGATAAATCCAAGGGAGAACCTCTCAAATGCGTTAGCATTTGATCGCTTTGCGCTTATATTACAAAAGTTTCAATCACTTATTTTCGCACAAATATTTCGAGATTTATCCCATATTTACGCTATTTGCATTGACTTTTCACTATTTTTATGATATACTAAATTAATAAATCAATGGCATTTACACCTATTGAACAAATGAAAGGAGCCGCGGTATGAACAAAATACAAAAAATTTTGCTTTGGGTTTGTCTGCCCGCGATGATCCTTTCCATTATGATAGGCTACGCGGCGGTTGCTGAGGAACTGCATATTCTCGGAGAAGCAAATATAGACGCAGAAGAATATATCGGAGTCTACATCTGCGAGGTAACGCTGGTGGACACCTCAAACGCAACGAGTCCCAAGCACGATTACGTTCTCCCGACCGTTCTGGATTCAACGGTACAAGCGGGCGCGAGGAACGGAAGCGTGACCTACCGCGTCACCGTGCACAACAACACCGACATCACCTATTGGTACATGGGGCAGGATTTTTCGGCGGACTACGGCGCAAACTCCCTCATTGGCGCATCAAACGGCATTATCGTTATAACGAAGGACAAGCACGATGACGGCGGTTCTACCTTCAACACCTACGACTGGATCCCTCCGCAAACTATGCGTGATTTTTACGTCACCTACACCTTTGGAAGCAACGCCCAAGGGACGCAAAACACACTTATAAATTTCCGCTTCGGACTGAAAATGGACTCGGTCTACGACAAATTCCTCGCAGTCCTTAACGACACTTCCCCCGGCGGCGGTTACGAGCTTATCTCGGACGCGTTTAACGAGCAGTATTCAGACGAAGGAAGCTGCGTTATAGGAAACGTAGGCGAAGATGCCGCTCTGCTCGAAGGACTCTTCGGAGGCAAATTGACTATAACATCAAACGGTCAAGAAGTCCCCGTTACAGTTATGATACGACGCGAAAATATAGATAACCGTCCCACGGGAGACAGCTATTCGGGCGGCGGCCCCACGGGTTGCGAATACACCGTTTACATCACCGTCGACGACCTTTCCTCTTCTACGGGTCAAGCAACCGTATACGCTATTTCCTATTCTCAGAAAGCCGACGGAACCTGGTACAGATTCGGTCAGCTATACGAGGGAACTACCAATAAGCAAGACTACGACACGTCCAACGACACGTACGACGGCGCGTTTGACGTTTACAGCTGGACGGCAACTCCCAATTCCTACGAAGTTACGGATAATATAAGCTATAAGGTCGGTCAGCAAAACGGCGACCAGTATGAAATTATGAAGACCCTTGAACAGATCCTCTCTGTTGAGGACCAAAACTTCTTTAACACCATAGATAACTCAAGAATATTCAAAACCGTCTACGACATTCTGAGATCCGAGGTTGGGAACTACGACCCAGGTATTATCGGACTGAGAACCGCATTTGAAAATGCGGCGCCGTATTACAATAATCTCAACAACGGACAAGAATTTAAGGTAGTGCGTGATTATACGCGTTCCGAGCTTATTCCCTACCTCATAGATATTCAGCAGGCTCTTGATTACTATTATCAGATAGAGCATACTATGGAACAATAGCTCACAAATTCAAAAAAAGAGGCGAAAGCCTCTTTTTTTGTTTCAATTAAATGATCGCGCCGCCGTCAAGAAGTATTTTTTGCAGAGCCTTGACGTTGATCTCGTCGGGAGAAATTCCCTCTTTTGCCGCCATGACCGCCGCAACGCCTGCCGCCTCGCCCATCTCCATACAGGAGACCGACACGCGTATAGCGCCGCTTGCCACTTTAGTGGACGAAACCGCTCTGCCCGCTACAAGCAGGTTCTTGATCTTCTCGGGAACCATTATACGGTAAGGAATATGAAACATCCATTTATCCATCTTCATTTTATTCATTTCTTCGGTAACGCCTGGACCGTCTATATGATGGGAGCTGCAACCGATAGAGTCCTCAAAATCGCGGCAGAGCATAACGTCCATAGCGTTTATGGTGTACTTGCCCACGATATGTCTGGTCTCGCGGACACCGATATCGGGAATATGCACGACTCTTGCGTTGGCAAAGCCTGCGGGATATTCACGGCGAAGTATCTCGGTGACCGCCATAGCACCGTAGGTCAGCATATTCTGTCCGTCAGACAAGGATTCGGCATCAACTCCGTTTCCAAAATAAGTGTTGGAATCCTTTCCCGTTCCCTCGGAAAGCAGGATTGCCCCCTTGTGGGAGGGTTCAACGTACATCTGCACCAAAACTCTCGGTCTTGCCTCTTTTGTCACAGGGTCGGGATTGGTGATGGGCACGCTGAAGCAACACATCTCGCCCTTTGAATATCTTTCCTTGATCTCATCAAAGGTCATAAGCGCGCACGCCTGCCAGGTAAATCCGGGATTCGTCTCAAAATATTCAAAAAGGCTCTCGTAATCCACGCCGTCAACTCGGTACATAGTGCCGCACTGCTGGAGATCGCCTAATTTAAGCTTTCCGGCGCTCTCTTCTACGTCGCACTGATTTGCGCCGAGGTAAAACTCAACTCCCGAAAGTGCCGCCACGTCAGCGTCACCGGTACAGTCGATAAAGCACTTTGCGCTATATTCAACGAACCCGCTTTTGTTGGCAACCACAACCTTTTTAAGGGTGTCGCCCTCCATATCGACTACGCATACGCGGCTATCGTAAAGAATATCGACATTTGCTTCCTTAAGCATATCGAGAAGCGTGGTTTCCGCCGCGTATCGCTCGGTGAAAACGTAAGCGCCGCAATCGCCGTTAGTCCCCGCCGCGCCTCCGTTTTCTATCATTCTCATGCAAAATTCGTGGGGAATACCGCCCGCGACCTGAACGCTTCGGGGATCGGTAGCAAGGACGTCGGTAACGAGCTTTCTGTATTTTTCAATATCGCGTCCGTAGGTCAAGGTGAATTTTGTAATTCCCGCGTTACCCTCGGTTAGCATACCGCCTACGTGGAAGGAACGCTCCAGAAGCAGAACGTCTGCTCCCTGTCTGCCTGCCGCGATTGCCGCGATAACGCCCGCAGTACCCGCGCCGCAGACGATAACGTCGTATTCTCTGCCTTGCTTTGCTTCGATAGTGTATTTCACTTTGATTTCTCCTTTTTGTGCTTCAAATTTTTATTTATCGGTTAGTTGAACATTGTCTTTTTGGAAGTTTTGCTCGAGCTTTTTCAAAAGCTCCTCGCTTGGAGATGTTTTCGCAGAAAACTCGCGGCTTCGGGCAACGCCCGAAGTGACACGTCGCGATCGGCGGTCGCGCTCGCAAGCGCGAAACAACCCTTATACGCGTTTTCTTTTGTTAGCGGATGTCGCTTGCGACTCCGGCTGAGCGCAGCGAAGCAGTTTTCATTTTGCGCTTCCGGTGTCAAAAGAAAAGCGGAAAACAGTTTGGCTGGTTAATATGTAGAAGGTGGATTTTCCTTTCTACATAAAGCAAATCTAAATCATTCGTCCGCTTTTTTCTTTGGCAAAAGAAGCGCAAAGAAAAAAGCTTGGCAAAAAAGAAAGCGCGCAAAAGGAGTTTCGCCTCTGCGGAGGCGACCAACGCTCCGCGCGTTGGATCAGCGGGCGCTTTTTGGAAAAAGCGACGTAAAAACTTTCCACTAGACACCGCCGTGGCGTCACCGACAAATCAAAATTTGAATAATAAAAATAAAGGATAGATAAAAATGAAAAAATACTTACTTAACCCCGCGAAAAATTATTACAAGGGCAATATGCATTGTCACAGCAACCTGTCCGATGGATTTTTTTCTCCCGAGGAGTTGAAAGATCTATATAAGGAAAAGGGTTATAGCTTTTTGGCTATAACCGATCACGAATTTTTTGTCAATCACAAAGACCTTGACGACGAGAATTTTATAACGCTCACAAGCGCGGAATATGCTATAAAGCAGTTTCCAGAGCAATCCACGTTAAAAAACTTCAATATGAAGGTCTGCCACCTCAATTTCTACGCTAAAGAGCAGGATAACGATTATTGCGCAAGATATAATTCGGTCTACGATCATTATTCTTCTCCCGAGTTGAAGGCAACCTTTAAATTGCCGGAGATCGAGGAGCCGAGAGTTTACGGCGCAGAGGGAATAAATAAGCTGATTTCCGATATGAAGGAAAAGGGATTTTTCGTATGCTACAATCACCCTCGCTGGTCGCTTGAGAACTACGGTGACTATTGCGGTTACGAGGGGCTTTGGGCAGTCGAGGTCTATAACAGTGCTTGTAACGTCGACGGTCTTTATGATTACGACATCAACGTGCTTGACGATATGCTCCGCGACGGAAAGAGAGTTTTTGCGTCCTGCGGCGACGATAACCATAATAAAAAAGCAGAGGAAAGATTTCTTCAATCCTTTGGCGCGGCGGTCTACGTAAACGCGGAAGATTTGACCTATGGCTCTATAATAAACGGTCTCCTTTCGGGTAATTTTTATTCTTCACAAGGCCCTGTTATCGAGGAGCTGTCATTTGAGGACGGAAAGGTGTACGTTAAATGCTCCGACGCCAAGAGAATTTCTTATTCCACCATGGGCAGACGCACCAAGGCGATAAACGCCACCGAGGGAGAATTCGTCAGCGAAGCCTACTTTGAAGTCAAGGACACCGACGAATTCTTCCGCATTGATATCATTGACGAGAAGGGAAGACATGCCAACACCCAGGCGTATTATTTGAATGAAATATGATTTTGAAGCGGAACAAAAGTTCCGCTTTGATTTTTGATAAATTGCAATTTAACGGTGAGATATATTTATGTTCATTTCTTTTCTGCAGCGAAAAGAAACGAACCAAAGAAACGCCGCACGGGTGCAGGAGGGGTTGGAAAATTCGGTAATGAAGCGAAAGTATATCAAAAATCGATGTCCGAATTTTCTGCACATCATCCTCCCCCGTGACCCCCAACCTTCTGCGGTTGGAATACTAACGTATAATTTACAAAATTCAAATTATCTTAAATCAAAGAAGCTTTCCCTTCGGGAAAGGTCAGCTTCGCTGACAATTTAAACGCTTTTCAATATATCACGGCTACAAATTAAGATCTACAGTGTTATTTCACTTTAACAGATTCGCAAACACTTACCGTCGGCAAAGCCGACAGGTGAGGGTGATCCTTAAGAGGGAGAGGATGTCGTGGCGGATAAAAGTGCGGCTCGCTGCTCTTTTATCCGTTAGACCCTCGCCCTCTTGAGCGGCGTTCTTTTGGTTCGTTTTCTTTCGCCGCGGAAAGAAAATGAACATAATAAACCCGCCGACAAATCAAAATTTGAAAAATTTGAAAAATAAATCAAAAACCACTTGACAAAAGCATTAATGTTATATATAATATTAATGCTATAAATAAAATGCTATGATGAGGAAAGAGACTTTTGAAGCGTTCAGAGAGGCGTCGGGCGGTGCGAGACGCGGGCGGAGACGGTCTTACTCACCTTGGAGCTGTCTTTTCGAAATAAGTAGGGAAGAACGGTTGCCGCCGTTATCGGATTTTTAAGTGGCATCCTTTCAGGGTGCAATTTGAGTGGTACCGCGGAAGATTTGCGCTTTCGTCTCAAAACGAGACGAAAGCGTTTTTTTATTTTTAAATATTATTTGTTTAACAACAGAAAGGAAATATAAAAAATGAAGTACGATCACTTACAAGTTGAAAAAAAGTGGCAGGAATATTGGAAGAAGAACGAAACCTTCAAGACCGACGTCTGGGATTTTTCCAAGCCCAAGTTCTACGCCCTTGATATGTTTCCCTATCCTTCGGGAGTGGGTCTCCACGCAGGTCACCCCGAGGGCTATACCGCTACCGATATCGTATCCAGAATGAAAAGAATGCAGGGCTATAACGTCCTCCACCCAATGGGCTACGATTCCTTCGGTCTCCCCGCGGAGCAGTATGCGGTAAGCACGGGAAATCACCCCAACGGCTTTACTCAGAAGAATATCGAGACCTTCTCAAAGCAGCTCACCGAATTGGGCTTTGACTACGACTGGTCGAAGATGATCGCCACCAGCGATCCCGATTTCTACAAGTGGACTCAGTGGATATTCAAGCAGCTCTATCTCGACGGATACGCGCAATATATCGATATGCCGGTAAACTGGTGCGAGGAGCTTGGTACCGTTCTTTCCAACGACGAGGTCATCGACGGTAAGAGTGAGCGCGGCGGCTATCCCGTAGTCAGAAAGAATATGAAGCAGTGGGTCATCAACCAGCCCGCGTTTGCCGAAGAATTGCTTGAAGGACTTGAGGAGATCGATTGGCCCGAGTCTACCAAGCTTATGCAGAAGAACTGGATAGGTAAGTCCACCGGTGTTGAGGTTAAATTCCGGATCGTTGGTGGCGGCGAGTTCTCGATCTTTACCACTTGTATCGAGACCATTTACGGTATCACCTTTATGGTGCTTGCTCCCGACGGAGAGATCGTAAAGCAGCTTATGCCCAGAATCGAGAATAAGGAAGAGGTTCAGGCTTATATCGACGAAACTCTCAAAAAGAACGATATGGACAGAACCGAGCTTAACAAGACTAAATCGGGCTGCGAATTAAAGGGCGTTACCTGTATCAACCCCGTAAACGGCAAGGAAGTAAGAATGTTCATTGGCGATTTCGTCCTTGCAAGCTACGGAACGGGAGCGGTCATGGCGGTTCCTTCTCACGACCAGCGTGACTTCGAGTATTCCATAGCTCACAACATCGATATGATCCAGGTCATCGACGGCGACGAAAAGCTGGGTCACGTAAGCGTCGATGAAAAGGCATTTGAAAAATACGATTACCTTGGCAAGGGCTATAAGCTCGTAAATTCAGAGGAGTTTACGGGACTTACGGTTGAGGAAGCAAAGGAAGCGATCACCGCAAAACTTGAAGCGCAGGGAGTTGCAAAGAGAACCGTAAACTACCACTTCAGAGAGTGGATATTCGCGCGTCAGAGATACTGGGGCGAGCCTGTTCCCGTGGTACACGGTGAGGACGGAGAGGTTCACGTTCTTCCCGACGAGGAGCTTCCTCTTATCCTTCCCGAGCTTGAAAATTACAAGGGCGTTGGCGGAAAAGCTCCTCTTGAGAACGCAGAGGATTGGAAGTATTACGATAAGAACGGCATCAAGGGCAAGAGAGAGACCTCTACCATGCCCGGTTCTGCAGGATCCTCTTGGTACTTCCTCCGTTATATCGATCCCCACAATAACGATGAGTTCGCAAATCAGGAGCTTCTTAAGCACTGGATGCCCGTTGACCTCTATATCGGCGGTCCCGAGCACGCAGTAGGTCACCTTATGTACTCCAGAATCTGGAACAGATATCTTTACAACAAGGGACTCGCTCCCACGAAAGAGCCCTTCAAGAAGCTTGTGCATCAGGGTATGATCCTTGGTGCAAACGGCATCAAGATGGGCAAGAGATTCCCCGAGTTCGTAGTAAATCCCTCCGACGTCGTAAGAGATTACGGTGCTGATACCCTTCGCCTCTACGAGATGTTTATGGGCCCTCTCGAGGTCTCCAAGCCTTGGAGCGATACGGGTGTTGACGGCGCGCGCCGCTTCCTCAACCGCGTATGGGCATTCTTTACCGAGGCGGAAAATATTGTTGACGGTCCCGTTCCCGCACTTGAAAAGATCTATCATAAGACGGTTAAGAAGGTCACCGATGACTTTGAGAAGCTTGCTTTCAATACCGCAATTTCTCAGATGATGATCTTCGTAAACGCGGTTTACAAGGAGGGCAAGTGCTCGAAGGAATACGCCGAGGGACTTATCAAGATGCTTTCTCCCATCTGTCCTCATATCGGTGAGGAGATCTGGGAGCAGCTCGGTCACACCGAGACCATCGCTTATGAAAGCTGGCCCACCTACGACGAGGCAAAGACAGCAGACGATGAGATCGAGGTGATCGTCCAGATCAACGGCAAGCTCCGCGGCAAGATTCTCGTACCCGTTGATACCGACAAGAACGAGGTGCTCGCTCTCGCAAAGGCAGACGAAAAGGTTGCCGCGGCTATCGAGGGTAAGAACGTAATTAAGGAGATCGTCGTTCCCAATAAGATCGTAAATATCGTTGTAAAATAAGGATTTTTCATTATGAAGGTAACTCTTTTAGGTGATTCTATCCGCTTTGGTGCGGGTGAGAGACAGGGCTACGGAAAAAGAGCGGCAGAGCTTCTCGGGGAGGATTTTGAGGTATATCATATCCCCGAAAACTGCCGATTTGCAAAGCATACTCTGCGTATTCTTTTCGATTACGAGGAGCAGATGAGAGGTAGCCGCATCGTGCATTTTAACGTAGGACATTGGGATCTCTGCGATCTTTTCGGCGACGGAACCTTCTCCGACGAGGAGGAATACAGAGAAAATATCATTCGTATAGCTAAAATTTTGAAATCAAGATGCGAAAAGGTCATATTTGCTACTACCACTCCCGTGCGAAATGAAAATAAGCACAATAAAAACGTCACGATCGCGCGCTTTAACGAAATTGCCGTCGAGGCTCTTGCGGCTGAGGGAATTATTATCAACGATCTGAATTCACTCCTCGTTTGCGATATCGAAAGATATATTTGCCAAGATCTTATTCACCTTTCGGACGATGGAGTAGAGATTTGCGCAAAAGCGGTTGCGGACATAA
Organism: Eubacteriales bacterium; assembly: GCA_045585895.1. Classification (GTDB taxonomy): domain Bacteria; phylum Bacillota; class Clostridia; order Oscillospirales; family CAG-272; genus SVTX01. The sequence continues at coordinate 15,701 of JAZMZI010000068.1, forward strand.
TAAAAAAAGCAGCAAAAGGTCTTTAATTATATTTGAACTGTAAAAATCGGAATGGAGGGATGATAGTTTTGTTGAAAAAAACAGTTAGTGTTATTTTAAGTGTGATTATCTCGCTTTCTTTGTTTTCGTGTATGAATTGGGAAGATCTGGATATCTTTGAATCCGGAACCCATACCGCTGAATCCACCGTGTCCGATTCGCGTAGAGATGAAAGCAAGGGGGATTCAACCGAGAATAAAACGGAAACTTCCGAGGAAAGCTCCGAAGAATCCAAACAAGAAACTACCTCTTACGTTCCCGACGTCTCGGACGAAGAAAGAGAAACTTCCGACGAGAATGAAACCGTTATCAATTCCGAAGGTTCAAGCGAGACAGTTGGGGAAAATGCAGAGTCGACTGATGAATCCACCGCTGAATCCACCGTTGAATCCACCGAGATATTCACCGAAATGCCCGAGATCACAGATTTTGCGGAAGAGGCAAGCGTTGATATTCAAAGCGGATACGCAGACGTTTCAACGGCAGACGGCTTGCGCTATAAGGCTAAGGGTTATTCTTCCTTAAAAGACGGCGCTTTCATGGTAAATGATAAGATCACCGTTGAGTTTGTGGACGGTGCCTTTGAAAAGGAATTTAACAGAGTTACTCTCTGTTACGTTTCTACGTCGGCTATGAAGTGTACGCTGACCTATACCGAAAACGGTGTGAAAAAGACCGATAGCTTTTATCTCGAATCGGGAAAGCAGATCTTTTCGGGATTGATCGAGAGTTATCTGCAAGGTTATTACGCCGTTGCGCTTGAAAGTGCGGTATTCGAGCCTCTTGAAGGCTCTGAGTGTGAGTTTATGCTCTATAGAGTCGTCTGCTCTGAAAAATACGTTTACGATGATCTTACCTATTATATTGAAAACGAGAGATTCAAGATTGGAATTCGCCTTGTGTGGGGTGGAGGAATAACCTACATACAGGATAAAAACTGTGGAATAACCCAACTTAAAAATCTTATAAATATTCACGACGCGGGAAGATTGGTTCAGCAATCCTATTACGGCACTCCGGGTAACGACGACTATCAGCCGGGAGTTTATAACGGAACCGATTGGGTCTATAATCCCGTTCAGGGCGGGGACCAATTCTGGAATCACAGCCGACTTATAGACATAATTATAAAAGAAGATTCGGTATACGTAAAGTCACAGCCGCAGGACTGGTCGCTTAATAACGCGCTTACTCCGAGCTATATGGAAAATACTTATACCGTATATTCCGACAGAATCGTGGTAGACAACAGATTCGTTGATTTCTCGGGATGGGAGCACCGATTTGCTCATCAGGAATTGCCCGCATTCTATACCGTAAGCTATCTTGACAGATTTTCTTATTATAACGGAGTTTCGCCTTGGAGCGGCGGTGATCTTATAAGCCACGATAACCTTCCTTTCTGCGGAGGAGAGGAAAAGGCGCAGTGCTATTTCAAGCTTCTTTCGAGCAATACCGAGACCTGGTGCGCCTGGACGAATGCCGAAAGCGGTTTCGGTATAGGACTTTACGTTCCTGGCGCGGATCTGCTTTTGGCGGGCAGATTCGGCGATGGTTCAAGCAAAAACCCCAAGGATAATTCCTGTTCTTACGTTGCGCCCGTAAACACGTTTATGATAAAATCCTTCGTGCCGATCGAGTATTCGTATATGATGACTACCGGCAGTATAGAGGAAATACGAAACGTGTTCTACGATAACCGAGATTTCGCCGAAAATGAATTCTTATCCTCGGAGTATTCAAGAGATATCAGGTTGCCCGACGTTGACGTTTCTTATGAAAATATAAACTTTGCCACAGCGGAGCATAATAAATATCTGTTACCTATGAATTCTTCCGCAATGAAATTCAACTCGGATCATAATGCGGTAGAGCTTATTATAGACGGAGGAGATCCGCAGGTCAAAATCCTTTACGGTAATTCCGAAAAGGAGCTTTTGGCGGAGAACTTCGGTAAAATAGTGATAGAATATATGATACCCGCTTCAAACCTGTCAAGCGAGAACAGAGGAGAGATGTTCCTGTGTACGGGAGATACTCTTAACGCGGAAACGGGAAAATCCGTAAACTTCTTCTATACGGCAGACGGCGCGTACCATACTCTTGAAATAGACATTTCGGAATTGGAATTCTGGAGTGGGAAAATCAACGCGATACGCTTCGATTTCTTCAACAGCGGAGAGATCGGTGACAAGATATTTATAAAGAGTATAAGGCTTGTGAAGTGATATCTTAAGTCAGATAAAATATAATCGAGAAATTTCTAAAAAATTTGAAATTCGATATTGACAAACGGGAAAAACTGGTGTATAATGTTTAAGTATCTGTGAGCATAAGCTTACTGAACCTGTTTAAAAGCGAGGGGAGGGAAAAAGAAGATGGCAGAAGTTAAAGTAAAAGAGGGCGAGTCTCTTGACAGCGCGCTCCGTCGCTTTAAGCGTCAGTGTGCTCGTTCGGGAATCCTTACCGAGCTTCGTAAGAGAGAGCACTACGAAAAGCCCAGCGTAAAGCGTAAGAAGAAGTCTGAGGCTGCACGCAAGAGAAAGTACAAGTAATTTGAACTTTTAAATTAAAAAGCAGACGCATTTTGAAGTGAACCCCAAATAGTTCACAGAAAAGAAAAAGGCGCAAACACCTCTTATGGTATAATGGTACCATAGGAGGTGTTTTGTTATGGCAAAGAAAGGACAAAAGTTTAAGAGTTATTCAGAAGACATTAAAGC
>JAZMZI010000069.1:0-30648 GCA_045585895.1 Eubacteriales bacterium
TCGTCGTAGGCGCGAAGGAGGTCGAAAGCAACACCATCGCCGTCCGTTCCAGAAAGGAAGGCGAAAAGGGCGCTATGAGCGTAGATCAGTTCATCAGCGAGCTTATTCTTGAAATTGCAGAAAAGAGAAGATAATACTCAATATATAGCAAAAATGACCGCTTCGGCGGTCATTTTTGTTAGTTTATGAAAAATTTACATTTTTTATATTTATAAAAATAATATTATATTGCATAATTAATTGTTCGTAAGTAATTTATAAACAAATTTTATTTTAAAGGAGTTTTTTATGAAGAAAATTCTTGCAACTTTACTTGCAGTTTGCTTGATCGCCACTTCGGTTGCAGTCTTTCCCATGACTGTGTTTGCGGAAGGCTCAAGCAACACGATTTATGTTTCTTCTACGGGAGACGATGAGAACGCAGGTACGGAAGAATCACCTGTTAAAACCGTTAACTATGCCATAAGTTTAGCAAATAACGGTGATACAATCGTTCTTCTTGATACCATCGATCTTACAACTACTGATGTTGGTAATTTAGCAATCGGCAACTATACCGGAAAAGACATCACTATAACCGGTGGGGCTTTGGATTGCTCTGGCATAACGCACGTTCTTATAAGAGAAAATATAACTTTTAAAAACATCACTCTTACATTTACAGATACAGAAAAAAATATTTGTTTGCTTCGGGTTATAATCTGACGATTGGCGAAGGTGTAACCGTTACCGGATCGCCTATTGTTTTCGGCAGTGAAATTGGCAAGAACTGTGATTCTACTAATATAACCTTGTTAAGCGGAAGCTTTGATTCAGTATTGGGCGGCGGTCATTCAAATGCAGCCAACATACTCGGTAATACAAACGTTGTTGTTGGTGGCAATGCAACAGTATCGAATATTTACGGAGCCGGATACTCCTCAAATATTGGCGGCAATGTCAGCATTATAGTGAAGGATAATGCTACCGTAACGGGTTCGGTATACGGTGGCGGCGCAAGCGGAGGAACTATATCGGGCAGTACTTCTGTAACCGTTACAGGCGATGCCAAAGTCGGCGGCACTGTATACGGCGGAAGCGGTACAAGAATTATTGGTGACACCAACGTTACTATCAGCGGCAACGCTTCCGTTGAGACCGGAACTACGGTAAGCCAACGTAACGGTGTTTGCGTTATGGGTAACAAAGACGCTCGAATTGACGGCAACTCTTACGTTACCGTCACCGACAACGCAAAAGTCGGTCAGGTTTTCGGAGGCGGTTCCAACACAACTACCGATAAATATGTGCTTGGAAGCACTTTCGTTAAGCTCCAAGGCAACGCAACCGCCTTATACGTATACGGCGGAGGCTGTGTTGGTTCTATAAACAAGAATACCAACGTTACCGTAAGTGATTATGCTAACGCCAAATTGATTCATGGCGGCGGTTACGGCGGCGCAATTGGTGGTAATACTTACGTTTGGGTAGGTGATAATGCCAATAATGCTTGCACCGATCCGTTTGACCATGATGCTACATACTCGGTTTACGGCGGTGGATTTAACACAGAAGTAAACGGTAGCACCAACCTTGTATTTACGGGAAACGCAAAGGCTAACTATATTTACGGCGGTAACAATGGAGCCGACAGAAAGATTACAGGCGGTTGTAATACCGTTATGTCGGGCGGTCAGGCAATGAGCATCTACGGAGGAAGCAATCAGTGTTCTCACGGCGGTGCGCAAAGTAACGTTAACCTCGTTATGACCGGAGGTACCGTTGAGCAGGTATTCGGCGGAAATTTCGGTTCCAACCTCAAGGCGGATATTACCATAAAGCTTTTGGGCGGTACCGTTAAGCGTCGTGTATTTGGCGGATGTTATAATGAAGTCAGCCTTTCGGATACTTGGTCTTCCGATTATTATGTAACAGGAGATATTACTCTCATTCTTGATTCGGCTACAGATGTTACGTTTTCTTACACAGGCGGCATAATAGCTAAAGGTAATGACCATTCGCTTTCCGCTCACAGCAGACGAGACGATATAGGCGAAGGAGAAAATGCAACAATAATCTACATTGATTCCTCAGCTAAAAATGAGTTTTCCACAAAATTAACTGACGGTCCCAACGCCACCGGTGGATCCCACGAAGCTGCTCATATGTACACCTACACCCTTAACGGCAACGTTATCACTCAGACCTGCTCCGAGCACGGAACGCACTCCGCAACCGCTACTATTACTCCCAACGGCAACGTATACACGGGCGAAGCTATTAACGTCGAGGTTGAATACAGCAATAACTGGGAGTTCGAACAGTTCAACGTTACTTATGACAACAACGTAAATGCAGGAACTGCGACCGCGACACTCAGTATTGAAGATTTTACAACTCAAACGTATCAGTATAACATCGAAAAAGTTTCCGCTGATAAGATGCCCGCTATAAAAGCTAACGGCGATAAAATAGACGGTCTTACAACCGAGATGGAATACAGTACTAACGGTACTGATTACACCGCAGTTACAGATGCAAATATGACCTTCACCGCAGGCAGATATTTCATCCGTTATGCAGGATCGGCTAACAGCGAGGCTTCCCGTGCGATCATGGCTTACGTATATTCGGGAATTTGCGTTTCGGCAAACAACGTTCAGGCTCGTAAAGGCGACACCGTCAATGTAATAGTAACCCTTTCCGCTCCCGTGGACAGCGTTAATGTAACGGTATACTTTGATAGTAATGCTCTCACTCTTGAAGGCCAAAACACGATTACCGTCAGCGGAGCAAAGAAGGGAACTCTTGCAGTACTCACGTTTACTGTCAATGACACAGCCGAGATCGGCAATTATGCGATCACTCTTACTTGCAATGATGGTATTAGCGTAGTTAACGGTTCCGTTAACGTAGTTGAGAACGTTACGGGTGACGTAAACGGCAACGACGGTAAAATTACTTCCACGGACATCGTAGCTCTGAGAAATGCCGTTGCAGAAGGTACTACAAATGACCTTTCGAGCGGCGCAGACGCTAACGGCGACGGCGAAGTTAACACTGCAGACGTCGTAGTTATCCGTCAGTATCTTGCAAATTACAATTACGATACAGGAGAATCGACCGTTATTCTCGGTAGCGACCACGCTGAATAATCTTTATCTTCTTCACACCTCCGAATCCTCGGAGGTGTGTTTTTTGTATTTTTGGGGGATAATTATAATATATATAAAATATTTACAATTAAACTATTTACAAATTGCAAAAAAAGTAGTAAAATATTTGGTAGAATTTAATATATTGGGAGAGCTGTAATGTCTAAACCTGTTTACAAAAGAATTTTAGTTAAAATTTCGGGCGAAGCACTCAAAAACGGATGCGAAACCGACATTCTGGATTTCGAATTCGTTGATAAGGTCGTAAACTCTATCGATAAGTGCCTTAAAGAAGGCGTAGAGGTCGCTGTTATCGTCGGCGCGGGAAATATATGGCGCGGAGCGAGAAAAGGCGTTGGGATGAACCGCGCGAGAGCAGACCATATGGGTATGCTTGCAACGGTTATCAACTCTTTAGCCCTTCAAGACGCATTTATAAGACACGGAATCGATGCCAAGGTGCTTTCCTCGGTTGAAATGAACACCTTTGCGGATTTCTACACGCAGAGAGACGCAGACAGATATCTCTCCGAGGGTAAGGTAGTTATTTTCGGCGGCGGTCTCGGCGCTCCCTATTTTTCAACCGACACACCCGCAGTTGTTCGCGCCGCGGAGATCGGAGCTGACGTCGTGCTTATGGCAAAGAACGTCGACGGACTTTACTCGGCTGACCCCAAGAAGGATCCCAACGCAACGAGATACGACGACGTTACCTACGCAGAAATACTTGATAAGAATCTGAAAGCCTTCGATCTTACCGCAGTATCTTTCTGCAACGAGAACGGAATCGACTGTTACGCTTTCGGTCTCTCCGATCCCGATAACATTTACAATGCCGTTATGGGAAACGCAACGGGCACAAGAATGCATAAATAATATCGTTTATACATAGAAAGGAATTAGAATTATGAATTACAACACTAAAGAACTTGAATCAAAAATGCAGAAGACCATAGCTTCTTACGAGACCAACCTCGCTTCTATCAGAGCAAGCCAGGCTAACCCTTCGGTTCTTGCTCGCGTTACCTTCGATTATTGGGGTTCTCCCGCAGAGATCACCGCAATGGCTAACGTTCGCGTTGCCGATGCAAAGACCCTTGAGATCATTCCTTACGACGCAAGCACCCTCAAGGCAATGGAAAAGGCTATTCAGACCTCCGACATCGGTATCAACCCCTCCAACGACGGTAAGATCATCCGTCTCGTATTCCCTCAGCTTACCGAGGAAAGACGCCGCGAGCTTGCAAAGCAGGTTCAGAAGATGGGTGAGGACGCAAAGGTTGCCGTAAGAAACCTCCGCAGAACCGCTAACGACGACATCAAAAAGCAAAAGAAGGACGGTCTTCTTACCGAGGACGACGTTAAAAACGCAGAAAAGTCCGTTCAGGATATTACCGACAAGTATATCAAGAATATCGATACGATCACTGCCGCTAAGGAAAAGGACATTATGAAGGTCTGATCTTTACGGACATAACATTAAAGCGGAAGAGATATGCTTCCGCTTTAATTGCAATTATCAAACGCAAATTTAGGCTTGGGAGAGATCACATATGGCAAACGAAATAACCAAGGTCGACGAAAGACTTAAGCATATCGCCTTTATAATGGACGGAAACGGGAGATGGGCGACCTCACGCGGACTCGAAAGAGAACAGGGTCACAAGGAGGGTGTTAAGGCATTTATTAACGCTTTGGAATATTGCAGAAAGATTGGAATAGAATATATTACGGTCTACGCGTTTTCAACCGAGAATTGGAAAAGACCAAAAAAAGAAGTAGACGCCATAATGGCTCTCTTGGAACAGTATCTCGACAGTTTCTTTAACGACAAGGACTCCGAAAGGCTCGGAAGAATACATTTTATTGGCGACACCGGCGTTTTAAATCTTTCCTTGAAAGCAAAGATCAAGATTATAGAAAGCCTGACCGCTAACAGAGAATCGGTAATTAACGTAGCCGTAAATTACGGCTCCCGCCTTGAGATCACAAATGCTGTAAACAAGCTTATTGCCAAGGGTAAAACCACCGTAACTCCCGAGGATATTGATTCTCAATTATATACCGCGGGATGCCCCGACCCCGATCTTATAGTCAGAACCGGCGGTGACTTGCGCATCTCAAACTTTCTGCTTTGGCAGGCAGCCTATTCGGAATTGTATTTTACCGATACGCTCTGGCCCGATTTCGGCCCCGAAGATATTGACCGCGCAGTTACCGAATTTTACTCCAGAAAACGCCGTTTTGGCGGTCTTGATAAAAACACCGAAAAGAAGAGGTGATAATTATGCTTAAAAGAACTATTACGGCTATCGTAGCGCTCATGGTATTCGTTCCCATGCTGATTTTCAGCAATACTTGGGTGTTTTCCGTGGCTATGGGAATCTGTACGGCTATCGCTACGTTTGAGCTTATCCGTTGCGTAGGACAGAAGAAAAACTTTTTCCTTACCGTTCCGCTTTGTCTCGTTGGCTTGTTTTTCCCGATATACGTTAAATACGCAGGCAGCTTTCAGAACATTCTTTCCACGGGCGTGGCAATTCTGATTGCTGTATCACTATACGTTTTCGCAGTTGCAGTGTTCGGTAACAAGAGCCTGAATATTGCGGATGCGGGTTTGCTACTTGCCGTATTTATATACGTAACCTCAGGATTTTCTTCAACCGTATACATAAGAGGACTGAATAACGGCGCCGCTTTGATCTACCTGCCCTTCGTTTCGGGATGGATAACCGATACTTTTGCATATTTCACGGGCAGACTCTTCGGCAAGCATAAGCTTATTCCTTCGGTCAGCCCCAAAAAGACCGTCGAAGGCGCTATCGGCGGTACGGTATTCGGCGCTCTGTCAATCGTTTTGTTTGCCTTCGTCGTAGCCGAATTTGCCGACGGCGAAAACACTGTAAATGCAAATTACATAGCTTTTGCGGTTCTCGGTGTGATAATTCCCATCATCAGCCAGATCGGAGACCTTATCATGTCGGTTATCAAGCGGCATTATCAGATCAAGGATTACGGTAGGTTTTTCCCGGGACACGGCGGTGTGTTGGACAGATTTGACTCCTCCATCGCAATTTCACTGGTTATGGCGGTGGCTTGTACCTGTTTTGAGTTTTTCCCCGCAGTTTAAATTTTGTCAAGGATAACTAAAATGAAAGATACGAAACCAAGTATGATAGTCCTCGGCTCCACCGGCTCGGTTGGAGAACAGGCTATAGACGTCGCACGCAAATTCAACGTAAAGGTTGACGCCCTCTCCGCCCACAAAAACTCAAAGCGAGTAGAGGAGCAGGCTCGTGCGTTTAACGTAAAGGCGTGCGCAATGAGCGACCCCGAAGCGGCGCATGACCTCAAGGAAAGGCTTAAAGACACGTCCGTAAAGGTTTATTGCGGAACCGAGGGCATTTGCGAAATGGTCGCCGAAACCGACGGAGACTCGCCCTGCGGTCAGGTCGTTGAAAACTCTATTCTTGGAGAAGCGGGACTCAAGCCAACCTTGGCAGTGCTTAACGCAAAGAAAAAGCTCGCTTTGGCTAACAAGGAATCTCTCGTCGTTGGCGGAGAGATCGTAATGAAAGCCGCTAAGGAAAGCGGAAACGATATCCTTCCCGTTGACAGTGAGCACTGCGCTATCTTCCAGTGCCTTCGCGCAGGAAAGAAAAGCGAAATCAAAAATATTATTCTTACCGCATCCGGCGGGCCTTTTTATGGCTATACTAAAGAACAGTTAAAGAATGCGACTTTGGATTCGGCTCTTGCTCACCCCACTTGGTCAATGGGAGCTAAGATCACGGTTGACAGCGCAACTCTTATGAACAAGGGCTTCGAGGTTATCGAGGCAATACACCTGTTTGACGTAAAGCCCGAGCAGATCAAAGTTGTGGTGCACAGAGAAAGCATAATTCACTCGGCTATTGAATACGTTGACAATAGCGTAATTGCACAAATGTCAGTTCCCGATATGAGACACTGCGTGCAATACGCGCTTACCCATCCCGAAAGAGGCGAAGCGACTACAGAGGAGCTCGACCTTTTCTCGGTTGGAGCTTTGACCTTTAAAAAGCCCGATCCCGAAACCTTTATTCTTCTCGGCAAGGCTTTTGAGGCGATAAAGCTTGGCGGAGCCGTTCCCGCAATTCTGAATGCGGCTAACGAAGAAGCCGTTGCTGCATTTTTGAAGAAGAAGATCGGATTTTACGATATTTGCGAGATCGTGTGTTCGGTAGTCGATACGATGAGCAATTGCCGCTCTGCTCACGATCTTAACGAAATACTTTCATTCGCCGATCAGGCAAGGGAACTGACCAACGAACGCATAAGCCTCTTACGATAATTTTTCACGGAGAATTTAATGGATATTAGATATTTGTTACTGACGCTTCTTCTACTCAGCGTTATGGTAGTAATTCACGAGCTTGGACACTTTCTGTTCGCAAAGCTGTTTCACGTTACCGTTCTTGAGTTTTCAATAGGAATGGGGCCTGCAATATTTACTACCGCCAAAAAGAAAAAAGCGAATAAAGACAACGGAGGAGAGATCGGAGATACCTTCCGCTCGGATTCGTTGGATAGATCCGAAACGAGCGAGGTTTCAGTACAAGAACCGACCGAAAATAACGGCGAGAACGATAATATTCCGCAAAAAACGGTTTTCAGCATAAGAGCTTTTCCAATCGGCGGATACGTGCGAATGGCGGGAGAGGACGAAGCCTCAGACGACGCTAACGCTTTCTGCAACAAAGCAGTTTGGAAAAGGTTTATCATAACCGTCGCAGGAGCGGTAATGAATATATTACTGGGAATTCTCTGTATGTTTGCGCTCGTAGGTATGGAAGCAATTCCCGAAAACGGGGAACAGCCGTTACTTGCGTCGAACGTCGTTGCGGGCTTTCAAGAAGGCTCCACTTCCGACAAATGCGAGAATCCGATCATGGTCGGAGATAAGATCATCAAGGTAGACGGAGTTCTCGTGCACACGGGAAACGAATTGGTATACGAGATAATGAACAGCGGCTATGAACCCGTAGATCTTGTAGTCGTGAGAAACGGTGAGCAAATTCTTCTTGAGGACGTTACGTTCCCGACGTCCGAAACCGCGGGCGCCGTTTTCGGCAACTATGATTTTATAATCTACGGAGAACAGGTCACCTTCACCTCGGTTCTCAAACACGCGTTTTTCAGATCTTTTTCGACTATAAAGGTGATCACCGACAGTTTGAAGGATCTGGTTACGGGACGTTACGGAGCTGAAGCGGTTTCGGGTCCCGTAGGAATGGCAGACGCGGTTGAAGATGCCGTGAAATCAGGTTCTTACTCGCTTTTATATCTGTTTACGCTTATCACGATGAATCTCGGCGTCTTCAATCTGTTACCCCTGCCTGCGCTTGACGGCGGAAGGATCATTTTTCTGATAATTGAAGCAATAAGACGAAAGCCCGTCAAAAAAGAGATCGAAGGGATGATAAATACCGCAGGTCTTCTTGCGCTTCTGGCGCTGATGCTATTCGTAACGCTTAAGGACATTATTAATCTATTTTAAAGGGATCTACCATGATTTATAATAATATAAGACGTAAAACCAGACAAATAAACGTAGGCGGTGTAAAGATCGGCGGTGATAGCAAGATCGCCGTTCAGTCAATGACCAATACCGACACCAAAGACGCCTCCGCTACGCTTGAACAGATCAAAAAGCTTTCAAGCGCGGGTTGTGATATCGTAAGAATCACCGTTCCCGACGAGGAAGCGGCTGAAACCGTAAGGATCATAAAAGAATCGGGTATCCGCACCCCAATAGTTGCGGATATCCACTTTGATTACCGCGCCGCTCTTAAATCTGCCGAATACGGTGTCGATAAAATAAGAATAAACCCCGGGAATATCGGCGACGAGGATAGAGTTAAGGCTGTGGTTGATGCTTGCAAGGCAAGAAATATTCCCATCAGAATAGGTGTCAACAGCGGCTCTGTTGAAAAGCACATTCTTGCTAAATATGGCGCCCCCACCCCCGAAGCGCTCTGCGAAAGCGCGCTCTATCACGCATCTATCCTTGAAAAATACGACTTTTACGATACGGCTATCTCGATAAAGTCTTCCGACGTTTCCTCAATGATAAAGGCTAACAGATTAGTCGCTGAGCGTTGCGACTACCCTATACATATAGGAGTTACCGAGGCAGGCGACGCAAGACGCGGAACCATCAAGAGTGCCATCGGTATCGGCGCACTTCTTTGCGACGGAATCGGAGATACGCTTCGCGTCTCCCTTACCGCTGATCCCGTAAACGAAGTAGGTGCAGCAAAGGATATGCTTAACGCCCTCAATATTGAAGGACAGTGCGGAATGAATATAGTAAGCTGCCCGACTTGCGGAAGAACAAAGATAGATCTTATATCCTTGTCTGCTCGTTTTGAAGAAGCGATAGTCTCCGAAGGACTTAACGACCTACCTATTACCGTAGCTCTTATGGGATGTATAGTAAACGGCCCCGGTGAAGCTCACGAGGCAGATATAGGAATTGCCGGCGGACGCGGCGAAGCTCTGCTTTTTGCTCACGGACAAACCATAGGCAAGATCAAGGAAGACGAGATCATCCCAACTTTAATAAAAGAAATCAAAAAAATCAAGGAAGAAAAGTTTTCTTAAATTATGGCAAAGACGTTTTTACAGATCTTCGAAAAATATAAAGCCGACGAGCGCGGCGAAGAAATACTGAACCGCGCTCAAAATATAAAAATTCAGGCCGACAAAGCAAACAGAATTTTGCAGGTGTCGGCCGATTTTCCCATACTTATCAATAAAGAGACTCTTTATAAGATCGAAGCAGATATTGCAAAGGCATACCAACTCGCTTGGGTCAAAATAATGCCTCACTATCCCGAAGCTCTTTTTACCGACGCTTATATCCCCGAGCTTTTAAAAGAGACTGAGCGCATCGGTATCGTTGCAATGGGATTTTTCAACAAATACAGATATAATCTTGAAAACAATACTTTAAATATAGAAATACCCTTTACGGAAAACGGAGTGAGACTTCTTTATGACGGAAGAACTCCCGCGGTTATGCAGGGAATAATTCTATCGGAATTCGGAATAAACGTAAAGGTAAATATAGTTCATACAAACGACGAGATCTTCCTTGCAAGCAATAATTCTCTTGAAAAATACATAGAAGAATTTGACAAAAGAATGGCAGAGGAAGCCAAAGTATACGAAGCGAGGATGGCGCAAAGGCTTACGTCCACACCTCCGTCCGAGGAAGAAGCCAATATGCTGCCGAGAAAAACTACACTGTTTGACGAAAACGCCGTTGCAACTATTGAGAACGGAATATGTACAATCGGAAAGGGAACCTTTGATATCTCTTCCCCCGAATACGTGTACGGAGAACCTTTTTCAATTACTCCGATCTCCATTTCCGATATAGACAAACCTCAAAGAAACGCAGTAATCGTTGGAACCGTTTTCGACTATGCGCAAGAGCCAAGCCGTTCAGGCGACAAAATGAATATTACCTTCTCGATCAGTGACGGCAACTCATCGGTCGAGGTAAAATGCTTTGCTACCCTTGAAGACGCAGACGAAATCGCCGCTAACGTAAAAAACGGCGCAGTTCTTGCCCTTAAAGGATACGCCAAGAAAGAAATGCGCAAGGACAGAACGGAAGGCACGGATTTTCAGTTTTTCTTTAACAATATTGCAAAGATAAAGAAGCTGGGCAGAGTAGATAACGCTCCCGTTAAGCGTGTTGAGCTTCATCTTCACACGCAGATGTCCCATATGGATGCCCTCATTCCGCCCGACGTAGCGGTAAAACAGGCAAAGGCTTGGGGACATCCCGCCGTAGCGATTACAGACCACGGAACCGTACAGGGATATCAGGACGCTATGCTGGCGTCCGAGAAGATCGGTCAGAAAGTCATTTACGGAGTCGAAGCATACTTCGTTAACGACACCGCAGGCGCACTTTACGGCAATTACAATGAAGATTATGACGCTGAAACCATCGTATTTGACATTGAGACTACGGGTCTTTCGGTTAAAAACTGCAAAATAACCGAAATTGGCGCGGTCAAGGTTAAAAACGGAGAGGTTACCGACACCTTTAATACCTTTGTAAATCCTGAAATGCCTATCCCCGAGGAGATCGTTGAGCTTACGGGAATTACGGACGAAATGGTGGCTGATGCACCAAGCGTCAGAGACGCTCTTGAAGCATTTTTCGATTTTATAGGTGATAGAGACAGCGAAAACAAAAAGCTTCTCGTCGCACATAACGCAAGCTTTGATATGGGCTTTATACGCTATGCGGCTGAAGAGTGCGGTCTCGAGTTTAAAAATCCCTATCTTGATACCGTCGCGCTGTCGAGATACATAAATCCCGACCTCAAAAAGCACAAGCTTGATATTCTCGCAGAGCATTACGGTCTCGGCGACTTCAATCACCACAGGGCCTGTGACGATGCTGCAATGCTTGCGGCTATCTACGTAAAAATGATAGCTTCTATGAGAGAACAAGACATCAAGAGCTTTGAACAGCTTAAGCGCGATATGAGTGCAAATTCCAACCCGCTTAACCTTAAATCTTACCACCAGATAATCCTTGTCAAGAATAAGGTGGGTCTTAAAAATCTCTACAAGCTCATTTCTTACGGTTTTCTCAAGTATTACAAGCGTCACCCCCGCATACCAAAAACCGAGCTTGAAAAGCACCGCGAAGGTCTTATAATCGGTTCTGCGTGTGAAGCGGGAGAGCTATTTACCGCAATACTTGAGAATCGCCCCGAAGCCGAGATCGAGGAAATAGTCAATTTCTACGACTACCTTGAAATTCAGCCTATATCCAACAACCGTTTCCTTATAAGGGAAGAAAAGGCAAAGGACGAGGAAGATCTCCGAAACTTTAACCGAAAGATAGTCGAGCTTGGCGAAAAGTATAACAAACCCGTTGTAGCAACCTGTGATGCCCACTTCTTGAACGACGAGGACGAGCTTTACAGAAAGATACTGCTTGCGGGTCAAAAATTCAAGGATTATGACTCGGAATCACACCTCTATTACCGCACAACCGAAGAAATGCTTGAAGAATTCTCTTACCTCGGAGAAGAAAAAGCATACGAGGTAGTCGTAACCAACACCAATATGATCAACGATATGATAGACTCGGATATCCGTCCTTTCCCCAAGGGAACCTTTACTCCCGGAATGGAAGGAGCGGAGGAGGATCTAACGAGAATTTGCTACGAGAGAGCAAAATCCATGTACGGCGACCCTCTACCCGAGATAGTTGAGCAGAGACTTGACAAGGAACTTACTTCCATTATCAAAAACGGTTTTGCGGTGCTTTATATGATAGCGCAGAAGCTGGTTTGGTACAGTGAACAGCAGGGATATCTCGTAGGCTCACGAGGCTCGGTAGGTTCGTCGTTCGTAGCTTCAATGGCGGGTATCTCCGAGGTTAACCCTCTGCCGCCCCACTATTGGTGTCCTAACTGTCAATATAACGATTTCTCCAACCCCGATAAAGCAGGTTCGGGATTCGACCTTCCCGACAGAAACTGTCCGAAGTGCGGTCATAAGCTTAAAGCAGACGGACATCACATTCCTTTCGAGACCTTCCTCGGATTCTACGGTGATAAATCTCCCGATATCGACCTGAACTTCTCAGGCGAGGTTCAGGGTAAAGTCCACAAATACACCGAGGAGCTTTTCGGCGCTGAAAACGTTTTCCGTGCAGGCACCATAGGTACGCTTGCCGATAAGACCGCTTACGGATACGTTATGAAATTCCTTGAGGAAAAGGGAATAAGTCTCCCAAGAGCCGAAGTCAACAGAATAGTATCAAACTGCGTTGGCGTAAAGCGCTCAACGGGTCAGCATCCCGGAGGAATCGTCGTTGTTCCCAAGGAATATGAGATATACGATTTCTGTCCCGTTCAGCACCCCGCAGACGATCCGACGTCCGATATCGTCACCACGCATTTCACATTTGAGTATCTTCACGACACGCTCCTAAAGCTTGACGAGCTGGGACACGATATGCCGACCAAATATAAGTATCTTGAAAAGTATTCGGGAAACACGAACGTTATGGACGTTCCCATGAACGACAAGTCGGTTTACGAGCTGTTTTTGTCTACCAAATCCCTTGGAGTTACCCCCGACGATCTTTTGGGATGTACTCTCGGCACGTACGGTCTTCCCGAATTCGGCACTCGATTCGTTATAAAGATGGTTGAGGAAGCAAAGCCCAAATCCTTCTCCGACCTTTTGCAGATCTCGGGACTTTCCCACGGCACCGACGTTTGGACGGGCAACGCTCAAGACCTTATAAACCAAGGAATATGTAATATTTCAAACGTTATAGGATGTCGAGACAACATAATGAACGACCTTATCGCCTACGGCGTTGAGAAATCTCACGCATTTAAGATAATGGAGTCGGTCAGAAAGGGTAAAGGACTTACCCCCGAATGGGAAGAAGAAATGGTTGCCGCGGGCGTTCCCGATTGGTATATCGGCTCATGTAAGAAGATTAAATACATGTTCCCGAAGGCGCACGCGGCGGCATACGTTATGTCGGCGATCCGTCTCGGCTGGTATAAGGTACATATCCCCATAGCCTTCTATTGTGCTATGTTTACCGTTGCTCCGGGCGGATTCGACGCCGAAATAGTTATGGGCGGCAAGAGCAAGGTCGTAGCTACTATCAGAGACATCGAGCAGAGAACCAAGGAGAAGAAAGAGGTCACTCCCAAGGAGCAAGCAAGTATCCCCACGCTTCAGCTCATAAACGAAGCTATGGCGAGAGGGATCAAGTTCCTACCCATAAATATCATCAAGTCCGAATCTTCGGCATTCGTGCCCGAAAACGGCGCTATTCGTATGCCATTCTCGGCGCTTGGCGGTCTGGGTGAAAATGCGGCAGCGAATATCGTTGCGGCAAGAAACGAGGAACCTTTCTTCTCCGTAGAGGATCTTCAGATAAGAGCAAAGCTCACAAAATCCGTCATTGAGGTGCTTCGCAACAACAAGGTATTGGAAGGACTTGACGAAACCGACCAGTTAAGCTTTTTCTGATTTGATAGTATATAACATAAAAAGGGGCTGGCTCTGTTAGATGCAGAAGGCGTGGTTTGGTTCTCGTAGGCGTACAGGAGTACGCCAGAGAGCCAAAACGTGTCTAAAAAGCCACACAAAATGAGGAAATCCGCCGAAAAATCGGCGGATTTCCTCATTATAAAAGCAAAAACATTATTTTTTAGTTGAATTTTGTCTTTTCTTTTAAAAGTGGCTTTTGTTCTGCGCTAAATGAGCCAGCCCTTTTTCTTAAATTAAAGCAACAGATCGGCGGTAAAATTCGACGTAAATCTATTTAACGCGCCAA
Organism: Eubacteriales bacterium; assembly: GCA_045585895.1. Classification (GTDB taxonomy): domain Bacteria; phylum Bacillota; class Clostridia; order Oscillospirales; family CAG-272; genus SVTX01. The sequence continues at coordinate 14,521 of JAZMZI010000069.1, forward strand.
AATCCATAGCGTTTTTGTATATGTCCTCAAGGAGAAAATGATACAGTCTCGCCTCACCGAGAGCGTGAAGCGCGCCGTCAAGACAATCGGAATAAAGCTTTGAAGCATAACGCAATTCTCCTCTTATTTCACGCATCCTGTCGGTGCGGACGAATCTCTTGGGATTTATGTATTTTTCAACGTCGGAGATATCGGGTTCTTCTCCCCTCTTTCCTAAAACGAATCCTATTTTTTCACTCTCCAAAAAGATCCCGTCGGTATATCTCGGTATTACGCAATCGTAGGAAATTCGGGCAACTCCGCGGTATTTTTTCAAAGCTCCTAAAAGTGCGTCCGTAAACCACTGCCCGACACCGTAAAATTCGCCTATATGGTAAAGTCTGTCGGAATTTTTATCGATGGAGCCGAGCCGTTTCGCGCCCGTCATACCAACCGCCCCCGTAAGCGCGGGGATTGTTTTCAGCTCTCCCTCATCTAACTCCAAAGACCTTGCAAGACGGATGGCGGCGGCTTGGAGCTTATCAAAATCGGTCGCCTTTCTCAAAAGCGAATCTGTAACCGCCCTCAGATTTCCGCAGGAGCGAAGATAGGAATACGCACGCTTATAGGCGGCGCTTTTTTTGTTTGAGAGGGCAAATATCTCGTTTTTTTGCTCCCTCAGCACCTCCGAATTCCAGAAAGAGCCGAAGTTTATTATTTCCTCACGCGCTCCCGGCTGACTTGGCTCCCAAACGTGAGGAGCGGTGCCGTCAACGACCCCGATATTGCCGTTTGTGCCCAAAATGAGTATTCCGTCAAGAGAAGACGGGTCGGACGAGCAAAAATAATACTCCACGCATCCGCCCGCGCCCTCTGCCGCGGCGGCGCATTTCCTCATAAAGCCCGATTTTCCCGTACCCGGTCCGCCTTTTATCACGTATACTCTATCCGCTCTTTCGAATACTTCACTAAAATAGCTTTTAAATCCCTCCGACGAGTTTGACGAGGCAAAATATTGATGTTGCATAGAAAAATAATCCTTTCTGCCTTTTTCTATACATTCTATGCAAAGAAATGCTTGTTTGTTTGCAATATTGAAAAAATTCAAGGAATGAGGAATTCTAATTTTCATCCAAAAATTTTTTGTGAGTATTGACAAAAAAGAAAAACTATGATAGAATAAATGTGCCAAACTAACTTAATATACGTGGAAATACGGGTGTACTATCTTTATTTTTAGGGATAGCTGGACTCTTTTTTGACTATACTACTTTTATTGGTGAATTTGATAAAATGCAAATTCCTCTTCCGATGATTGTAGTATGTTACACTCTTTTCACGTAAGGTTAGTTTGGCGACTATCGGAGTTTGCGTTTTTGTGCGCTTGCTTTGGTAGGCGCACTTTTTATTTTTCATTATAAAGGAGAAAGAACAATGAAGAAAATCTATTTTGCCCTATTTTTAGCACTTTGCCTCTGCCTGTCGCTTTTTGCGTCGTGTAACAGCTTGTTTGAGATGGACGATCTTTGGATTGACATCGAAGAATCCGAAAACGTAGAGTCACCGACAAAGGAAAACAACAAAAGACCGTCCCATTACGGCGATGAGGATGACGATGACTACGAAAAAGAAGAAAACAGTGAGACCAATCGCGGAGATGTGAACGACACCACAGACAACGGTAACGGCACCACAAATGGAGGAAACAATAGCGAAGACAATAATTCTACTGATGAAAGCGAATCACGTACCGAAACAGAAACAATACCACCTGAACCCAGTGAAGGACTTGCCTTTGTGTCAAACGGCGACGGCACTTGCTATGTTGCGGGAACAGGCACCTGTATGGATTTTGACATAGTCATACCTTCAATTTCTCCCGACGGCGATACTGTTACTGGAATCGGAGAAAATGCGTTTAAAGGAAGCTCACATTTAACGAGCATTTATATTCCCGACAGTGTCACAAGCATTGGTAGTTCGGCGTTCGACAGTTGCTCCGGAATTACAAGTGTTCGTATTGGTAACAGTACAACAAACATTGGCGAGGGTGCATTCAAATATTGCTCAAAGCTTGATAGCATAAATATCCCTAATAGTGTCACGAGCATTGGTGATTATGCGTTCTATTATTGCACAAGACTTACGAGCATAACTATCCCCGACAGTGTCACAAGCATTGGTGATTGGGCGTTCAGTGATTGCTCAAAGCTAAAATACAACGAAGATGATCACGCATATTATCTTGGTAATCAAAACAATCCTTACATGGTGCTTGTAGACTTAAAACATAAAACATACACTTATTTTGGAATCCGAGATACAACAAAAATTATTTATAGCCGCGCATTCCAAAATTGCTCAAAACTCACGAGCATTACTATCCCCGACAGTGTCACAAGCATTGGTAAGTTTGCGTTCAGCAGTTGCTTCAGCCTTACGAGTATAGAAATTCCCAACAGTGTCACAAGCATTGGTATGTATGCGTTCAACGGTTGCTCAAGCCTTGTTTACAACGAATACGATAATGGATATTATCTTGGAAATGATAGCAATCCTTATGTTGTTCTTGTTGAAGCAAATGACAATTCTATTACCTCATGTGAGATACACCGCGATACAAAAACAATTAATTACTCTGCTTTCGATAATTGCTCAAGCCTTACGAGCGTGGTAATCCCCGACAGTGTCAAAAGCATTGGCGAGGAGGCGTTCTATCGTTGCTCAAGCCTTACGAGCATAACTATCCCCGACAGTGTCACAAGCATTGGTTCTTCTGCGTTCAGCTTTTGCTCCAGCCTTACGAGCATAACTATCCCCGACGGTGTTACAAGCATTGGGGATGGGGCGTTCTCTGGATGCTCAAGCCTTACGAGCATAACCATCCCCGAGAACGTCACCAGCATTGGTGCTTATGCGTTCAGCGGTTGCTCAAGCCTTACGAGTATAACTATTCCCGAGAACGTCACAAGCATTGGTTCTTATGCGTTCTCTGGTTGCTCAAGCCTTACGAGCATAACCATCCCCGAGAGCGTCACAAACATTGGTGATGGGGCGTTCAGCGGTTGCTCAAGCCTTACGAGCATAACCATCCCCGACAGTGTCACAAGAATTGGGAAATGGGCGTTCTATGGTTGCTCAAGCCTTACGAGCGTAACCATCGGAAATGGTGTCACAAGCATTGGTGATTGGGCGTTCAGTGATTGCTCAAGCCTTGAAACCGTTTATTACACGGGCAGTGAAGAAGATGGGGCTAAAATCAGTATTACTTCAAGCAACGATGAACTCAAAAACGCAAACATAATTTACAATTACGTTCCCGAAGAATAATTTTAGGGCGCTCACGAAAGTGGGCGCTCTTTTTTGCAATATATAAAAGGAAGGCTCTCGACAAAGCCTTCCTTTTATCTTTTGAGATCACTTTCTTGCCATAACTGTGATATTTACGGGCTCGATCCCGCTGTAATCGTATACGACGGAGTTGATCTGAGCGAGCTGGGCGGGGGTGAGCTGACCGTCGTATTTGACTACTACGCTTGCGGTGCCGTCGTTGATAACGGTAACGCATTTTTCAAATCCCTTGGAAATGATCATAGACTCTATATCGGATTCCTGCTTCATCTCCTCGGATATCTGCTTGATCTCGGCAACTGCCTCTGCCTTTACGCTATCTGTTGCGTTTGCGTTATCAACTACCGAGTTAAGCACCTCAAGAGCCTCGTCGCGCGCTCTCTGTCTGCTTACCTGCACGGTGGAGAAATAGCTGTCGGCAGACACGTTGGTGCCGTTATCACCCGAGGTGGGATTTTTGGAATTGTCAAGCTCGCCCGACATTCCCGTGCCGCCCGTATAATCATAGCCGTCCGCATCGTCACCCGAGAAAAAGAGCCAGTTCATCCAAACCGCCGCGCCGATAAGCACTACGGAGCAAACGATTATAAGGTTGCGCTTTCCCGATTTCATAAAAAATTTCTTTACCGCTTCGATCTTGTCTTTGATTGCCATAATATTTCCTCCGAAAAGTTTTTTGTTACGCTACAGTATATTTTGAGAAATAACAATATATGTGTAGAGATTAAAAAAAGTTTCTTTTTTATTTATCCTTCCGAAACGTAGATACGCGTCAAGGGCAGGCCGTAGGTAGCCGCCAAGAGAGCGGCGATCTCGTTTTTCAGAGCGTCGCTTCCTCCCGTATCGCATACCACTCCGATTCCCGAAAGCGGCGGAAGGCTCTCTCCAAGATAAAGGGCGTGAGAGGACGATCCCGTGCCGATTATCACGTATTCACTCTTTTCCGTATTTCCCGATTGATAATTCTGGGCGTATTTGCTCTCCCCAACCCCATCAAAAAATACCGCTGCGTGAGCGCTTTTTACCCCTCCGACACAAAGACAGGTCTCCTCTATCTCTCTCTTTACAGCCTCTTTATATTCGGTAAAGGATAAATACTCCACGTTATCGTTTTTTTGATTATCTGCCTTTTCTCCGTCACCGTCATTAAAAGCAACACTCCCGACTATGAGCAATCCCGCGCCTATGGCAAAGCCCAGAACCACTACCCAGATAGCTCCCTTTTTTTTCATATGTCCGATCGCTCCGACTATATCTCCCGACCTATCAGGCATAACTATCCCCCCTATCCCACGGCGGTCACCACCTCACAGCCGAACATTCCCCCAAGGTGATCCTCTATCTCGGACGTGTTCTTCCAGATGGCTTCACCGCAAAAATTAATAAAGATCCTCTTTAGCTCTCTTTTTCCATCCCCGTCCTTGCCCACCGTTACGGATACTTCACATTCGTACTCTTCCACGGAAAATTTTTCTTTCAGTATGCTCTTTATTCCCGATTTTAGGTTTTCGATCTCCGCTTCTTCATACTCCGATTGCAATATGCTCTCATAATCCTTTTCACTTTCGGTGTACGGTTCACCAAGTATTGAATCTATATCAAGGCTTTGTACCTCGGAAACGATCGAGGTCAAGGGCAATATGCACACCGACACGGTAACAATGCCTACCGCAAGCTTTACGTGGTCTTTAAGTCCACCCTCGGGGGCTAAAACCGAAACCACCGAGCCGATTATTCCGACTAACATGACCGATATTACATACAGCTTCATTTTATCCTTCCCTATAAGGTCACCGCCGACGCGGTGGCGGCAAACACCGCCATAGCAATAATAAAGGTGGCTGCGCTGATGGCGGCTATTCCTTCAAGGTATCCGTAGAGCGAGCCTATCTCGTCAAGTAATCTCTGCTCCCCTGCGCACCCAAGCATACCTGCGGTAAAGGATGCAAGGGCAAGCACGCCTCTCATTGCGGCAAGGCGGACTATGACCGAAATAAGCATAAGCAGTATTATAACTATTCCGAGCACGCCCACGGAACCTCGCATAAGCTCCACCGAAGCGGCAAGCGTGCCGAGCGTAGATGAGACAGTGCCGCCCGATATGGGAATAAAGCTGCTTGCCGCAAATTTTGCCCCCCGCATAGCAGCGTTATCGGCTTTTGACGAAAGTATGCCCTGACCCGCTATTGCGGCAGTAAGTATCATCATAATAAACGCCAATGCGGTGGTATACCACTTTTTTACCGCAGTCGAGACCGACCGCGCCGCCGAAGCCCCAGTCCCCTCAAAAACCGAAAGCAGAGAAAGAGACAGGCAGGCACAAAAAACGGGGATGACGGTCTTTGAGAAAAAGAACTGGCAGACGGCAAGAGTCGCCGAAAGCGCAGCCGACCCCGAAGCGGCGCCCGTAAGATTGCCACCCATAGCGTAAAGCACTCCCGATAGCGGAACGAATGCCGCCACCATACCGAAAAGCGCGTCAAAATACTCTCCGAGAGACGAAAGAGAGGTCACCGCCACCGTTGCTATGGCGCAATACGAGCATAGGCGCGCGGCAAAGCTTACCGATGCCGAAAGTCCCCCAAAGCCCGACGCAAAGATATGGCAAAGCGATGCCAACACCACCACTCCAAGCAATATTGCAAGTGTGGGCAAGAGCGAGGTCAATCCTCCGCTAAACGCACCAAGCAGCGCTGATAACAGAAATTTTACGCTCACAAGCTCCTCTGCCGCGTCCTTTAGCGATTCTCTGTTCCCGTCAAACACCTCCGTTGGGAGCTTGTCTGCGACGTCATCGGGCAAAGCTCCCAAAAAGTCTCCGTATTCCTCAGGCAATGCGCTCCCCTCGCCGTCCTCCGCGTAAGCCGACGTGATAACGCCGCACGAAAGCAGAAGTACCGCCGCCAAAGTAAAGATCCACAATAGCTTTGCTCTCTTACTCATTACGCCTTCCTTAATTTACATTACAAAAGTTCCACGGTCAGATCGATTATACTTTTTATCATAGGCAGACACATAATGATGATCTCCGCCTTTCCTCCAAGCTCCACGTAGCTTGAAAGGGTGACTTCTCCGCAATCTTTGCAAATATTTGCGGAAATATGGGTCACGGTCGCCACCGCCAGCACTCTCAGAAGCAGCTCGCAGGCTTCGGCTATAGCCGCCTGCTCTCCTAAAGCCGAAAGCTCTCTTACGTACTCCACGATAGGCGAGACCGCCCCATAGCAGACCGCCGCCACCGCTATTCCCGACGCTACCTTAAGCAGCGTGCCAACCTCTCCTCCCCATTTTTTTACGAGGAGGATCAGCATTGAGGAGACCGCGCCGAGAGCGCAAATTTTAAATAAAAGCTCGCCCATCAAAAGCCAAACACCGAGATCACCAGTTCAAAAAGCCGTTCTATCTCTCCAACCAGCATTACGAGAACGACGATTATTCCCGATATCACCACCAGCATCGATTGCTCGTCTCTGCCCGATTTTTGCAAAATTTGCGCCGCCGCGCTGACGAGTATTCCAACACCCGCCACCTTCATAATAATTCCTATATCCATTTTTAATACTTTGACGTTTACGCGACTACCACAAAAGTATCGTCAGACAAAGGGCGATACAAATGCAGATAGCGCTGGCTGAGCGCATCTCGTACGGCAGTCTCCCCGCAAGCTCGATCCTTCTGTCACGGAGCTGGGAAATATAGTGATCGCACCGCCTCGTCTGTTCCTCTCTGAATATTGAACCGAACTCGCTTGAAAATGACGTCAGTAGTCTCAAGCTCTCTCTGTCAAGGTATATCCTGCTCTCACACACCAATTCTTCAAGAGACAGCGCACCTCTTGGGCAATTGCAGTCTCTCAGCATTTCGGGAGGCAGAGACAGCAGTATATCTCCGATGGGACGGGCGTAGCAATCCACCTGCCCTCTTATATAATAAATGAGAGAAATAAAGCCGTCGAGAGTGTCCTGACGGCGTCTGTAATAACGGCATATCGAAAAGGCGCAGAGCAATCCCGATACGCATATCAAAACGCTTCCGATTATCTTTATTAACATTTTTTCCTCAAAATATCAATTAAAACGCAGTTCGTCTCTGTAATGAACGTCGTACTCAAAATTGCCGCCCGCGGCTCTTTTTATTCCAACGTACGCGCCAAATATATCAGCCTCGTGAAGCAGCATTATACCCGTCCTTCTCAAAAGCTCCTCTACGCTTCCCGCATGGGCGGAGGCTATCAGCGGCACTCCGCAATTATGAGAGCTTACCAATGCCATAGCTTCTGCATAGTCGCCGATCTCGTCGCATACTATGACCTCGGCAGACAGGGTTCTGGTTGCTATTTCTATTCCCAACGCTCGCGGGTATCCCGATAGCACGTCTACGCAGAGATCGCCCCCCCCAACCGAAAAGGTCAATTCGCCGCGCGTGTCTACCACCGCAGTCCTGAGCGGCGCATCACCCGACGAAAGCAGAGATATGATCCCTCGCAAAAGCGTAGTCTTGCCTACTCCCGGCGGAGAATACACCAATACTCCCCTCTCTCTGCCAAACTCCCGAAGAAGCTCACATACCGGCTCCCCCACTCTTTTCGCCCTATGGGGTATCCTTATGACGAGAGAAGATATTTCGTGAACACCTATCATCCTCTCGCCCTCGCAATTTGCTCTGCCGCATACTCCGACTCTCACTCCGCCCGGTAGTGATATATATCCTTTATTTATGGTATCACTGTACGCATAGAGCGAACCCGAGCACATTCCCGTCAGCGTTCCGTCTATTTCCCCTCCGTCAAGAACGGTGTTTAAAACAAGATTTCTTCCGGGAAGGGTAAGAGACGCTCTTCTGCCTCGGCGAAGTCTAATTTCCTCGATCCTCTCTCCCGTGGCTTTTGAACGTATCTCCTCCACAAGCCGATACGGCAGAGCGGACAGCACCGAGTCGGGTATCTCCTCCGAAGCCCTTTTCCTCGGTTTTATATCTATTATCTGCACTTCATCAGCTCCCTTCAAGCACATTATATTAAGCTCGGACGAGTTTTAGAACAAGCTTTAAAGCTTGAGAGGCAACAAAAAAAAGAACCCGATCAAAATGAGCGCATAATTTCTCATAGATCGGATTCTTTTATTTATTAATTATATATTCTGTAAATTTCGCTCTCTTTTATCTTAAGGAAAGCAAGCACCATATATACGGTAGTAGCAACGGCAATAATTACCGTCAGCGTTACCGTAAAAGGCTCCCAGATGATTCCTATGCCGCAATCATCGATTATAGAACCGCCGAAATTAAATATGGCGTGAAGAAGAACACAAAGCCAGAGGTTTGAGGTTTTCATCAACACCACGGAGCACATAGCGCCTATAAGGAAGCTATATCCTATCTGCAATACTACCGCCACAGGTGAAGCGCCGAGGGCAATATTAACAAGATGCACAACACCAAACACCGCGGCGCTGAAAACGATCGAGAGGAATCTGCCAAGAATCGTGCCGCTTCTTTTCCTCAAAAAACCGAGAAAAACGACACCGCGGAAGCAGGTCTCCTCAAAAAGCGACACCGCCAAGCACTCGACTGCAAGGATCGCGATCCTCCAAGGCGGAGCGGTTATTACCGCCAAGCCGGAGGCTACGGGATATATGGGAAAATTGTTTATTACCACGCAAAAAGCGGGCAAAGTAAACAGTATCCCGCGCCAAAACGGTTTTTTTACGGGATTCAGCACCTTATATCCGAGATATACCAATATAGTGATAAATACCACGCTTCCGATGGCTCTCGTTACAGCCATTTCAACATTGGATATCAACTTCACCTCGGTATCCTCATCAAAAAATCTCTCAAAACCTACGATCTCGCAAGCAAGCAACGCTATTATCGAGAGACAGGTGATAGCAATACATATTTTTCTTTTATCAAGCTTAAAATTCAATCAGATCACCGTACAATCAATTATTTTCGTCATTCAAAGATTCTTTTGGGTCTGCCTCTACGTCCGTGATGCTCTTATTTACATCGGAATCCCGATTCTCTGTCTTGTCGGTATACCATCTTTCAAGGAAGAACACACCCACGGCTCCCGCAATCATAATAAGGGCAATAAGCTGTGAAGGACTTATTAAGTCGGTTCCGATAGAACCGCGGTCGTCGTTGCGCAAGAATTCTATTATAAATCGCCACGCTCCGTACGCCGACATATAAAGCGGAAGATTGTATCTTCTTTTCTCGTAGGCGTTAAGAAACAAAAGTCCGAACAGAATAAGCAGAAATATCGCTTCGAAAAGCTGAGTGGGGACGTACTTTTGATATTCACCGCCAACGTGCATGGCAATACCGTACCACGCATCGGTCTTGGCACCGTGACAACACCCTGCCGTAAGACAGCCTATTCGTCCAAGGCTATGTGCAATAGCGATAGCCGACACCGCCGACGATGCCATAGAGAAGAAATTCTCATTATGGTAATAGGGATTTTCGGTCTTTGCAAAATACTTTTTCCCTGCAATAAAGTATATCAGAAGAAACGCCGCCGCACCTCCGATGATACCTCCGTAAAAGGTTATTCCCGTATTTACGATCTGAAGTTTGCCGTCCTCGCCGATCTTAAACAAAAACTCAAAACCGCCTCTTTCGGGTATGTTATACAACGCCTGAAAGAAGGAGGCGGATACGAGTCCCGTCAATATAGCGGCGCAACCGCAGATTATCGAAAACTTCTGTAATCTAACTCTTATCCCTCGCTTGTCTGCAAGAAATCCAAACACGAGAAAAGCAACTATTATTCCCGCGCACAGAAGTATATCATACAGGGTCAGACCCAAAAATATTTTATAAGGATACATACTCTCTCCTAAAATTACTGCTCGGACAATATTTTTTCAAGCTTTTCCGCCGACACAAGAACCTTACGGGGTCTGTTGCCGTCCATGGGACTTATTATCGCAAGCTTTTCAAGTCTGTCAACTATCTCGGACGCTTTTTCGTAACCTATACCAAGACTTCTTTGAAGAAAGGACACCGAGGTAACTCCCTCCTCTACCACCAGCCTTGCCGCCGCGCAGAAAAGGTCTACGTCGTACATATCCTCGACGCTGTCTATTATTTCGTTATCGCTCTCTTGCTCGTTTCCGTCGGGAAGGTCGGTAAGAGTGAACGCAAAGACCGCGTCTCCCTCTGCCTTTTTTCCGTCAAGCTCCTTGAAATCGGACTCGGCATTTTTTGAAGCGGATCCAACGTCGGACGCAAGGCCTTCATCCACGGTAAGCTGAGGCTCAGTGTCTCCAAGTCCTTCAAGCTCCGCCATAAGCTCGTTCAGTGCGTTTTCGCACTGAACGACGCTCATAGGAGCAATCTCCTCTTCAAACCGAGAGGTATTTTTATTCGTGTTGTTTTTATCGTTCATAAATTCTCCAAATCAAGAATTGTTAAAAGGGAGCATCTCCGCCGCTCTGACCGTTTTTCAGCTCTTCAAGCTGTTCTCGGGTCATAAGCACTCGACGGGGCTTCGTTCCGTCAGAGGGACCTACTACGCCCATTTCTTCAAGTCTGTCGATTATCTTTGCCGCTCTGCCGTAACCGACGCTGAGTCGTCTCTGTAGCATAGACGTTGCTATCTTACCCGAATCAACGGCAAGATCCGCCGCGTCAAAGAGCAGAGCGTCGTCTTCGCCCGCACCGCCCATCACGTCGCCGCCCGACGCACCGCCAGCGGGAGCGTTACCGCATTTAGCGGACTCAATATCAATGTTCGACTCAAATTCCTGATCGTAGATTACGGGAGCATTGTTTGCTTTTACGTAATTAACTACCGACTCTACCTCTTCGTCAGAAACGAACGCACCCTGAACGCGGGCAGGCTTGGGAGCGCCTACGGGAGCGTAGAGCATATCACCGCGACCGCAAAGCTTCTCTGCTCCGACGGTATCGAGAATGATCCTCGAATCCATACCCGACATAACGGTAAACGCGATACGCGAAGGAATATTTGCCTTGATAAGACCCGTAATAACGTCAACGGAAGGTCTCTGAGTACCGATTATCAAGTGAATACCCGCCGCTCTCGCTTTCTGCGCGATACGAACGACCGCTGTTTCGACCTCGTCCTTTGCGGTCATCATAAGATCCGCAAACTCATCGATAATAATAACAAGTCTGGGCATATAAGGCTTATCGGGATCGTTTTTGGTGGCTTCGTTATATCCCGTGATATTACGAACTCCGACTTCCTCGATGAGTTCAAAACGCTTTTCCATTTCGTTGACTGCGGTATTAAGCGCGCCGGCCGCCTTTTTGGGATCGCTGATTATTCGGCAACAAAGGTGAGGAATATCGCGATATATCTTAAATTCAACCTTTTTGGGGTCTATAAGAAGTAATTTTACCTCGTTGGGCTTTGCGTGGTAAAGTATACTCATAATTATAGAGTTGATACAAACCGACTTACCCGAACCCGTAGTACCCGCAACCAAAAGGTGAGGCATCTTTTCAATATCAAATACTACGGGCTTACCCGAGACGTCGGCTCCGAGGCAGGACGCCAGCACGCTCTTGTGATTTTTGAAATCGGGAGTCTCGATGAGAGAACGAAGCTTAACGGGAGCGGGCTTATCGTTGGGCACCTCGATACCTACCGCCATTTTACCGGGGATAGGCGCTTCGATACGAACGCCCGATTTTGCAAGTCCGTAGGAGATATCATCCACAAGATTTGCTACGGAACGAACTCTTACTCCCGCTTCGGGCTGGATCTCGTAACGGGTTATGGTAGGTCCGCAGGAGCAGGTTATATCTCTTACCGGGATCCTGAAATCCTGAAGCACTCCGCGGAGAAGCTCCTTGTTCTTCTCCACCTCGGCAGGATCGCTGGAATACTGCGAGGGGCCCTCGGAAAGAAGACTTACGGGAGGGTATTTATACTCGGGAACGGGCATGGGCGCAGGCTTGTCGCCGATGAAATACTCGTCCTTCTGTTCGTTCTGCGCTCTGAAAGCATCTGCGGATTTAGGAGCCTTATCCTGCACCTCGGGGGTAAATACCTCTCCCGTATTTACGTCTACGAGCGGCTCTTCTTCAAATCTTTCATTGAAAAGGTCGTCTACGGGAGCGTGTCCTCTCTGCTTCTGTCCGTCATCCTTGGGATCTACGAAGACGACGGTGGAGAGATCAAGCTCGTCGTCGTTTCCGTCAGCAATCGTTTCAACAACATCAGCTGCCTCTTGGACTTCACTTGCCGTCAAAGAAGGCTCCTTTATGCCGTCCTCGTGCACGATACTGTTTTCGGGAAGAGAGGAAAGAGACAGCTCCTCCTCGTCCTCAACGGCGATTGCGTTTTGTTTCTCGGCATCTTCAACGAGAGCTTTTGCCTCCGCTTCCGCCTCTGCCTTTGCAGCTTCCTTTTCAGCCTTTTCCGCGGATCTTGCCGCTATTGCCTCGGCTCTCGCCGCTTCTCTTTCCTTTTTGCGCTCTTCACGCTCTATCTCTCTGTCAAGCTTGTCCTGCTCACGCTCGGCGGCGCGGTCAAGCTTAGCCTGCTCCTTGCGGTGAGCCTTCTCCTCCGCGTCTCTTTCTTTCTTTTCTGCGGCGAGCACCTTCACCTTTTCGGCAATTTTTTTCGCAACCGCAACGGGCGTAGTACCGCAAAGGAAGAGCACCATGGGAATAAGAATAGCTATGAGCACGAATATCGTTCCGAAAACGTTGAGCACCGCCTCAAAGCAGAAGGCAGTGAATCCTCCGATCACGCCTCCGCCGATAAGAGCCGCTCCGTCTGAATAAAGCTCGCTTGCGGAATAGGAAAAATTACCGTCAAAGGCATGGGTGAAGGTATGTATAAGCGCCGAAACCACTATTGATGAAACGAACGCTATAACCGAATTTACCACGACGTACGAGCGGCGGCAATAATTTTTCCAGAATATTACGTAAAGCACCATGATTATCGGTATAACGAATGCCGAAACACCGAACAGACCGAAAAATACGTTACACACATAATATCCGAACCAGCCGAGAATATGCTCCGACGGATCGGTCAGCGAATTGGACGGATTGCAGAAAAGATTGGTCACAAAGCATATCAGCAAGAGCAGCGCAACAACCGCCACTATATAGGGGATGAGCTGATAAATAAAAGGTTTTTTTCCGTTATCTCCGCTTCTGCCTTTATTATTTTTGAACTGTGTCTTTTTTCCCTTTTCGTTTGCCATTTATAAAATTCCTTCCTTTGGGTTTCAAAAGTCCTTTGATGAGGTATAAAACGGATATATCGGCAAAAAATAAGGATATTACCGTCAAAACCACAACATATAGTATTATTATATCATATTAAGTTTAATTTGTAAAGAGATTTTGACGTTGATTTTTAGTTTTTTATGCAAAAAAGCAAGGATTTTTCAGGCATCAAAAGGAGACTCAAAAGTGAAGGAGCAAAGTTCAAAAATTAATATGGCTGCGGTACTTTTTGCGGCGGCAGCGGCAGGATTCTGCAACGCGCTCATAGGCGCGGGCGGAGGCATTTTGCTGACACTGGTCATGGGCGCCGCAATTCCCAACTTCTTTTCCGACCGCCGTCAACTGCTTGCCACGTCTCAGGCTTCGATGATACCGGGGTGTCTTCTATCTTCAATCATATATGCGACGAGCGGCGGATTTGACACGTCGAATTTCGCACTGTTTGCAGTCCCCGCTCTGCTTGGCGGAGCTTTGGGCAGCGTTTTGTTGACTAAAATAAAGCCCCGATGGATAGGCAATATTTTCTCGGCAATAGTCATTTTTTCGGGATTCAGAATGGTAGGGGGGTGAATCGGTGGACAACGCATTATCGGCTCTCATTGCGGCAACGGTTGCATTTTTAATAGCAATACTTTCGGGGCTGGGCGTCGGAAGCGGAGGACTCTTCGTTATTTGGTTAGTGTCGGTTTACAGAGTATCCGCGCCCCAAGCCAGAGGAATGAATCTTCTCTTTTTCGTTTTCTCCGCATCAGCGGCGCTTATCCTCCACTGGTTTAAAAAAAGAGTTGACCTATCCCTCATATTCAAGCTGTCTCTTTTTGCTCTTATAGGTACACTTTTGGGCACTTTTGTCTCAAGATACGTCTCGGCAATGCTTCTGCGTCAAATTTTCGGAGGATTTTTGATCCTTGCGGGACTATATTCGCTCCTTTCGGGCAAGCTTTTGAAAAAAGGACGTTCCAAAGAGGAATTTTGACTTTTTCGCTGAAATTGCGTTAAAATTCAACAACAAAACCGATTATTTTTGCGTTTCTCGCAAACATTTTCGTTAAAAAAAGAATTTTTTTCTAAAACCTCTTTACAAATCGTTTTTTATATGTTATAATGTACGCTGTATAACGGCGGCACGGCTTCTCGAGTAATAAGTTGCGCCTGTAAAACTCCCACGGGAGACAACCAAAAGCGTGAATTTCACCCTCTCGGTTGCGGTGCGGTCCGTGAAACAAAAATATTTTATTTTCGAAAGGTGAATACGAAAATGACAGCAGCAGAAAAGCAGGCAATTATTGAGCAGTACGCTACCCACGAGGGCGACACAGGTTCTCCCGAGGTTCAGATCGCTATCCTTACTTACAGAATAGCTAACCTCACCGAGCACCTCAAGGACAACCACAAGGACAACCACAGCCGTCGCGGCCTCTTCAAGATGGTAGGTCACAGAAGAAACCTTCTCAACTACCTCCAGAAGGTAGACATCGAAAGATACAGAGCTATCGTTGAAAAGCTCGGTCTGAGAAAGTAATAATTGTATAAGAAACGGAGTGGCATATCTATCCCTGTCACTCCGCTTCTTGCTGTAATCACTAAAAACGGAAAAGCTTTCGTTGACCGAAAAAGCCTTTTCCAAAGGAAAATTTTCGAAGAGAAGTCGAACCGAAAAAAGCAAGGCGAAGGCCTAGTTTTCCTGCATCGAGCCGCTTTTCGAGAGCTATGAAGTATTCGAAAATTTGTCAAAGTAAAACAATTCACACGAGGGATTTTAGAGCTTAAATATGCGCCCGACGGGTGCTCGGACGTGTATTTAAGTCCTAAAACTCCGTGTGAATTAAAAATAAAAATTTCAAATGGAGGAATAAAAAATGTCCACTTCTATCGTAAGTTCCGCAATGGAATTCAAGAACTTCAAGAAGTTCAACTACACCTTGGCAGGCCGTCCCCTCGTAATCGAGAACGGTAAGATGGCAGGCCTTGCAAACGGTTCCGTCCTCGTTCGTTACGGTGAGACCGCAGTTCTTTGCTGCGCAACCGCTTCCGAAAAGCCCCGTGACGGTATCGACTTCCTTCCCCTCTCCGTCGACTTCGACGAGAGAATGTACGCCGCAGGTAAGATCCCCGGCGGTTACCTCAAGAGAGAGGGTAAGCCTTCCGAGAAAGCAATTCTCACCAGCCGCGTTATCGACCGTCCTATCAGACCCCTTTTCCCCAAGGATCTTCGTAACGACGTAGCTCTCACCCTTACCGTTATGTCCGTTGATCCCGATTGCGCTCCCGAGGTTGCCGCTATGATCGGCGCTTCCACCGCACTCGCAATCTCCGACATTCCGTGGAACGGCCCTATCGGCGGTGTTCACATCGGTCTTATCGACGGTAAGTTCATCGTAAACCCCACCACCGAGCAGCAGAAGGTTTCCGACCTCCAGCTCACCGTTGCCGCTTCTATGGAAAAGGTCGTTATGATCGAGGCAGGCGCTAACGAGGTAGACGACAATGTAATGTACGACGCTATTATGCTCGCGCACAAGGAGATCCGTGAGCTCCTCGCTTTCATCGGCGCTATCATCGACGAGATCGGTA
>JAZMZI010000070.1:0-1539 GCA_045585895.1 Eubacteriales bacterium
CAGGTATATGCATATTCTTCAATTGAAAACCCCGAAACGTTTGCCATAACCGGCTTGTCAAAGCATTTTTTGAGCTTTGGAAGTTCCTCTGAAATGACTTTTTCTACTCCGGGATTCTGAAGTCCGACAGCATTTATCATACCGTTCGGCGTTTCCGCGATTCTCGGTGTGGGGTTTCCGAACCTCGGCTCCTTTGTCGTTCCCTTGAATGAAAACGTACCGAGTATATTAATATCGTAAAGCTCTGCAAATTCGTATCCGAACCCAAAAGTACCCGATGCGGGAATTATGGGATTATCAAGCTCTATTCCGCAAAGGTTCACACTCATTTTTCCCATAAGATCTCCTCCTTCCGCATAACCGGGCCCTCTTTACAAATTCTTTTGTAACCTGTGATAGTCTTACAGGAGCAACCCATACACGCGCCGAATCCGCACCCCATTCTTTCCTCAAAGCTGAGCTGTCCCGATGTTACACTCTTACTGTAGACCGCCTTAAGCATCGGCTCGGGACCGCAGGTGTAAAAATACGTATACTCTTCGGGAAAAGCATCCGTGACGAAGCCTTTTGTTCCATAGCTTCCGTCAACTGTTGTGATTCTGACCTCGGCGCCGAGTGCTTCAAATTCATTTTTAAAGAATATTTCATCTTCCTTGCCAAAGCCCATTATAACAGTGACCTTTTTTCCCTCTGCGATAAGCTTTTTAGCAAGCATATACATAGGAGGAACACCCGCACCGCCGCCGATCAGCAGAGGCTTTTCCCCCGAAAGGCTCAGATCGTATCCGTTTCCAAGCCCTGTCAGAATAAGGAGCTTTGTTCCCGCAGTCATCTTGGACATTGCCTCAGTTCCTTTGCCTACTACCTTATAAATTATTGTAAGCTTTCCGTCCTCAGCATCACACACCGAAATAGGACGGCGCAGATAAAACCCGTCAAGCTTGATATTCACAAACTGGCCGGGGGTAATATCCGATATATCGCCGGCAAACACCGTTTTATAGGTGTTTGCCGCGATCTTTTCATTTGTTATTATTTCAAGAATTAAGTCTTTCATCAGCTGTCAATAGTAGATATCGTGATGGTTATCTCTTCAAGAACGTCAAGAAGAACTCTGACGGTATCGAGAGAGGTAAACATCGTAATATTGTTTTCGACTGCGAGACGTCTTATCTCGTAGCCGTCCATCTGTGTTGCATACTTTCCGGGGTCGCTTGTGTTGATAACGTACGCAATGTGACCCTGCTTAATGGTTTCGGGAATGTCGTTGCTTTCGTCGCTTATCTTTTTCTTTACTCTCGTTCTGATTCCGTGCTCCTTGAGGAATGCTGCGGTTCCCTCGGTAGCTTCGATATTGAATCCGAGATTATAGAATCTGCGTATCAGCTCAAGTGCCTCGTCCTTATCGCTGTCGGCTATCGTTACGAATACCGTACCGTAGTTCTGTACCGACATACCCGATGCCTGAAGCGCTTTATAGAATGCGCGCTTGAGGCTGTTGTCGTATCCTATTGCCTCACCTGTCGATTTCATTTCGGG
>JAZMZI010000071.1:0-12022 GCA_045585895.1 Eubacteriales bacterium
AGCCGGAGACGCAAGCGACATCCGCTAACAAAAGAAAACGCGTATAAGGGTTGTTTCGCGCTTGCGAGCGCGACCGCCGATCGCGACGTGTCACTTCGGGCGTTGCCCGAAGCCGCGAGTTTTCTGCGAAAACATCGCCAAGCGACAAGCCTTTGAAAAGGCTTGAGCGAAACTTTCAAAAAGACACCGCCGTGGAGACCGCTAAACCCCAAATTACCGTTCAAAGATTTTTCATATGCGGTACGACGTCGCGGGAGCGCGATGCGAGGCGGTCAAGTTTAACGATCTCAACGCCTTCTTCACGGATAAAATAGAGGTCTGAACGTACGTTTTCGGGTTTGTTTATTACCAACACCCACAGTTTCGCACCGTCAATTGCTCTTTTTTTCTCCAAAAAACCGACTATTTCGCCTATTTTTCTTTTCCAACCGTCCTCGGCAGGGTCAATTTGAATACAAGTGGACGCACCCTTCTTGCCGTCAAATTCGTATCGCTTGTAAGCATACATAGCGAGGATCTCGGACTCTTCTTCAAGAGAATTGAGGCAAAATCCCTTTTTAATCAGGTCTTTTTCGTCAAGACCAAGACGGACGATTCCCTCTTTCAGCCAAGGAATATCGCTTTTTTCGAATTTCGGCGCAAGACAGGATTGAGTATCAAGATATACACTGTATATCGCCATTTTTTCAAACCAACCGTCAGAAACACCCACCGCGGAAGCCATATCGAATACTATTCTGCCGCAAGACGAGGCTTTTTGCACCAAATTCAGCGCAAAATCAGGTTCGGGCGGTGTGGTGTGATGATCGACGCAAGCGACGACCCCATTTTTATAGAAAGTAACGTGATGGTCGACCAATATAAGCTTATCATTGACATCAAATCCGCCAAAGCTTATATCATCAAGCAAACCCAATTCTCCTACCAATCTTTCGGTCACTCCGTCGGGGAGCGTACTGAACTTAACAGTAGCTTTCACTCCGAGGCGCGAAAGCATCTCACGGAGCATCACTGCTGAAATTATACTGTCACAGTCGGGCATATCGTGTCCCGTGATCACAATATTCGCTCCGTCAGCCGTCTCTATGGCGCAAAGAGCGCAGAGTTTTAAAGCTTGATTTTTTAAGTAATCGTTATTCATATTCAAACCTCAATATTAATAAAAGAATTATACTACTTTTTCATAAAATTGTCAACAAAAAATCCACCGCAATAACAATCTCGGTGGATTTTTAAAACAACCATTATTTTCTTTTAAGCTTTCCGACTACTCTGCCGCAGCAAACTATCTCTGTAAAGTTCTTGAGCAAAATAGGCTCGTAATCGGGATTGAGGGAGATAAGGCGGTCACCGCCGAATTTCTTGAAATATCCGTCTCCGTCGAGGATAAACACGCCAAGCTCGCCGTATTCCACAGCATCACATTCCTCAACGAGGAGCACGTCACCGTCGCGGTACTTCGGCTCCATACTGTTACCCTTGATGCGGAGAGCGAAATCGGCATCGGAGGTATCGGGAGTATCGGGAATATTTATATCAACCGATTGCATTTCGGTAAGATACACCCCCGTTCCCGCAGATACGGGAAGGTCGTAAAGTGATATCTTTCTCTTCGTAAGTCCGTTTACGTTTCTCATAGCCGCGCCGCGGGCAGAACCGCCACCGCGGATAATTCCGCTGCGGAAATCTCTTTCGTTATTATTAGATTCGCCAACGCGCTCGCTCTCCTTGGCAATAACCATTGACACAAGCTCACGGCTGTGAGAATCGAGCTTGCGGTAGTTCTCTATCATAGTCATCTCGCGGTCGGTGAGAGTATAGTTGTTGGTATTCTCGGGAATACCCGTAAGAATATAGTCAACCGAGCACTCAAGGGCTGCGCAGATCGCCACTATATTAGAAAGCTTAGGCGAATCGCTGATACCTGCAAGTATCTTGGAGAGAGTTCCCAACGGTATTCCGGTCATTTCCGAAAGCTGATCGTTGGTTATCTTCTTTTCGCTCTTTAGCTGCTTTATCCTATCAATATAAGTATATTCCATTCTCTGCACCTTCCTTTTGTACACGTCCGTTTTTGGAATCGCAACGCGCAACATTTCCTTTTATGGACTTATTATACCACAGCGAAATTGATTTGTAAAGAGGTTTTTGAAAAGTTTTTCCGAAAATCGAAAAATTTTTCCGAAAATATTTTAAAAAGGTATTGACAAGTTCCATTTTCGGTGTTATAATAGCCTCACAAGAACAAAATTTCGACCAAATTCGAGAATTTCAATTCCAAATTAAGAAAATTCACGATATATATTCCATAATCGGAAAGGAAGGCAAAATATGAACGCATACTATCAAAACGTCAATAGAGCCGGAACCGAAACCATAACCGATACCCACACACTCGACGTAACAGTATTCGATAAACTTATATCCCTGATCTGCGCAATAGTTTCATTCTTTACCTGCCCCGCGGCAATAGCAATTGAAAAGGCAGCTCTCTCCACGGTTGGATTTATTGCTTTTTTCGGTGTCATCGGCAGTATGGAAAGCGGTGCAGTATCGATGCTTATCGGACTTGTTCTCTGCGCGGTAATATCTCTCGGAGAGTTTTTGGTTCTCAAAAGCCTTATTAAAAAAAGGCAGAAATCCTAAACTAAAACAGACGTGTAAATCCTCAAAATAACGCTGTTTTTTTAACGTTGATCTGTGAGATCCACGAGGGGCGGCTCAAGCGCAAAATTTGAGCCGCCCCTTTTCTTATTTAAGACCGCTTAATGAGCCGATCCTTTAAAAAAATCAACTTATTTCTTCAATAGATCGGCGAATACTTCGGCAAAATACTCTCCCGCCGCCAATGCTTCTTCCGTCGTATTCCCCTTCGCTCCCACGTCGAGCTTGATATAATACGGAACAAGATCAGAATTAAATCTGCTGTCGGTATACACCACGGGAAGGCAAAGCCTCTTACCGTCTTTATTCAATTCGCGTCTGACCGAGAGTGCAAGCGCCAAAGTATCCTTTTCATATACTCCGCCACTGCTAACCGTCATACGCACCTGCCCCGAGCCGATTGCCGATTTCGTTCTTACTGTTAACCCATCCGCATCCTTTTCATCCAATCTGTGAAGATCAATAACGTATTCAATAGACGGGTATATCTTCAACATATCTTCGATGGTACTCGCCGCCTCCGCGTAAGCGCCGCTCTCGTTTCCCGAGTGTATCACGGTACAGTGAACCGTGGGGATCCCTTTAGAATTAAGCTCGTATGATATTTTTTCACCAACGGAAACAACGCTTTTTGTCATAGAATCGGTCACGGAATTCGGATCATAGTCAAAATACGTCTCCTTCGTATGGGTATGGAGTATCAAAACGACCGGTTGCTGGCTGTAAGAATATCTTGCGCCCGAAAATCCCATCTCCAAAAGCCCTTCGGCATCGGGCGTACTGCCCGAATAATCGATTATGTAGGCATCCCCCTTTTCAGCAAGAGAAAGGTCGGCTGTGACGGTTTTGCCAACGTTGTCGTCGTAAACACCTTCGGTCTCGCTGTCTTCCCCGTCATCGTTTTTCGTTTCTTCGGATTGCTCAAACGACGTATCGCTTTCGCGTTGGGTACCATCTTCGGTCTCTTCTTCGCCGCCTTGTCCAACGATGCCCTGTGGTTTTTCTCCGCCTCCTTTTCCAAGATCTCCGATCTTACCGAAAACGTCTCGGGATGCCACTGCCCAAACCGAAAAAGCCACCGTCAAAAGGATCCCCCATACAATAAATCTTTGCCTAAGCGAAAGATATTTTCTGCGTCTTTTCGGAATCTCCGCCACCTCGTTTTCCTCAAAAACTATACATTCTTTTTTGTTCGCAAATTTATCCGCAAAATCCATACCGTCCTCCAAACGATCCAAAATAACACCTATATAAGTCTATTTCAACGTTCGCCGCAATATTCTTATGAGATCACTCATCAATTTACGTAAAATTTACAATTTGTAAGGAGAATACACTGTTTTTCGTAACAAAAAATTTTTATAATAAATTCAAGCTGACCTCAAGCCGTTTTAAATTGGAAAGTTGTGTTAAATGTGCACAAAACGAGTCTTTTTAGTCTGTGCACAATCACGATTATTCTATCTTGAGCGTTAACCCTATTGATTAATTGAAAAAAATATGTTATAATTATGTTATTATGACAAACAGATTTTTCGTCTAAGATTTCAAACGTAACAGGAGGAACCCTATTATGACAAAGCGCGTTATCGCTTTAACTATCTGTCTCTTGATCACGGTCGCAGCTTTTGCTTCCTGCGCGGGAAGCATCCCCCCCGAATCCGAGTACAAGGGACAACAGCTCGTTATGTATCTGTCCGAGGATATATATGACCTTGATCCTGCAAGAGCGTACAAAAACGAGTCCACCAGAGCAATAGTAAGCATGCTCTTCGACACTCTCTTTGTTCTCGACGAGAAGGGTAAGATCCAGCCCTCTCTCGCAAAGGACTACGAAATAGAAGAAAAAGACGGCGAGTACTATATGTACATAACTATGGCGGACACCTATTGGTCCGACAATACCCCCGTCACCGCAGACGACGTTGCTTTCGCTTGGCTGAGACTTCTCAACCCCAACGACGGCAATTCCTTTGAGGCAGCGTCTCTTCTTTACGACATAAAGGGTGCACGTCTGTACAGTCAGAATGAGGTCTCCAAAGAAGACGTTCAGATCATCGCGGACGGTAAGAGACTGACGATCCAGTTCGAGCAGGAGATCGATTTCGACCAGTTCCTCCTAAACACTACGAGCTTGGCACTCGCTCCTCTCCGTGAGGACATTGCGGGCGGTAATGAAAAGGGCCCCGACTGGGCAAAGAAGCCCGGCACGATGGTGTGCAGCGGCCCATTCAAGCTTTCTCGCATTGCTTTCGCCAAAAGCGTAAAGGTGGGAACCACTCCCGCTAAATTCCACGAAGACATTTACTACGATGAAAAGGGCGTTTTGAAGGATAGCGACGGAAACATTCTTAAGGATGCCAACGGAAAGGAAAAACTGGGATACATTCCCGGCACCACGGTTAAGGAATTTGCCGAGCAGGTCGTAAGCAGCTTCGTGCTCGAAAGAAACTCGTACTATTTCAGAGAAAGTGAAAAGGACGAAAATCTTGACGTTTCGGTAACCCCCTACAAGATCATCGTCGACTGTAACATGACCGATGAAGACATCAAGCAAGGTTTCGAAAGCGGAGCGATCCTCTATATGGGAAGCATTCCTATGTCTATAAGGGAAGATTTCAAGGACGTTGCAACGGTTAAAGACGCTCTTTCCACTGCTACCGTCTATCTTAACCAAAAAGCGACGATAAACGAAGAACAGCTCTTTGCCAACAAAACCGTAAGACAGGCGCTCTCCATGGCTATCAACAGAGAGGAGATCGCAAAAAAATTGGTATTTGCCGAGGTAGCTACGGGTCTCGTTCCCAACGGCGTGTTCGATACCGGCTCGCTTAAATCGCTCTTCCGCGACAACTCTTCCAACGATTATACGAATCTGAAGACCGATATGGTTGCAGCTAAAGCGCTTCTTGCCAATGCAAATATCAATCCCTCCGATTATACGTTTACCATCAAATACGCTATGTACAACGAAACTCAGGAGTATATGGCAAACGAGATCGCCGCTTCTTGGACCGAGCTCGGCTTCAACGTTACTGCCGAAGAGTGCGGAACTATCGTAAACAACGACTACTACAAGCACACAGACTCCATCCCCGAGGATATTTGTGATGATATATACTATCAGGATATCACAACCGGAGATTTTGAGGTAATTTTGGTTGATACCGTTGCTTACTCCGCAGATCCCTTCTCGGTTCTCGCTCCTTTTGCTAAGCCCTTCTCAGGAAACGTAAACAGCGACGATTATTCCTACGGCACTCACCTCACCGGATTCAGCAATGACGAATACGATGCGCTCATGGAAGAAATATTCAATGAAAAAACCATTGAAAACCGTTCCGAAAAGCTTCACAAGGCTGAGAATATCCTTATGGACGAAATGCCCGTCATCCCCGTAGTATTCAACAAGACTGCTACCGTTGTAAGTGAGGATCTCGTTCTTAACAACACCAAGTTGTTCGGTCAAAAGAAGGCTTCCAACTACTACAACGCAGACACTCTCAGATGGGCTTCCATAGAAGATTACGACGGTTATCTCGTTACGTTCTCGAATTTCCTAGAAAGCAAGTTCGATACGTATAAGACCGAGATGTACTCATACTTCTACAATTACGCAGAAAGCTCGTTTGCACAATTCAAAGAAGAAAGCACCTACTATTCTTTCCTTTGGAAGGTATATGAGGACTAAATATTAAAACAATCAGAAGGGGCTGGCTCATTTAGCGCAGAACAAAAGCCACTTTTTAAAAAAAAAGACAAAATTCAACTAAAAAATAATGTTTTTGCTTTTATAATGTCGAAATCCGCCGATCTTTCGGCGGATTTCCTCATTTTGTGTGGCTTTTTAGACGCGTTTTGGCTCTTTGGCGTACTCCTGTACGCCTACGAGAACCAAACCACGCCTTCTGCATCTAACTGAGCCAGCCCCTTTAAAAATCTTTTGTTTTTTTATATAATTAATGTAGACAAACGCTCAAAAATGTGTTATACTGTAAAGTGGATTTGTATGTAGATCGAAAAGGAGTGTTGTTGATTGGAAATATATAACCTTTCGTCCGCATCATGGGGTTCCAACTGTTACGTCTTGATAAAGGGCTGTTACGCAGCGGTTATCGACCCCAGTGCCGACGCTCACCAAATAATCGAATTTGCCGCCCAAAAAGGTGCGGTAATCGAGAGTATTATTTTAACTCACGGACACTTCGATCACATAACCTCTCTTGACGAGTTGCGCGATATTACCCTCGCCCCCGCCTTTATTCACAAGGATGATGACGAAATGCTGTCCGACGGAGAAAAAAACGCTTACTCAATTTTTTTCGGGTACGACAAAAAATGGCGACCTGCCGAAAGGCTGTTGGAAAACGGAGATAAAATATATCTCGGAGACGAAGCAATCGAAGTCATTTCAACGCCGGGTCACTCAAAGGGTTCGATCTGTCTGCTTGCGGGCGACAAGCTGATCACCGGTGACACGCTTTTTGAGAACGGATACGGAAGATACGATCTTCACGGAGGAGATGCCGACGCATTGGCGGCTTCACTGTCCTCGCTCCGAGATCTTGACGGAAAACTTACAATTTATCCAGGTCACGGCGGCTCGACTACGCTTGGACGCGCGCTTGACAACGTTTTATATTATTGATCTTTACGCAGAAAGGACATAAAAATGGATTACAATCGTTTAGCTGAATTACTTTTCCCCCACATTAAGGAGACCCCTGCGGATATTGAGGCAAGATATCCCGCGAGGAGCCTTCCCGAGGGCGCAAAGGTAACGAGATTTGCCCCAAGCCCTACGGGCTTCGTTCACTTCGGCGGTCTCTTCCCTTCTACCGTCGGTGAGAGACTTGCTCACCAATCCGGCGGTGTGTTTTACCTCCGAATAGAGGACACCGACGCAAAGAGAGAGGTAGAGGGCGCGGCTGAAGGTCTTATCAAGACCCTTGCAAAGTACGGCATCAACTTCGACGAGGGCGCAATACTCGACGAAAACGGCAAGATTGCCGATAAGGGCGCATACGGCCCCTACAAGCAGAGCCAGAGAGGTCCTATTTACCAGACCTATGCAAAGCAGCTGGTTCGCGAAGGCAAGGCTTACCCCTGCTTCACCACCGAGGAAGAGCTTGACGAATTGCAGGCTATAAATAAAAAGGAAGAAATAAAGAACACCGACTGGCAGGCTGAGGCTGAGGCAAAGAAGGCGGCTATGCTTGCGGGACGCGAGTTCACCATGGAGGAGGTCGAGGCTCATCTTGCGGCGGGACACCCCTTCGTTCTCCGTATTCTTGCAAACGGTGATCCCGAAAAGAAGACCAAATTCACCGACCTTGTTAAGGGTAATCTTGAAATTCCCGAAAACGACGAGGACTTCGTGCTTCTCAAATCAGACGGAATCCCTACCTACCACTTCGCTCACGCGGTGGACGATCATCTTATGGGCACAACGCACGTTATCCGAGGTGAGGAGTGGCTCCCCAGTCTGGCAAAGCACATTCAGCTCTTTAATTTCCTCGGATTCAAGCTCCCCAAATATCTCCACATCGCGCAGATAATGAGACTTGACGACGAGGGCAACAAGAAGAAGCTTTCAAAGCGTGATATGGGCGCGAATATGGACGACTACACCCGTATGGGCTATTGCCCCGAGGCGGTCTGCGAGTACATTATGACTCTTCTTAACTCCAACTACGAGGAGTGGCATATGCAGAACGCTGACAAGCCCTATACCGATTTCCCCTTCAACATCAAGAAGATGTCCACGTCTGGCTGTCTCTTCGATTTCAACAAGCTGAACGACGTTTCGAAGAACGTTATCTCCCGTATGACTCCCGAGTACGTTACCGAGAAGGCGACCGAGTGGGCAAAGGAGTTTGATCCTGAATTCGGCGCTTGTCTCGCGCGCGACAAATCGTTTACCGAAAAGATATTTGCCATCGGCCGCGGCGGCAAGAAGCCCCGTAAGGACCTTGCAACCTGGGCTGACGCAAAGCCCTATATGGGATTCTTCTTCGACGAGTTCTTCACCGTTGAGGATGCATACCCTGAGACCTTCGACAAGGCCGATATCGTTGCAACTCTTGAAAAGTTCGCAGAGACCTACGATTACGCCGACGATATGAACACCTGGTTCGACAAAGTCAAGGCTATTGCGGACGCTCTCGGATTCGCTTCGGATATGAAGGCTTATAAGGCTGATCCTACCGCGTTCAAGGGCAGCGTTGCCGATATCAGTATGTTTATCAGAGTTGCGGTCACAGGCAAGCAGAACGCTCCCGACCTTTACACCGTAATGCAGATAATCGGCAAAGAAAAGACCCTTGAGAGAATCGAAAAAATGATAAAATCCCTTTAATAAGCTTTAGAATTTTTACCACTAATCAAAGTATATATTAAAGCCCTTTCCGCTTTTTCTTTGCAAGAAGGAGGCGCAAAGAAAAAGCTAACAAAAAGAAACGCCGATGAGAGGATTTCGCCTCTGCGGAGGCGACCAACGCTTCGCGCGTTGGATCTGCGCCACCTTTTGAAAAAGGTGGACGAAAACTCTACAAACGAACAAAGTCCTCCTAACTTTGTCGAAAGGATATAATATGGAAAACAATAACAACTTTATTCACGACATAATTGACGACGATCTTTTAAACAATCCCGGACTTAAGATCCACACCCGTTTTCCCCCCGAGCCTAACGGTTACCTTCACATAGGCTCCGTAAAGGCTATTTGCATCAACACCGACGTTGCAAATAAGTATTCGGGACTTTTCAACCTCCGTTACGACGATACCAACCCCGCAAAGGAGAGCGACGAATTCGTCCGCTCTATCCGCGAGGACCTTGAGTGGCTTGGTGCTACTCCCACGGGCGGCGTTTTCTACGGCTCCGACTATTTCGGCAAGTGCTACGAATTTGCCGTTCAGCTTATCAAGCAGGGCGATGCTTACGTTTGCGACCTCTCCAAGGATGACCTCGCAGACTATAAGGGCACCGACAGAGCCGTTGCGGGCAAGGAATCTCCCTACCGCAACAGAACCGTCGAGGAAAACCTCGACCTCTTTGAGAGAATGAAGAACGGTGAATTCGAAGACGGAAAGCGCACGCTTCGCGCGAAGATCGATCCCACAAACGACAATCCCTATCTTCGCGACCCTGTAATCTATCGAATCAAGCATATTCACCATCACCGTCAGGGTGACGAGTGGTGCGTTTATCCCATGTACGATTTCGCTCACCCCATTCAGGACGCGCTTGAGGGTATCACCCACTCTCTCTGCTCCAGCGAGTTCAGAAACCACCGTCCTCTTTACGACTGGGTCGTTGAGAAGATCGGATTTGCCCAGAAGCCCCACCAGTGGGAATTCGGCAGAATGAACATCACCTACACCGTAATGTCAAAGCGTTACCTCCGTCAGCTTGTTGAGGAAGGTCACGTTGACGGTTGGGACGACCCCCGTCTCCCCACCCTTTGCGGTCTCCGCCGCCGCGGCTACACTCCCGAGGCTCTCTTTAATTTCGTAAGAGAGGCAGGCGTTACCAACACCGACCACACCGTTGACGTTCGTCAGCTTGAAGCTTGCGTACGCGACGATCTTAACGAAAACGCGCTCCGCCGCGTTGCTGTCGTCAACCCTATCAAGGTAGTTATCGACAACTATCCCGAGGACAAGGAGGAGATGATAAGCCTTCCCAACCATCCTCAGAAGGAGGGGCTTGGCAGACGCGACATGCCTATGACCCGTGAAATTTATATAGATGCCGACGATTTTGCCGAGGTTCCCCCTCCCAAGTTCTTCCGTCTCAAACCCGACGGCGAGGTTCGTCTTATGGGTGGATATATCATCAAGTACGCCGGCATTGAAAAGAACGAAGATGGTAGCATCAAGTGCATTCACGCGACGGCTGACCTTGAGACCGGAAACGGCAATCCCGTAGACGGCAGAAAGATCAAGGGTACTATCCACTGGCTCTCCGCAAAGTACGCAAAGCCCGCAACCGTAATGCTCTACGACCGTCTTTTCAACATTGAAAACACCGCCGACGTGCCCGAGGGCATGACCTACCTCGACTTTCTTAACCCCGACTCCCTTACCAAGCTTGAGGGCGCTATGGTTGAGCCTTCTCTCGCCGACGCAAAGGCAGGCGACAAGTTCCAGTTCGTCAGAGTCGGTTACTTCTGCAAGGACTCCAAGAACGAGAACACCTTTAACAGAGTAGTTGGTCTTAAGGATAGCTTTCCCAAGAAGTAAAGGAGAGTAAATATGCCCGAATTTATAGTAAATAACCCCGTTTTGTCGATCCTTGTCGCTTATATTGCGATAATTTCCGTAGTTTCGATAATCGTTTGCTTCTACGACAAAAAGATATCGAAAAAGAACCGCGTTGAGCTTCGTATTCCCGAAAAAACTCTTTTGATATTTTCGGCTCTCGGCGGCAGCGTTGCTATGTTCGTCACGATGCTCATTATTCGCCACAAGACCAAGCATCTTAAATTTATGCTCGGCATCCCTGCCATCATTATCGTGCAGGCGGCGATTTTAGGCGCGCTTTTCTACTTCGGAGTACTTTAATTGTGTAAAATGCACAAAACAATTCACTATATTCGACGTTTATTTTGCAAAAAGCACACTTGCGAAAAGCTTATATAAATGATATAATATATAAGATGTAATAATTTAAAG
This sequence comes from Eubacteriales bacterium, assembly GCA_045585895.1. GTDB lineage: Bacteria > Bacillota > Clostridia > Oscillospirales > CAG-272 > SVTX01. The sequence continues at coordinate 11,343 of JAZMZI010000071.1, forward strand.
GCTATGATGAAGTCAGCCCTTTTTCAAGTCATATTCCAGAGAGTCCGCGGTCGGTGTGAGCGGATATATGCGAAAATGCGGCATTTCCCTTCGGAGCTTGCGGAGTCAAGGCAGTATTGCGAATAGCTCGGCACGGCAGACACCGTTACGCGTCAGGCAAAGTGTTGGCTTTGTTTTTTCGAAGCCAAAATGCGGGTGGTACCGCGGAAACTATGTTTTTCCGTCCCAATTCTCGAAAGAGGATTGGGGCTTTTTTATGCAATTAAGAATTAGAAAAATTACAATTTAACGGTGTAAGGCGAACTTCGTGATAGGCTCCCTCCGGGAGGGAGCTGGCGCCTAGGGGTTCCCCGAAACGAGCGAAGCCGAGTTTTGGGGCTTCTCGTAGACGGATTTGATTGAGCATTATCCTTTGAGGATAACACGCTAATGAGGCTGCCCTGTTTATTATGTCAGGAAAAGCCGATAGCTTTTATAGGAAAAGGCTTTTTAGATAAGGACCTTATAAAAACAGAGGCAATCTCTGGCTGTTTTTGAGAGCGCAGTCGAGGCTGTCGGGGAGCAGAGTGAAATCTGCCACAAGCGAGTGCGGCTTGCCCTTGGGATCGTCCTGCCGCATAGGTACGAAGAAAACATTTTTGCGCAGAAGAAGCTGAGCTATATTAGAGAGATTGGCAGAC
>JAZMZI010000072.1:0-10348 GCA_045585895.1 Eubacteriales bacterium
GAACGGAAAAAGCAAGTAAGCGCAAGGCTTTTCTCGAAATGCCTTGCGCTTTTCCTTGTCAGATTTTTTTATTTACATATTGCTTATTGTTTTTTGCTATTGGTTCACTTGCGGTAGAGCGACTTTTTCGACAGTCTGAAATCAAAAGATCCGCCTTGTTTGGCGGATCTTTTGATTTTATAGATCTGTTAGTCTAAATCGTAGGAATAGATGTGGATTCCCCGAATGAGGTTGCCGAATATGTATTTTTGGCAAGCGGATTCAAAGAGCACGTAGAGTTTTCCGTCCTTTACGAAGATCTCCTCGGTCATGGGGGTAGTTACGACTTCCTTCGTCAGCGCGTCTGCGTCAAGGAAATAGACGGGAACGTCTTTCTCATTGATCTTTATCGACGCATCGGCGTTGTCTTTAGTTACGTCTTCATAAAAATACAGGTGAGATGGGTTTATTCCGTAGGACGTTGAAAGCGCAAATCCGTCGGGGGTCTTGGTAAAGCCCTGAACCAGATCGGTGACCGAAAGTGCCATAACGGGAGTAAAGATATCCTTGCCGTTAACGGTTTCCGAAGCTACACCGTATTTGGAATCGATATCAAGGGCGTATGCGCAGACAAGAGCCTTGTTTTCACCTCCGCTTACGGTAAAGGTGTGTGTTTCCTTGGTGGCGTATTCCTCACTGTTGTTGAATTCGCCTATCCAAAGGTATCTTCCGTCAACGAAACAGCAAGCCGCGCGGGTCTCGCTTTTGAAATTGGTATTGAGTGTGATCTTGCCACCGTTTTCGGCAGAGAGGATATCGGCAAGCTTTATCACCCAGACGCAGTTATCGTCACCCTCGCCGTCGTTGGCAAGCCAAACGAATCCGAACGCCGAGGTTATACCGCCCGTGTGTCCCGTGTAGGGCTTGCCATCGGCGGTGTAAAGCTCAACGAAATAGGTCTCGTCGGTATTGTCTGCGTCTGTAACGTAGATGCGGCTCGCGCTCTCACCGTCAGCCATATAGCCGCACTGGAGATATATGCCGCGCTCACCCTCGTAAGCGTAGCCCTGAGGAACCAAGCCCTCGTAAATGCCGGGCGTGACGTATTCTGCTTTTGCGTTTGAGAAGAAATCGTTAAATACTACGGGAGTGAAAAGGTGAAGACAAAGGACCGTTATCAACAAAAGTGCGATTAATGCAACTACGGCAAAGCCGACGATCAATAACGCTTTTTGAACGCCCGTCAACGCTTTTAGTTTTTCCATAAATTTTCAACCTTTCTTTTTGTTATTTCTTTATTTCCGTTTATTCTCAAGACTGAATAAAACCCAGCTTTGAATAATCTCTGTTTGGAAGGTTCAGGGAGTGTGGAAAGGGTAGGGCGAAAGCATTTTCCTTAAAAAGGTTCGCCCCACCCCTAAAAATGATCAGTATCTTAAGCCCAACTCATAGTGGTGGGTTTTTCTTCGTAGATAACGATATCCTTGAGGAAGTTAACGGCTTTTGCCAGTCCTTCATCGATAGACATTACGCTGTCCTCGTGCTCGATAGAGAGAACTCTGTCGTAGCCGCAGAGACGGAGATTGGAAACGAGGTCTCTCCAGTAGGTCTCGCCGTTGCCGTAGCCGACGGTGCGGAATACCCAAGCGCGGTGGATCTCGTCGCCGTAGTGCTTGGTGTCGAGAACGCCGTTCTTGGCGGTATTGTATTTGTCGATCTTGGTGTCTTTTGCGTGAACGTGATAGATAGCACCCGTAAGTTCTCTGATCGCCGCAACGGGATCCATACCCTGCCAGATAAGGTGAGAGGGGTCGAAGTTAGCTCCGATAACGTCGCCGACAGCCGCGCGGAGACGAAGCAGGGTCTCGGGATTGTAAACGCAGAAGCCGGGATGCATCTCAAATGCAACTCTTACACCGTGAGCCTTGCAGAATTCAGCGGTCTTTTTCCAGTAGGGAATAAGCACCTCGTTCCACTGCCAGTCGAGAATAGCGAGGAAGTCCTCGGGCCAGGGGCAGGTTACCCAGTTGGGGTATTTTGCGGTAGCGCAGTCACCGGGGCAGCCCGAGAAGGTGATAACGGTATCAACGCCAAGCTTTTCCGCAAGAAGAACCGCGTTTCTGAAGTCCTCGTCGTAGGAAGCGGCGATAGCAGCGTTGGGGTGAACGGGGTTGCCGTGGCAGGCAAGAGCGCAGATCTCAACGTCGTACTTTTTAAAGGTAGCGACGAATTCTTCGTATTTTTTTTCGTCTTTGAGAAGCTCCGCAGGGTTGCAGTGAGCCTTGCCGGGATAACCGCCCGCACCGATCTCGACGGTGTGAACGCCAAGTCCCGAAATTATTTCAAGTGCCTCGTCGAGAGGCTTTGCGCCGTAAAGATTGGCAAGTACGCTGAGTTTCATAAAATCTTCCTCCGAAAAGTTTATTGTGTAAAATATTAAGTGAATCCATAGATCACTGTTTTAATTATACCTTTAATTTATCTGTTTTTCAATAGTTAATTCAAAAATAATAAGAAAACTTGGATATCTGCACAAATATTCGACAGCTTTTTTGGATAAAAGGTCTTGATTTGAGGGGGGATAAGTGTTAAAATATATAATAGATAAATATTTCTTGATTGGAGAACGGATATATGTACGTAGATATGCTTGGAAACACCAGAGCTAAAATAGGGCTTCATACACACACCACCTTTTCTGACGGACAGGCTGCGCCCGAGGAGGCGGCGAAGATATATGCCCTTGAAGGGTACGACGCTATTGCCTTTACCGATCACTGGCATTACGGCGAAGAGTGCGAGATAGAGGGTGTTAAAATACTTTCGGGCTGCGAATATAATATCGGAGGACACGACGGTTCGCACGTTATACATATCGTCGGCGTGGGAATGACGGGCGACCCTCAGATACCCGCGGATTGGAAGAATATGCAGAAAACCGCCTTTTCCAAGGCGGCAGAGGTCATTAAGAGAATAAAGCTCCATAACGGTCTTGCCTTCGTTGGTCACCCCGCTTGGAGTCTCAATACCCCCGAACAGCTCATGCCTCTCGGCGATTTCGACGGGGTCGAGATATATAACAGCGTTTCCGAGTTCGGAGAAAGCGACAGAGCCTACTCTGACGTAATTATCGACCAGATGGCAACGGCGGGCAGATTGACTAACATACTTGCCGTTGACGACACCCATTACTACACGGGCGACGAGTGCCGCGGATGGATAATGGTTGAAACTACGGATATGGACACGGCAAGGATCGTAAGAAATATCCGTCAGGGAAGATTTTACGCAACGCAGGGCCCCGAGGTACATATCGAAAAGATCGCTCCCGACAAGGTCAGAGTGATTTGCTCACCCGTAAGTAAGGTGGTTTTCCAGAGCAATACCACTTGGGTGAAGGGAAGGACTGTCAGAGAGGACGGGCTCGTGGAGGCAGAGTATACGAAGGCTCCCGACGACCGTTTCGTAAGGGCTGAGGTCACAGACGTGAACGGCAAAAAAGCTTGGACCAACTATATTATTTTTGATTAAGGGTTGATTATGAAAGAATTCAGAACAGAACGCGACTCTATGGGTGAAATTTCGGTTCCCGCCGATAAATATTGGGGAGCGCAGACCGAGAGGAGCCGCCAAAATTTCAAGATAGGCGGCGAGATAATGCCCCGTGAGATAACTCACGCATTCGGAATACTCAAAAAGGCGGCGGCTATGGCTAACCGCGAGCTTCGTCCCGACAAAATGACCGACGAAAAGCTTTCGGCAATAGCGGCGGCTTGCGACGAGGTGATCTCGGGTAAGCTTGATAGTCATTTTCCTTTAGTCGTGTGGCAGACGGGAAGCGGAACTCAGTCAAATATGAACGCAAACGAGGTTATAGCCAACAGAGGAAACGAGCTGGCGGGCAAAAAAATGCTTCACCCCAACGACGACGTGAATATGTCTCAATCCTCAAACGATACCTTTCCCACGGCTATGCACATAGCGGCGGTAACCGAGATAAATCGCGCTCTTTTGCCCGAAACAGACAGGCTGATCGCAGTTTTTAAGAAGATTGAAGCCGAAAATCCCGACGCGATAAAGAGCGGAAGGACCCATCTTCAGGATGCAACGCCAATAAAGTTCTCGCAAGAGGTGAGCGGGTGGAGAAATATGCTTGAAGCCTCCAGAGAGCAGATAGTTTTGTCACTTGAGCCTCTTTCAAGGCTTGCCCTCGGCGGTACGGCGGTGGGTACGGGCATCAACGCTCCCGAAGGGTTTGACCGTCTTTCGGCAAAATACGTAAGTCAGCTTACGGGATTTGAATTTTCCACCGAGGAAAATAAGTTCCATGCGCTGACTGGTAAGGACGCTTTGGTTTTCGCTCACGGCGCTATGAAGGGTCTTGCGGCAAATCTTTGGAAGATAGCTAATGATATAAGATGGCTGGCGTCAGGCCCGAGATGCGGACTCGGTGAGATAAGCATACCCGAAAACGAGCCGGGGTCGTCGATCATGCCGGGTAAGGTCAATCCCACCCAGTGTGAGGCTGTCACTATGGTCGCTTTGCAGGTTATGGCTAATGATACGGCGGTCGGAATGGCGGCAAGTCAGGGAAATTTTGAGCTTAACGTCTTTATGCCCGTACTTATCTATAACTTTTTGCAGTCCGTCAGATTGCTTTCGGACGTGATGAGATCCTTTAACGACAACTGCGTTTCGGGTATTAAGGTTAACGCGAGCAAGATGAAGGAAAATCTTGACCGATCCTTAATGCTTGTTACGGCGTTAAATCCCTATATCGGTTACGAGAATAGCGCAAAGGTGGCAAAGCTGGCTTACGCAGAGGATATAACCCTGAGAGAGGCTTGTCTCAGATTGGGATTTATGACCGCAGAAAAATTCGACGAGGTATTCAAACCCGAAAAAATGGTTTAAGAGGAAATAAAAATGTCAATAGCAGAAGAATCTTTGAAAAAACACTACGAATGGCGAGGTAAGATAGAGGTAGTTACAAGATGCCCCATTGAAACGAGAGAGGATCTTTCCTTGGCGTACACTCCCGGTGTTGCGCAGCCCTGTCTTGAAATAGAAAAGGATATAAATAAGTCTTATGAGCTGACGAGAAGATCAAATATTGTGGCGGTAGTTACCGACGGCAGCGCGGTTTTGGGACTCGGAGATATAGGCCCCGAGGCGGGAATGCCCGTAATGGAAGGAAAATGCGCCCTTTTCAAAGCTTTTGCCGACGTGGATGCCTTCCCGCTTTGCATAAAGAGCCAAGACGTTGACGAGATAGTGAGAACCGTTTATCTGCTTTCGGGCAGCTTCGGCGGTATAAATCTTGAAGATATATCGGCTCCTCGTTGCTTTGAGATAGAAAGAAGATTAAAAGAGATATGCGATGTTCCCGTTTTCCACGACGATCAGCACGGAACGGCGATCGTCGTAGGGGCGGCGCTTATCAACGCCTTGAAGCTTGTTAAAAAGGATATCGGTACCGTTAAGATCGTTATAAACGGCGCGGGCGCGGCAGGTATGTCGATCGGCCGCCACCTTATGAACCTCGGCGTTAAGAATCTTACGATGGTGGATAGGTTCGGCGCGATATACGAAGGTAAGGCAGAGAACAATCCCGCCCAAGAGGATATGGCTAAGATAACAAATCGCGGCTTTGAAAAGGGAAGTTTAGCCGAGACCCTGATGGGAGCTGACGTTTTTGTCGGCGTTTCCGCGCCCAATCTCGTCACCCCCGAAATGGTGTCAACTATGGCAAAGGACGCCATAGTTTTCCCTATGGCAAATCCTACTCCCGAGATAATGCCCGACGATGCGAAGAAGGGCGGCGCGAGAGTCGTGGGAACGGGAAGAAGCGACTATCCCAATCAGATAAACAACGTTCTTGCATTCCCCGGAATATTCAGAGGCGCGCTTGATTGCAGGGCGTCCTGCATCAACGAGGAAATGAAGATCGCTACCTCCAAGGCTCTGGCAAGTCTGGTTTCGGACGAAGAGCTTTCCGAAGATTACATAATCCCCGCGGCGCTTGACGGCAGGGTCGCTTCGGCGGTGGCTGAAGCCGTGATGAAAGCCGCAAAAGAAACCAAGGTCGCAAGAATCTGATATACCCTAAAAGGGCGAGTTTTGAGTGCCCTTTGTTAAAATATGTAAAGAAGGATAAAAAATTGTCTCTTACGAAAAGCGAATTGCAATTTAAAAAAATGACCGAGACCGCGGTATGGAAGCTGGTCATAACGCTCGGCATACCAACAACCATCAGTATGCTGATAACCAACGTTTACAATATGGCGGACACCTATTTCGTCAGCACCCTCGGTAAAGCCGAGGGCGGCGCACCGGGTATCGTTTTCAGTATAATGGCGATACTTCAGGCTTTCGGATTTATGTTCGGACACGGCGCGGGAAGCCACGTCAGCCGTCTTTTGGGCGCGAAGGATGAAAAGAAAGCGGGCAACTTTGCTTCAACCGCTCTTTTGCTTGCCACCGCCAGCGGATTGATAATTATGACCTTCGGTCTTATCTTCCTCGAGCCGCTTATGATGTTTTTGGGAAGTAACGAGGAAATATTGCCTCACGCTATGGACTACGCGCGCTTTATTTTCATCGGTGCGCCCGCATTGACCGCATCATGTGTTTTTAATAACGTTTTGCGTTACGAGGGCAAGGCTACTTTTGCAATGATAGGTCTTACCTCGGGCGGAATACTTAATATTTTACTCGACTATATTTTTATTATGCAGTTGGGTATGGGAACTCGGGGAGCAGGTCTTGCTACCGCAATTTCTCAGTACGTGAGTCTTGTTATCCTCATAGTTCCGTATATTATCGGCAAGACACAAAGCAAGATAAGCTTCAGACGCGGATTCATTACTCCGCGAATCGTCTGGGATATCGTAACGACGGGATTCCCAAGCCTTATCCGTCAGGGACTGGGAAGCGTATCTACTGCCATGCTGAATATTCAGGCAAGACTTTACGGCACTGCGGCTATTGCGGCTATGGGCTACGTTTCAAAGACGGTTCAGTTCATTTTCTGCGTGGGTCTCGGTATCGGTCAGGGTTTTCAGCCGGTTTCCGCCTTCAATTACGGCGCGAAAAAGTATTCAAGAGTCAAAAAGGCAAGCTACGTTACCATGCTTTTCGGACTTGCATTTATCGGAACTCTGTCGGTCATTTGCTTTGCATTAGCTCCCCAGATCATTAATCTTTTTAATTCAGAAAAAGACGCGCTTATTGCCGAGATCGGAGCACAGGCGCTGAGATTCAATTGCGCGGTGCTTTGGGTATTGCCCTTTACCGTGGTGGGCAATATGATGTTCCAGAGTATAGGAAAAAGAGTGCCCGCGATACTGCTTTCCGCTCTCCAGAACGGAGTTGCGTTTATTCCTATGATATACCTTCTTCCCGAGATTTTTGAAAATTACGCCGGAAACGGTCTTATAGGACTTGAAATGGCGCAGCCCGCGGCTTACGTTATCACCGCGGCTATAACCCTACCCGTTACGCTGGTGTTTTTAAGCAAGCTTCCCCCCGATCCAACCGACGCAGAAGATAATATTTGATACAAAATTTTCAAAATATGAGACTGATATTCGGGAATCGTTGACATTTACCGAATTTAGGTGTTAAAATATAATTAATAGCGGATCTCACCTTTAGTGGGGAAGGAGATATTTAAAATGACCGCAATTATCAACTGTACTTTAATAATGCGCGATCGGTTTATCCCCGACGCGGTGATAATATTCGACGGCGATAAAATAGTCGATTTCGGAGAGGCGAAAAGGGTCGCCGTTCCCGAAAATTGCCAAATTATCGATGCCGAGGATAACTACGTGGGTCCCGGATTCGTCGATATACATACCCATTCCGACGGTTACGTTTTCTTTCAGGATGAACCCGAGAGAGCAAGTCTTCACCACTTGTCTCACGGTACTACCACCCTTTTGCCCGCCCTCTATTTCAGTATGGATACCGAGGGATACGTCAAGGCAATAGCAGACCTTAAAGAGGCGATGAAAAAGCCCGAGTGCCGCAATATCGCGGGATTTTATATGGAAGGCCCTTATCTCAACCCAAAATTCGGCTGCGATAAGGAATCTAATCCTTGGCGGGGAGCTGTCGATAAAGAAAAATATCAGCCTATAATCGATGCGGCGGGTAAATTTGCCAAGGTTTGGGCATTAGCCCCCGAAAGAGAGAATATTCTCGATTTCGTCCTTGACGCGAAGGCTGAAAATCCCGATGCCGTTTTCACGGTGGCACATAGCGAGGCTGAGCCGTATCAGATCGAAAGACTTATGCCCTACGGACTTAAAATAGGCACTCATCACCTCAACGCGACGGGTACTTTGCAAAAATACCCCGAATGCCGTACTCCCTGCGTTGACGAGACGGTCTATTACAACCGCGAGATATACGCAGAGCTTATCTGCGACAGTATGGGAATCCACGTCGATCCCTATTTGCTTCGTCTTACGAGAAAAATCAAGGGCGACGACAGAATAATTCTGATTTCCGATGCCTATGCCTGCGACGGTGCTATTCCCGAGGGGTATGATGGCGTTGACGACATCAATTTCGACCATACGGGCGAGATAGCGGGTTCTAAAATGACCCTTGATATCTCCTGCCGTAATATGATAAAGCACACGGGAGCGTCACTTGTGGACGTATTCAAGTTTGCTTCTTACAACCCTTCTCAAGCGGTAGGATTCTACGACCGCGGTGAGATAGCCGTGGGCAAGAGAGCCGACCTTGTGATAGTCGATTATAAAATGGACGTTAAAAAAGTATTTATCGGAGGCGACGAGGTAAAATGAAAACCTACGAGATAAAGAAAATGACCGCGGGCGGAGATTGGTCGGATAAGCCGATAATCAATATCGACACCCCCTATCTCGACACCCCCGATACGGTCAAGGCTTGGGCGCAGATAGCCTATGACGACGAAGCGCTTTTGGTTCGACTTTGGACAAAGGAATATCAGCACAGAGCTACCGAGACGGGGCCCGTTGGTAAGCCTTACGAGGATTGCTGCCTTGAATTTTTCTTCAGCCCTATGGAGGGAGACCTGAGATATTTTAATTTCGAGAATAACGCCATAGGATGCTACTACCTTGGAATAGGAACCGGTCTTGACGACGCTACGCGGCTTTTGCCTGAAGGAGACGATGATATTTTTGACCGCAAGGTCACAAAATTTGACGGCGGCTGGGAAATAGAGTATAAGTTCCCCTATTCCTTCATCAAGAGATTTTTCCCCGATTTCAAGATTTACGAGGGCAAAAAAATACGCGCAAACTGCTTCAAGTGCGCCGATCTCACCGAACCGCCCCACTACCTTTCTTGGAGTCCCGTTACACGCGAGAATTTTACCTTCCACAAGCCCGAATGCTTTGGCGAAATGACTTTTAAATAAAAACGATACATAAGGAGAATGAAAATGAGCGCTTTTATCACCGATCCCGCAACAAAATTTGATTTCCAGCCCCACGAATTCGTGCCCTTTAAGGATAAGGCTGTTTGTGACTACGTTCGTAGCCTCAGCGGCAAGGACCTTGAGAAGAGAGAGCCTTGGTGGCACCCAGAGTTTGAGGTTAAGGTTATGATGAACCCCCATCCCGTTCTCATTTCCACCCTCTTCACCCGTCTCAAGGAGGCAAGTGAGCAGGGAAGAAGCTTCACCATGATCCTCGGCAATCCCGAGCCAGATACCTACATCCCCCTCGCTCAGCTTATCAACTACTTCAAGGTTGACTGCTCCAAGGTTCACCTTGTAGCCGAGGACGAGTGGGCAGATCAGGACGGAAACATCGCCCCTATCACCTACGAGGCGGGATTTGCTCATTCTATGATAAAGTATCTCTACAACGAGATCGACGAGAAGCTCCGTATGCCTATGGAGAACGTACATTTCCCCACCAACGCTAACATCAAGGATTACTCCAAGATAATCGACGATATTACCGAGGGAACAGGCGCGGATATCGCTTCCACCTCTCCCGGATGGGCAGGACATATGGCATTCGTTGATCCCATTCCCGAGTTCATCGGCTCTGGCGACATCGAGGAGTGGCTCAATCAGCCCGCTCAGATCGTAAAGCTCCATCCTATGACTATTATGCAGAACTCTCTCAACGGTACCTTTGGTCAATCGGGTGACATCGCAAACGTTCCCCCCTGCGCCGCTACCATCGGTCCTCTCGACGTAATGAGAGCGAAGGAGAGAATCGAGGTTCACGCGCTTGCAACCTGCGGTACTTTCTCCTCCTGGCAGAGAATGACCAGCCGTCTCTGCACACACGGTCCTATCACTCCTTACCTCCCCTCCACCATGCTGCAGACCAAGAAGACCCAGGTCTATATCAGC
>JAZMZI010000073.1:0-11167 GCA_045585895.1 Eubacteriales bacterium
GTGTCACTTTTTGAACTTAAAAACCCAATAGCGGTGGATATGTGTCTGTTTGAAAAAATGAAGAAGACCGCTACTGAATTATTAAGAGATGCCGAAGAAGGTCAGCACACTCAAGCCGTCGTGCTGTTTTCGGCAAAGGGAAGCGAATACGGCAGGGTGATCAAGGACACGATAGCCGAAGATATTTCGGACGAAATGGCTTTGATTGAAAGCTTGAAAGCCGCCGATGATACAGAAATTAAGTACGTTTTGTGTATGTGGCAGGGTAATACCATAGATATTCCTTCATATAGGCTTAGGAAAATGCTTCGTGAGCTTAATTGCCAAAACGCTGAATCTCTATTGATCGTTATGACGTTTGACGGAATTTCAGGAATAAAAGTAGCTAAAACAATGAAATAATAAAAACCCGATAGACACAAATCTATCGGGTTTTTGTCCGTTTTAAACGACAAAATCTCCCCAAGCTCTTGACATTTTCGCTATTTTATTATATAATAATATATTATCTATAATTATGCATAGTTGTGAGAAAAATATATGAGAGAATATAGAATTTTGCCGGAAGGCGAGATGCAAAAGCAAAAAGAATATATTACCAAAGTCAGAGCGGTCGTCCTCGGTCAGAAAGCCGAGACGGGCGAGGTAAAGTATGCCTACGTCCAGACCTTCGGCTGTCAGCAGAACGAAGCTGACAGTGAAAAGATCGCGGGAATGTGTGTCTCTATGGGATACGAAATATGTTATGCTCCCGAGGAAGCAGACCTTATTATGGTCAACACCTGCGCGGTGAGAGAGCACGCAGAGCAAAAGGCGCTTTCAATCGTCGGTCAGTATAAGCACCTGAAAGCGGCAAAGCCCGATATGCTTATCGGTGTTTGCGGTTGTATGGTAACGCAGGAGCACCGAAAAGAGACGATAAAGCACAGCTACCCTTACGTTGATTTCGTGCTTGGAACCTCCTCACTTCATAGGCTTCCCGAGCTAATTTTTACCAAAATACAAAAGGGAAAGAGACTATATTGCCCCGAGGAAAAGGAATATCTTGTTGCCGAAGGACTTCCCATTTACCGCGAGTCAACCTACCGCGCGTGGGTGTCGATAATGTACGGCTGCAATAATTTCTGCACCTACTGTATCGTGCCTTACGTCAGAGGCCGCGAGAGAAGCCGCCGCCCCGAGGACATAATCGCCGAGGTGAGAGAGCTTGTCGAGAGCGGTTACAAGGATATAACCCTGCTGGGTCAGAACGTCAACAGCTACGGCAAGGACGCTAAGAGCGACGACGGCGAGGTCTACGATTTTGCCGATCTGCTTGCCGATATAGATAAGATCGAAGGCGACTATTTCATCAGATTTATGACCAGCCACCCGAAGGACGCGTCACGAAAGCTTATCGACGTAATCGCGGAGTCTAAGCACATCGCGCATCAGTTCCACCTGCCCATGCAGTCGGGAAGTGACGCCGTTTTGAAGGCGATGAACCGCCGTTATGACAGAGAAAAATATCTCGCAACCGTAAATTATCTTCGCGAGAGAGTTCCCGACGTCACCATATCCTCGGACATTATCGTGGGATTCCCGGGAGAGACCGACTCCGATTTTGAGGCGACTCTCGAAATGCTCCGCGCCGTCAGATTCGATATGACCTATTCGTTTATCTATTCTCCGAGAAAGGACACCCCCGCGGCGGCGATGGACTGTCAGATATCCGACAGTGTTAAGGGCGAGAGAATGAACCGATTGCTTGAAACTCAGAACGAGATCGCGCTTGAGAAGAACAAGCCCCTTGAAGGACAGGTTCTCAAAGTTCTTTGCGACGGAAAGAGCAAAAACAACGACAAGGTGTATTCGGGTCGAACCGAAGGCAATAAAATCGTACTGTTTGACGGCGACGAGAGCGACGTCGGAAAATTCATAAATATTAAGATCACACGCGCCGAGACCTTTGCGCTCTACGGCGACAAAATTTGAATTGAGAGAAAGAAGGATATAAAAATGAGCATTTATTCACTTGCGGCAGAGCTTGGAAAGGCTATCAAAGCCGACGAAAGAATGATCCGTATGGAGAAGGCAAAGGAAGCCTATGAAAGCAGCGAGAAGATCGGTAACCTTATGATGGAATACGGTATTCAGCAGCAGGCATTGACCGCTATGGGCGACGGCGAGGAGATCAACACCGACGCGCTGACAAGAATTCAGGACAGAATAGACGAGATCTACGCAGAGATCACCACCGACCCGCTTTTCAAGGAGCTTGAAGAGGCGCAGAACGACGTCAACGAGCTTATGGAGAGCGTTAACAACACTATTATGTTCAACGCAACGGGAAAGACGGCTTGCACTCATGATTGCTCGTCTTGTAGTGGATGCCACTAAATCAATGAAATCCGCTTGCACGGATGAAATCCACCTTTGGTGGATGAAATCGCCGATGGCGATGAAATCTACGGTGTTGCCGTAGATGATTAAAAAATAAAAAGCGAGGAAACCGCTATGACTCCAATGATGGAGCAATATTTTGAGATAAAAAACAAATACAAGGATTATCTGCTTTTCTACCGCCTCGGAGATTTCTACGAGATGTTCTTCGACGATGCTATCGTGGCATCAAGAGCACTTGAATTGACTCTGACGGGCAGAGACTGCGGAGAAGCCGAGAGGGCGCCGATGTGCGGCGTACCATTCCATGCCGTCGACACCTATATCGGCAGACTTATCGAGCAGGGCTTCAAAATAGCTATCTGCGAACAGATGGAAGACCCCGCGGCGGCAAAGGGAATAGTTAAAAGAGACGTTATAAGAGTTATTACCCCCGGTACGGTCATTGAGTCGAATCTCTTGTCCGACAAGAAGAATAACTATCTTTGCTCCCTTTATCTCGGTGAATTTGAATACGGCGTTTGCTTCTGCGACGTTTCTACCGCCGAAATTTACGCCACCAGCTTTTCGGGCGCCAATATGGACGCGCGGCTTCTCAACGAGCTTGGTACTTATGCTCCCGCCGAGGTGATCTCAAATCTCGGAGCATCCAAATTCTCGGAGATAGCGGAGTTTATAAGGTCGCGTCTCGGCTCGATGCTTACCGACGGTCAGCCTTCAAGATTTGAGCTTGACGCTTGTCTTGAAAGAGTTAAGTCGCAATTTGAAGCGACTTTGCGCGAGGATGATACCAACGACAGAGCGTTGGTTTGCGCCGTCGGTGCTATGCTCGACTACGTTCGTGATACCCAGAAGAAGGACATCGATTATATCAATAAGCTCAATATCTATTCCGACGGTCAGTACCTTGAAATGGACGTCAACACGAGACGAAATCTTGAGCTTACCGAGTCGATGAGAGCCAAGGAAAAGAAGGGAACTCTGCTTTGGGTGCTTGATAAGACCCGTTCCTCTCTCGGAGCGAGACTTCTCCGAAAATGGGTTGAGCATCCACTTATCACGTCCTCGGCAATAGTCAAGCGTCAGAATGCCGTTGAGGAGCTTTACAATAACTTTATGCTCCGCGAGCAGATAAGCGAGCTTCTCGATAACGTTCTTGACCTTGAAAGACTTATAACCAAGATAGTCTACGGCTCGGCAAACGCGAAGGATCTTCGCGCCGTTGCAAGCACGGTAGCGATTCTTCCCGAGCTTAAAAACCTGCTTTCAAGCTGTAAGAGTGATGAAATGCAGAGAATATACCGTGAGCTTGATACACTTGAAGATATCTGCGATCTAATTTGTCGCTCTATCAAGGAAGAGCCGCCGTTCTCGGTACGCGAGGGCGGAATGATAAAGGACGGTTACGACGGTCGCGTTGACGAGTTCCGCGCGATAGTCGAGCACGGCGACGAGTGGCGCGAACAGATAGCGGAGCGCGAACGCGAGGAAACGGGAATAAAGAATCTTAAAGTAGGATACAACAAGGTGTTCGGCTTTTACATAGAGGTCACGCGAAGCCAGTATGAGCTTGTTCCCGACAGATATATCAGAAAGCAGACTCTTGCTAACTGTGAGCGCTTTATCACCGAAGAGCTGAAAGAAATGGAAGCCAAGGTGCTCGGAGCCTCGGACAAGCTTTGTTCGCTTGAATACGAGCTTTTCTGCGACGTCCGCGCAACGGTTGCAGACAACAGCGTAAGAATTCAAAAGACCGCCGCCCTGCTTGCGGAGACCGACGTTTATTACAGTCTGGCGACCGTTGCGGCAAAGAACAGATACGTCCGTCCCGAGATAACCTCCACCGACGAGATCGACATACGCGACGGCAGACATCCCGTAGTCGAGCAGTTCGTTAAGGACTCCTATTTCGTTCCCAACGATACGATGCTTAATATGACTACAGACCGTCTCCTGCTTATTACGGGACCCAATATGGCGGGTAAATCCACCTATATGCGTCAGGTCGCCCTTATCGTGCTTATGGCGCAGATGGGCTCCTTCGTGCCTGCCGCAGAGGCAACGGTTGGGATCGTGGACAAGATATTTACGAGAGTGGGAGCCTCCGACGACTTGGCTTCGGGTCAGTCCACCTTTATGCTGGAGATGAACGAGGTGGCATACATACTGAAGAATGCTACGAGAAAGTCGCTTATAATTTACGACGAGGTGGGAAGAGGTACTTCCACCTTCGACGGAATGAGTATCGCAAGAGCAATCGTAGAATATACTGCGGGCAGACGCATCGGAGCGAAAACTCTTTTTGCGACTCACTATCACGAGCTGACGAGCATGGAAAACGAGTTTGACGGTATCGTGAACTACAATATCGCGGCTAAAAAGCGAGGCGACAGTATAACTTTCCTTCGCAAAATCGTTCGCGGCTCCACCGACGACAGCTACGGAATCGAGGTTGCCAAGCTTGCGGGACTTCCTAATGAAGTCATCAAGCGCGCCAAGGAGATCCTTGCAACGGTTGAGGAGAGCGCGAAGAATATCAAGCTCACAGACCGAGAGGAAAAGAAGGTTGAAAAGGACGAAAGTCTTATCACCTTTGACGATTGTATAAACGATCAGATAATAGAGGATCTTAAAAAGGTTGATATAAACACGCTCTCACCCTACGAGTGTATGACCTTCCTTTTCGACCTCAAAAAGCGTTTAAACTGACAAAATTTGAAAAACGTATGAAAGGAGGCAAAGCTTATGGGAATTATAAACGTACTGTCCTTTGAGGTGGCAAACCTTATTGCGGCGGGTGAAGTCGTAGACAGACCTGCATCTGCCATCAAGGAGATGATAGAAAATTCTATCGATGCAGGCGCGAAGCATATCACCGTTGAGATACAGAACGGCGGAATTACCTTTATGCGAATATCCGACGACGGTTGCGGAATGGAACCCGAGGATCTGCCTCTCTGTATAAAACGACACGCCACGAGTAAGATAAGAACCGCTGCTGATCTTGACGGTATCTGCACTCTCGGCTTCCGCGGCGAGGCTTTGGCGGCGATATCTGCGGTTTCCAAGCTCCGTATAATTTCCAAGACCCACGACGCGCCTCTGGGCGCCGAGCTTATAGTTGATTGCGGTGAAGAGATCGCTCTTCAGGAAAGAGGTTGCTCTAACGGAACCACGATCATCGTCGAAGACCTTTTCGCAAACGTTCCCGCAAGACGAAAATTTTTGAAGAGAGACGTTACCGAGACTACGGCGGTCTGCGCCAATGTGGAAAGAGTGGCTCTTTCTCACCCCGAAATAGCCTTCAGACTTATCTGCGACGGTCAGATAAGACTTGAAACTGCGGGTGACGGAAAGCTGTATAGCGCTATCTACGCCGTTTTCGGCAGAGATTTTGCAGGCAGGCTTATCGAAGTCAACGGAGAATTTGACGGGATTTCCGTAAAGGGATACGTTGGTCGCTCGGATAACGTAAAGAGCAACAGAAACTACGAGAATTTCTACATAAATAAGCGTTTTGTCAAGAGCAGAACCGCAAGTGCGGCTATTGAGCAGGCATTCGTTTCATATATGCCATCGGAAAAATTTCCCGTTTGCGTGCTCTTTATTTCGCTCAATCCCGGGCGAGTTGACGTAAACGTTCATCCCGCAAAGCTTGAAGTTAAGTTTTCAAACGAAAAGCCGGTATTTGAGGCAATTTATTACGCGGTAAGACAGGCGCTGGAGCAGAATACCGTTCGTCCCGAAATCGAAATGCCCAAAACCGCGGCAGGCGTGCGTGTTTCAGACGCTTTCGTTCCCGTGGAGAGGGAAAAGTCGCTGAAAGCAAGGCAGATAACAATCGATGCCACCAAGGTTACCGAACCTCCACGTTCGACGGTTACTTCACAGAAACACTATGAAACTCCCGTTCAAAAGCCGACAACTGCGGCAACTGATGTTGCTCCTACCGTTTCCCAAGCTCCAAAATCCGTGGAAAAGAAGGACTTTGAAGAGGAAAACGGCAAGATCACGAGACTTACGGCAGAGGAATATATAAGAAAGTTTTATAATCCCGAAAATCTTTCTCCCGAGAACGATGCGGAGGTTTCGGAAATGCCTCAAAACGCGGTTGAATCTCCAAAAGCTCACGAAGGCACACCTCCAAACGTGCCCACAGTAAAAGAGAACATTCCCGAGGATAAAAAAGTCACTGAGAGCATACCCAAGCCCATAGTAACTCCAAAAGCCGAAGAAAAGCCTCCCAAGATAGAATATACCATTGTGGGAGAGGTATTTAACTCTTACATCATCGTTCAGGTTGAGGAAAAAATGCTTATTATTGATAAGCACGCCGCTCACGAGCGCATTATTTTCGAGCAATTGAAGAAAAATATGTATTCTCAAGAGGTCTCCTCACAGCTTTTGATGCTTCCCGTTGACGTAATGCTCATGTCCGACGAGGTGGCGGCTATAGAGGAATACCGAGAGGAGCTTCAATCCGTTGGATTTGAGTTTGCAACGTCCCGAAATACCGTTTCCGTAACGGCTTTGCCCGTAGGTATAGAGCAGGATGCGGTCTCCGATATGTTCGCAGTGGTTGCCGACAGAATAAAGAACGGTACGGGTAAGGTCGATCTTACTCGCAATATAATTTTTGAAAAAGCTCTTTATCAGGCATCCTGCAAAGCGGCTATAAAGGCGGGCAGAGAATACGCAAAGGGACACGGTGAGTGGGTAGTCGAAAAGCTGATGGAGATACCCGATATTACCTTCTGTCCTCACGGCAGACCCGTAGCTATGGAGCTGTCTAAAAAGAATATCGACAGACAGTTCGAAAGAACTTAAAATTTATAAATCCCGCGGCACTTTGGTCTGTGTTAGCGGAAAAGGAGCAAAGTTATGTTTGAACTTTTAGCACAGGACGGCAGAGCGCGCAGAGGCGTGCTTCACACCGTTCACGGGGATATTCAGACCCCCGTATTTATGAACGTAGGTACCTGCGCCGCTATCAAGGGCGGTGTATCTACCGTTGAGCTTGAAGAGATCGACTGTCAGGTCGAGCTTTCCAACACCTATCACCTTCATATTCGTCCCGGTGACGGACTTATCCGCGATATGGGAGGTCTCCACAAGTTTATGAACTGGAAAAAGCCTATCTTGACCGATTCGGGCGGATTTCAGGTCTTTTCTCTGGCGCAACTTCGTAAAATTACGGAGGAGGGCGTAAGATTCCAGTCTCACATCGACGGTAAAAAAATATTTATGGGCCCCGAGGAGAGTATGCAGATACAGTCAAATCTGGCGTCTACTATCGCTATGGCTTTCGACGAATGTATCGAGAACCCCGCGCCCTACAAGTACGTTCGTCAGTCTATCGACAGAACGACCAGATGGCTTGAAAGATGCAGAGCGGAGATGGACAGACTCAATTCGCTTCCCGACACGATAAACAGAAATCAGATGCTTTTCGGTATCAATCAGGGCGGTACTTACGAGGATCTTCGTATCGAGCATATGCAGAGAATAGCTGAAATCAATTGCGAGGGATATGCTATCGGCGGTCTTGCCGTTGGTGAGGCAACCGAGGAAATGTATCGCATAATCGATGCGGTAGAGCCTTATATGCCCAAGGATAAGCCCAGATACCTTATGGGCGTCGGCACGCCTTGTAATATTCTTGAAGCGGTTCATATGGGAGTTGATTTCTTCGATTGCGTTATGCCTTCGAGAAACGCGCGTCACGGTAATCTCTTCACTTGGGAAGGAAAGATGAACCTTCTCAACGAGAAATACGCTAAGGATCCAAGACCCATATCCGAGTCCTGTGATTGTCCTGCGTGCCGTCATTATAGCCGTTCTTACATCCGTCACCTTATCAAGGCGAAGGAATCCCTTGGAATGAGACTTGCGGTTGCGCATAACCTCTATTTCTATAACAATCTTACAAGAAAGATAAGAGAGGCTCTTGACGGAGGCTATTTTGAAAGCTTCTATCAGAAATACCATATTGCGCTGGGGGAAAGAAACCCCGATTAAACTATGATAAAATACGTAATTTTCGATAAAGACGGAACTCTTATAGATACCGAGCCTTTTTTCTACGAATCGTGGTATACGGTAGGTGAAAAATGGGGGCTTGAAGGGATGAGAGAGAATTATTATTCCAACATTGCGGGGAAAAGCGTGTTGATCTCGAAAAAGTTTTTAAAGGACACGTACGGTGAGGATTTTGATTCCGATGGCTTTATGGCAGAGCGAATGGCTATGGTTAATCAAATGCTTGGCGCTGATATCGAATTTAAGAGCGGTTGCCTTGAACTTCTTGAGTTTTTGAGAGCGCAGGGAATTAAGACTGCCATCGCTACATCTACTACCAAGGAAATTGCCGAGCCTAACGTTATAAGACTCGGTCTTTCGGAGAGAGTTGACGCGGTGGTTTTCGGGGACGAGGTAAGGCTTGGGAAACCCCATCCTGATATTTTCCTTGAAGCAGGCAGACGTATTGGTGCCGTGCCTGATGAAACTCTCGTGGTGGGTGATTCTTCATTTGATATTATAGGAGGCTTCAAAGCGGGAATGAGACCCTGTATGGTCATAGACCATAATCCTCCGAGCGAAGAAGCAATGCCCTTGTGCTATAAGATATTCAATAGTCTTTTTGAGGTGATCGATCTCGTTAAAACGGAGAACAATAGAACCTATGCGATAGGAAAATAATATCAAAACCCGCAATTTTTTGTGAATTTTCTTTGAATTTTTAAGCGTTTTGTCAGTAGTACAGTAAAAAACTATTGACAAAACGCTATTTATTATATATAATATAATAAGGTATATATTGATAAATTTACGGTTTGCTTGTCAAAGCAACCGCTTGATATACCTGATCAATTTGCATAAAGCACAAGAAGAAAGGAAAAGGAGGTGTAAAAGGGAATATGCCAACAGAATATGTAATACTGATAGGCGTTGGTTGCGCTGTCGTCGGTATTGCTCTTGGATTTCTCATCGGTTTTCTTATCAGAAAAAAGGTCGGCGAGGCTAAGATAGGTTCTGCCGAGGCTGAGGCGCAGAAGATTTTGTCCGAGGCGAAGAAAAACGCGGAATCGGCTAAAAAAGAGGCGCTGATCGAGGCTAAAGAGACGATAATGTCTCAGAGAAACGAGCTTGACCGCGAGATCAAGGAAAGACGAAACGAGGTAATGCGTACCGAAAACCGTCTGACTAAGAAGGAAGAAACGCTTGATAAAAAATCCGAGGCTCTCGAAAAGAAGAGCGAGGTTCTTGATAAAAAGATCAAAGATTATGAAGTTCTTCAGGAGAAAGAGACCGAGGTTATCGGTGAACAGGTAAAGAAGCTCGAGGAGATCTCGGGATACTCGTCCGAGAGAGCAAAGGAAGAGCTTATCGAGAGAGTTGAGTCAGAGGTCAAGCACGAGCTTGCACAGAGACTTGACGAGCTTGAGACCCAGTTCAAGGAAGAAGCAGACGACAAGGCAAAGAACATTCTGTCTCTGGCGATCCAGAGATACGCATCCGATCACGTTTCCGAGGCTACCGTTTCCAGCGTGGCTCTCCCCAGCGAGGAAATGAAGGGTAGAATTATCGGTCGTGAGGGACGTAACATTCAGAAGATCGAAACGCTTACGGGAGTAGAGCTTATTATTGACGATACCCCTGAAACTATCACGCTTTCGGGATTTGACCCCGTAAGAAGAGAGGTCGCAAGAATTGCGCTTGAAAGACTTATCTCTGACGGACGCATCCATCCCGCAAGAATCGAGGAAATGGTTGAAAAGGCACAGAAGGAAGTTGACGCATCCGTTAAGCAGGCGGGTGAGAGAGCAACCTTTGAGGTCGGCATCCACGGAATCAATCCCGAGCTTGTAAGATTGCTCGGAAGACTTAAGTACAGAACCAGCTACGGTCAGAACGTGCTCAAGCACTCTATCGAGGTTGCGTTCCTCGCAGGTATCATGGCAGACGAGCTTGGCGTAGATTCTAATCTTGCGAAGCGCGCAGGTCTGCTTCACGATATCGGTAAAGCATTCCCCCACGACGTTGAAGGCTCTCACGTCGAGATCGGTGTAAATGCCGTTAAGAAGTATAAGGAAAGCCGCGAAGTAGTTCACGCTATCGAGGCTCACCACAACGACGTTGAACCCAAGACTATCATCGCAGTGCTCGTTCAGGCAGCCGACGCGATCAGCGCCGCAAGACCCGGTGCACGCCGCGAGGATATGGAGAATTACATCAAGCGTCTTGAAAAGCTTGAAGAGATCGCAAAGAGCTTTGACGGAATCGACAAGGCGTTCGCAATTCAGGCAGGACGTGAGATCAGAGTTATGGTCAAGCCCGAGGAGGTCAACGACGCAGGCATGAAGGTCATCGCACGCGAAATGGCGGCGAAGATCCAGAATGAAGTCAAGTATCCCGGACAGATCAAGATCAATCTTATTCGCGAAAGCCGCGCAGTCGACTACGCGAAATAATGCGTTAACGCATAATCAAATATACAGAAAATTCTGTAATCTTTGTTCCTTAGTTACAGTTAAGGATTCATATATATTTTAACATAGAACACAGAGGCTTATTACCACGGCTCAGCCGGATACAATATATTTGATAACCCACACAAAAGGCACCGCATTGCGGTGCCTTTTGTGTTTGTGTGTAGGCAAGTTGACAACAAATAAAAAATATGGTAAAATTTATACGGAAGTCGTAACCTTTTTTGTTATTTGTCGACATCTAGGGTGAATAGCTTAGAATAAAGGAGGGAAAACATATGAAAAAAGTATTGGCT
>JAZMZI010000074.1:0-2162 GCA_045585895.1 Eubacteriales bacterium
GTTCGGCCTTTTTTCGATTACTGAGCACATAGCGCAGATCGCTCCTCCGTGAGTTACTACAGCTATACGCTCGGATGTCTTGTCAGATTCAAGAGATCGTAAAAAATCTCCGGTTCGTCCGCAGAAATGCGCTTCGCTTTCCCCTCCGAAATAGGAATAATCGAGGTGGTGTCTTGCGTATTCAAAATGCTCTCCGTGAAGCTCCAGCAGATCTTTTACGTACTGACCTGTTATAACGGTATTGTTTACCTCGCGCACACGGCTATCGAGTTCTATTTTAGGATCGTCACCGAAAATGATCGACGCAGTGTGGCGTGTTCTGTAGAGGTCGCTTGATATTATGCGGTCAAATTTGAAATTGCCTATTCTTTCCTTCAGCGCCTTTGCCTGAGAGACGCCCGTTTCGGTAAGGTCAACGTCACACCAGCCCTGACAGCGATGGGCAAGATTGTATTCCGTTTCACCGTGGCGTATAAGATATACCTTCATCAGTCTTGCGCTCTTTCGCCGAGAATATTTCTGTATTTCTGATAGAAGCTTTCGAAGTATCCTCCGTCAAGCGCGTCGCGTATCTTCTGCATAAGGTCATTGTAGAAATAAAGATTATGCGTAACAGCGAGCTGCATACCGACCGATTCCTTGGCTTTTATAAGGTGTCGTATATAGCTTCTGCTGTAGTGTTGGCACGCGGGGCAGTTGCAGGACGGGCTTATCGGACGGGGATCCTTTGCATGCTTTTCGTTGAGAAGATTTATTTTACCCTCCCAAGAGAAAAGGCTTCCGTGACGTGCGTTTCTCGACGGCATTACGCAATCGAAGAAATCAACGCCCATGTGTACAGCTTCAAGAATGTTAAGCGGTGTTCCGACACCCATAAGGTAACGTGGCTTGTTTTTCGGCATAAAAGGCTCGACCGCATCGATGATACGGTACATCTCGGAGGTCTCCTCGCCTACGGCAAGCCCGCCGATAGCGTAACCGTCAAGGTCGTACTCTGCTATTGTCTGCATATGAGAGATGCGGAGGTCCTCATAAGTACCGCCCTGGTTGATACCGAAAAGCATTTGATTTTTATTTATAGTTTCGTCGAGCGAATTGAGACGCGCCATTTCTTCTTTGCAACGAAGAAGCCAACGCGCAGTTCTTTCAGACGATTTCTTTACGTAGTCGTATGGAGCTGGATTTTCAACGCATTCGTCGAATGCCATGGCAATAGTTGACGCGAGGTTTGACTGTATCTGCATACTTTCCTCGGGACCCATAAAGATGCGCTTACCGTCAATATGAGATGCGAATCTTACGCCCTCTTCGGTTATTTTACGCAGTTGAGAGAGTGAAAATAACTGTAATCCGCCGCTGTCGGTAAGTATCGGTCTATCCCAGTTCATAAATTTGTGCAGCCCGCCCATATCGTGAATGAGCTTGTCACCGGGACGGAGATGGAGATGATAGGTATTTGAGAGCTCAACCTGACAGCCTATCTCACGAAGTTCCATTGTGTTGACGCCGCCCTTGATAGCGGCACAGGTACCGACGTTCATAAACACGGGAGTGTGTATGTCGCCGTGTACGGTATGGAATATGCCGCGTCTTGCGCGACCGTCTGTTGTAAGTAATTCAAACATTTTGATTCTGCCTTTTCTGTTGACTTTATATTAAGTACCATTATACCATCTTTTTGTGCTTTTAGCAATACAATATTTCAAAAAAGAAGCCTGATTTTACTCAGGCTTCTTGGAGTTATCGTTTTTATTCGCTTTTTTTGCTTTCCTTTGTAGTAATTTTTCTTTCGTCTTGTGATGAAGCTCTTGGAGGACTCCGAGGGTCTTCGTATCGTTAGGAAAAAGAAATTTAAGCAAAACGATCGATATTGCAATCGTAACTATTTTCTCGGGCGATATAGGCAGCCACAAAAACGCAAGATATGCAGATGCCACGATTATCATCCATTCGATGCCGAGAAGAGTTCCGACCGTAAACATAACGTACGACCAGCCGTTCGTTATCATCCACGCAATACCAAAGCAAAGAATAAAACGCGGATTAAGGATAAACTGAAATATTTTTTTTGTATAGTATTTGATTTTTTCTTTCGTGATCTTTTTTTCTTTCATTTGTCCTTAAATCCTAAAAACAGATTTTTATTCAAGCTCAAATGCACC
>JAZMZI010000075.1:0-26723 GCA_045585895.1 Eubacteriales bacterium
CGACTCGAAATGAAATCTTATTTAAACTTAAAGATATTTAGATTTAAATAAAACTGTGAAGGCTGGGTTTAACACCCTTTCAAGGGGATGTGACAGTGGGGGATTTTTTTAGCTCCGAAGGAGCGAAAAATCCTGCGCCACTACTAGAGCGCCCAAAAGCTTTAAGAGTTTTTGCGGAGCTTTTTCCAAAAAGCGACCCAACTTGCGCGTAGCGCAATGTTGACCGGAGGCACGCGCCTCCCCCGACAAATCAAAATTCAAGGTCAGATCTTTTTTTCAAGTCTTTCTCTTATGGCTTTGATGAATCCGGAGGTGTTGACTGCGGTAGCCTTGAAGCCTTCGTCAACGAGACCTACGAGGTCTTTTGTCATAATGCCGTCGTTAAGAGTATCGATACAAGCCTCTTCAAGCTTATTTGCAAATGCAACAAGCTCGGAAAGACCGTCAAGCTCACCGCGCTTTCTGAGCGCGCCCGACCAGGCGTAGATAGTCGCCATGGGATTAGTGGAGGTTTCCTCGCCCTTCAGGTAGCGGTAATAGTGGCGAGTTACAGTACCGTGAGCCGCCTCGTATTCGTACTTTCCGTCGGGGGAGACCAGAACCGAGGTCATCATAGCGAGAGAGCCGAATGCGGTGGATACCATATCCGACATAACGTCTCCGTCGTAGTTCTTGCAAGCCCAGATGTAGCCGCCCTCGCTGCGGATGACTCTTGCTACCGCGTCGTCAATGAGGGTGTAGAAGTACTCAATGCCAAGCTCCTCAAACTTTGCTTTGTAATCCTTGTTATAAATATCTTCAAAGATAAGCTTGAAGGTCTGATCGTACTGCTTGGAGATAGTGTCCTTGGTTGAGAACCAAAGATCCTGCTTGGTGTCTATTGCGAATTTGAAGCAGGAGTGAGCGAAGCTTACGATTGAAGAGTCCTTGTTGTACTGACCCTGAAGTACGCCGGCGCACTCGAAATCATAGATGGTTTTAGAGAACTCGGTGCCGTCCTTGCCCTTGAAGGAAAGAGTTGCGGTACCTTCGCAGGGTACGCGGTACTCGGTTGCCTTATATACGTCGCCGTAGGCGTGACGGGCGATGGTGATAGGCTTCTTCCAGTTGCGGACCACGGGCTTTATGGAGTCGATGATGATGGGAGCGCGGAAGACCGTGCCGTCAAGAATGGCGCGGATGGTGCCGTTGGGCGACTTCCACATCTCGCTGAGGTTGTATTCTTCAACTCTCTGCTTGTTGGGAGTTATGGTCGCGCACTTGACCGCAACACCGTATTTCTGCGTAGCGTACGCCGAATCGAAGGTGACCTTGTCCTTTGTTTTTTCTCTTTCGGGGAGACCGAGATCGTAATATTCGGTCTTGAGATCAACGAAGGGATAAAGAAGCTCGTCCTTTATCATCTTCCAGATAATTCTTGTCATTTCGTCGCCGTCCATTTCGACCAGCGGCGTTGTCATTCTGATCTTGCTCATAGTTAACCTTTCCGTGGGACTCTGTCCCACACCCTGCAAGAAACTTTTTGGGAAAAAGTTTCTTGACTTCAAAAACTTTCAAAAATTGGTTTGATTATCAAATGTTGTTTATTGTAATTCCAACACGGGGAACGATCAATTATTCTTTATCTTATAATAATTCATCAGGCAGCCTGCCAAGAGGATCTGTTTTTCTTCCTCAGTGAGCCCCTTGATATAAAGGGTAATGTTCTCAACCTCACCCGACTTGCGGATGACTTTCGCGGAAAATTCCTCAACTCCGTCAGCTATCGCCTCTCTGATGCCTCCTACGAAGACGCAGTCGCCCGTTTCGTACTCGAATTTAGCGTCGGGCGCGAGGGTGAAGGGCATAATACCCCAGTTGATGCAGTTGGAACGGTAACGCTTGGTAGCAAATTCGTAGCAGATGTTGCCAAATCCGCCAAGCACCTTCTGACAGGATGCCGCCTGCTCACGCGCCGAGCCGTCACCGGGCTTGTTGGCGAATACGCAGGAGCCGAGCTGTGTGTTCTTTACAAGCTCATCAGCGTTGCCGATCTTGGAGAGTGTCGCCATAAGCTTTTCGCTTGCGTTGCCTGCTCTGCGTGCTGCCTCTTCCTCGGCGACCGCCTTGGAAAGTCCCACGTACTCGGGAACTCGGCGAGAAAGGGTGAACTCTGCAAGGCGGCGAGGATTGGAACGGAGAGAGCTTGTCTCACCTGAGGGGATAAGCTCGTCGGTGGTGGTAACGGGGTCGTGAATTACCGCGGTCAATTCAAGCAGAAGATTGTCCGAAAGCTCATACTGATCGGGCCAGCTTGTGATATTGGGGCCGAGAATAAGCTCGGTTTCGGGGTCAGCCTTGCCAAAGCCGTAATAAACGCGCTTTTCGTAGACCGACTTATCAAATTCGTATTCAATGGGACTGTAATCGTAATCGATATCGGTAGCGGGGGTGATCTTACCTCCGTTTGCCGCCGTTGCCGCGATTGAACGCGCATCCATAAGCGCTACTCCCGAAACCTGACCTTCGCCGGGCTTGCTTCCTTCGCGGTTGGGGAAGTTTCTCGTGGTGTGACGGAGGGAAAGACCGTTATTGGCGGGTACGTCGCCTGCTCCGAAGCAAGGGCCGCAGAATGAGGGCTTGATTACTGCGCCGTTCTGCAAAAGCTCTGCAGAAACGCCTGCCTTGGTAAGAGCGAGAGAAACGGGAATGCTGGTGGGATATACCGACATATTGAAGTAGGAGTTGCCCACGTTGCCCGTAGCGAGAATGTTGCTTGCCTCGACTATACTGTCGAACATGCCGCCCGCGCAACCCGCGATGATGCCCTGATCTGCAAGCACGCTTCCGTCGGGCTGAACCTTTGAGACCAAGTCAAGATCGCACTTGGGAAATTTGACCTTTGCCTCTGCCTCGACTTTGGCGAGGATCTCCTTTGCGTTTGCCAAAAATTCCTTTATGGTGTAAGCATTGGAGGGGTGGAAGGGGAGGGCGATCATAGATTCCATCTTTGAGAGGTCGATCTCGATCATAGAATCGTAGTACGCCACGCCGCGAGGCTTCAATTCTTTATAATCCTCGGGTCTGCCGTGAACTGCGTAATGCTTTGCAACTACCTCGTCGGTTTCCCAGATGGAAGAGAGGCAAGTGGTCTCGGTGGTCATAACGTCGATGCCGTTTCTGAAATCGATAGGAAGATTCTTAACGCCGTCACCCACAAATTCCAGCACCTTGTTCTTGACGAAACCGTTTGCAAATGTCGCGCCTACGAGGGCAATCGCAACGTCATGAGGGCCGATACCCTTCTTGGGAGTACCCGTCAAATGAACGAGAACTACTTCGGGAGCTTTTATGTCGTAAGTGTCTTTAAGTAACTGCTTAACAAGCTCCGGGCCGCCTTCGCCGACACCCATAGTGCCAAGGGCTCCGTAACGTGTATGGCTATCGGAACCGAGGATCATTTTGCCGCATCCCGCAAGCTCCTCACGAGCATAGGAGTGAATGACCGACTGGTTTGCGGGGACGTAGATTCCACCGTATTTCTTTGCCGCCGAAAGACCGAAAACGTGGTCGTCCTCATTGATTGTGCCGCCCACTGCGCAAAGTGAATTGTGACAGTTGGTCAGTGCGTAGGGAATGGGGAATTCGCGGAGTCCGCCGATTCGAGCGGTCTGGATTATACCGACGTAGGTGATGTCGTGAGATACCATCGCGTCGAATTTTATCTTTAATTTCTCATCGTTTCCCGACGTGTTGTGGGACGATAGGATCTGATAGGTAATAGTGTTCTTTCTTGCCTCTCGCGCGCTTACGGAAGATGAGTCGAGGACTTTTCCGTTCTCGTAAAAAACGCCGCCTTGATGTAATTTGATCATATTTGACCTCCGGAAAATGCTTAAATAAAAATATACAATCATTATACTATACATCTCTGCTTTAGTCAAGTAAAATGCGCAATAATTTTACATAAAACATTAAATTTGTAGTATTTTTTAAATATCATTTCATTAAGTGCAATAATATGTGAAATTTGTCTTATATCTTGTGCCTAAACGCTTGTAATTTCTTGTTTGGTGTGTTAAAATATAAAAAACGGAGGTGCGTATGAGAATTGATGATTCGTTTTATTTCCGCGATGCCGAAACCGTGGCTCGTGAGATCGTTGGTAAGGTGTTGTGTCTCGCCAAAGACGGTGGGATCTTGCGTATGAGAATAACCGAAGCCGAATGCTATATGGGAACCGAGGATACGGCTTGCCATGCGTCCCGAGGGAAAACCCCCAGAAATTCTGCTTTGTGGCAGGAGGGAGGCTTCACCTACGTTTATCTTTGCTACGGTATGTATAATATGTTCAATATCATAACCGGCAACGAGGGCGAACCTCAGGGCGTGCTTATTCGAGGCGTCGAGGGATATATGGGACCGGGAAAATTCACTAAATTTGCAGGCATCGACCGTTCCTTTAATCTTATGGATATGAAGGGCAGTGAGGTCCTTTGGCTTGAGGACGACGGTTATATTCCGAAATTGAAGCTCGGTAAGCGAGTTGGCATTGATTATGCGCGGCAAGAGGACAGGGATAGATTATGGAGATTTACCGATATGAGTGCGCTTTGATCCGACACGCTGTTTTACGTAAAAAATATGTTTAATTTTGTAAAAAGCCCTTGCAAATTTAATTCATGTATGTTATAATTATATTAAGTATGTAAAGTGATTTAGCGTTGAGCTTTCACTGCCAAAATAATAGTTTTATATGATGGGAGAACTTATGGAAATTGTAAAAAGCTTTGTTAAGCAGAATTTGAGGATCATACTGTTGGTCCTCTGCGGAGTGCTCGTTCTTACGGGTATCTTGGTGTTCATTTTCGGCGCGGCACCCAATACGGGATTACTTAAGGTCGCGTTTATTGCCTTCGGTATCGTTCTTATTCTTTTGGGATGCTCGTTGGTCTTTCTCGCCGCTGTTGCGGGAGAGAGCGAAAGTGCGAATTTCTTCCTTTACGATAGCAAGCGAAACGTTAATATCCCTGTTGAAGAGTTAGATTTCGCAAGAGTTAACAAGAAGATGACCTTTGTTATGACTAAGCTTGCTGATAATGCATCCGAGGTCTGGACGAGTAACGTTTTCGCTGAAGATAACGAGGTGTTTGCGGGAGAAACCACTTACGTTCCTCTCGTGGCTTATAAGATCCTTTATGACCTTAGCGACAGAGCAAACGAAAACGTTTGGAATCTTTATCTTAACGCCGACGCTTCTATAATCGATTCTATTGCTTCCGCGCTCGAGCTTAACGGCGACAACGATCTCGGAAAGGCGTTCAAGTTCCTTCACGAGAATTCGGCGGGAAGCTACGAGAGAACCGAAAAGTTCCTTGCAGACAACAAGAAGTACATCCAGAGTAAGATGGTCAAATACGTTAAAGCGAATATTGAAAAGTTCTGATATGATAAAGACCCGTCCCGTTCGGAGCGCTCACGCGTGAGTGCAAGCCGACGGGACGGATTTTTTTAGAAATTATGTAAACAAAATGTAGAAAAATAAACCGTATGTGTATAAAACGGGCATGGATTGTGCGGCAAAGCTTAAATCGAGGGGATGAAAATGCTTCATTTTCGGAGTATTCGGACGAGAAGGTTTCGTTTTGCGGAGTGTTCGGACGGTGATAACGGTTTTGTCCTTAGCGGCTCGAGATTTAATGCGCTTAACGTGATTTAAAATCGCTGCGAGAAGCTTTTGACTTTATCGCGGAGAGCGTGATGCTGCCTCGCATGGCGCTTGACGAACTTGTGAGATCGCTCGGCGCTACCGCCGACCGGATCGGTCTTCCCCTCTTTTGGAAACGCGAAAAAGATGATTTTTGGTGAGAAAATAGGCTATGAAAAGCAACAGCTTTTGAATGTTGCTGTTTTTGCGAAAAATGGTAATAAATGTAAATTAAATGGCTTTCGAAGGCGCTGACGCCCGAAATGTGACGGAATAATGGCGAAAACACTTCCGAAATGCGAAGCTTTGATAGCGTTTAGTGAAAGTTAATTAAAAATTCACATTTAAGGAACGTAAAAAATTGCGGCAATTTTTTGTGCAAAAAACACAAAAATCCGATATAGAAATTGTTCAAAAAAATCCTTCGAAACTGCGATTTGCTCCGACGATTACGGTAATTTTTATTTACCTTAACTTTTTTGGCTGAATTGAATCGCTGAAAAATATAGCAATCTTGACAAAAAAAGCAAAATTGTTAATTGAATCAGCAGAAAAGAAGTACATGTTGGTAAATTTAATTTAACAAAAAATCGCTGAATTGTTTGAGCTTTTACAAACGATACAAAAGTCGGTCTGAGGGCGTTTGTGCACCTTGAAAAAAGCCTGACATTATATATGTTGGAAACCGAGCTTTTGTTAAGCTTTATAAACTTTTTTGCGCTTGACAAGGAATTTTTTTTGTGATATTATATTAAAGTAATTTTAGGGTATTTTGCAACTAAAATTAAATTGATCTCTCAAGGTTCATAACCGAAGGTGATCGGCTCTGCGCTCGGACGGTCTTTGTGCCAAGACGTTCGGCGCTTTGCTTTTGATTTAATCTATATTATGTTAATAATTTTTGCAGTATGATCGCTGATGATCCTTCTCAAAAGGATCTTTCGTGAGTCATGCCGCGCCGTTGGTAACGCCTCCGAGTAACACCGTTAGATCCCGGGAGCTGACCCAAAGGGTTGCGTGTGGGCTTGTTTGGCGATTTGACCCCCGCGTTGCGTTGCGCACGCCCACTGCGTACGGTGTTATTAACGGAAGCATTTACCCTTTACCAGGCGAATTTATCGCTTGAAATCAAACAGGAGGAAAAGTTTATGAAAAAAACAATTTTTCAAAGATCGATTGCCATGCTCTTGTGTTTGATCTTTGCCTCCGGTTGTTTCTCCCTTAATTCCTTGGCGGCTGACGGTGCGGCTACCAATGCGAGCGGAACATCCGGTGCGGCAAAGAAAACGGCGTCGTCCGTTTACGACACGAGCAGCATGCTTGAGATCCTTGGATCTGTACCCTACAAGGAGTATATGGTTCAGAGTAACGGCGTTGACGAAGCTGAGTCGAAGGTCATTATCAACGCAACTGACGTTTATGCCGAAAAGACCGATGCGGACTGGCGTATGCCCACGGAGGCGGATCTTAACGCGAACGCAGGTCTTAAAGACTTCAACTCGGTTATCACACCCGGTCTCGGCGACGTTTCATGGAAGGTGCCCGAGGGCACTCCCAGAGCGAAATACGTAGTTTCTATTAAGTATTATGCTCTCGATGACGGCAAGTCGAATGCGGTTGAGCGCGCTCTGCGCGTCAACGATAAGGTTCCGTTCTCCGAGGCTCGTTACCTTACCATAAAGAAGAATTGGGTCAACCAGTACGTTGACGCTATCTACGACGGTAAAAAGATCGACGAGGTTGAGGCGGGTGCGAAGACGCTTGGACTTACCGTGACCAGAGCCGACGGCAAGCTTTACATTGCTTATCCCGGAGTTTGGACTACCGCCGTTACCGAGTTCTGCAACAAATACGATATCAGATTCTTTAAGATAGATATCCACGATAACGAGCTTCGTCCCAACGCGGTCCAGGTGCCTCGGTGGGAAACCTACACTTTGGCTGACTCCACGGGCTACTATCCCGAAGCGTTTGAATTCGTGCTTGAGGGCGGCGACATCATAACTCTTCAAGGTAAAAATGCAGAGCTTGCTATCGCCGAGATAACGCTTACTCCCGCAGATCCGATAGAGTCCTACGATAAGTACATAAAGTACTACGAAAGTAAGGGATACGGCGCGGGCGAAGGAACTCTCACTCTTCAGGGCGAATATATGGAGGCTGCTTCCGATAAGACCATATACGCCGTTGAGGACGCCGCAGACGCTATGACCTATCCTCACGATGCGTCCAAGACCCTTCTTAACGTAATGGGCGGAGAGAAGTGGCAGACCGCTGGTCAGTGGGTCACTTACAAATTCAAGGTTGATAAGTCGGGTATGTACGATATCGTTACGAGATTCAGACAGAACGTTCTCGACGGTATGTTCGTTAACCGTGCGCTCTACATCTATACCGAGGGCATTCCCGAGGATGCTGACGGATACTACGACGGTCTTCCTTTTGCCGAGGCGAAGGCTCTTACCTACAACTACGACGATAATTGGCAGATCACTCAGGCGACCGACGGTGAGACCGAATTTTCATTTTTCTTTAATGAGGATGCGATCTACACCATGAAGCTTGAGGTAACTCTCGGTGATATGGGTGAGGTCATTGAAACGGTTCAGACCTCGCTTAATGCCATCAATGACGACTACCTTTCTATTATTCAGCTTACCGGTGCGACCCCTGACTCCTACCGTGACTACGGATTCTCGAGAATAATGCCCGAGGTCCTCATCGACATGGTGAGACAGGGTGAGATACTTCACAACGAAGATCCCGACGCCCCCGGCGTGGCTCAGCAGCTTACTGCGCTCGCGGGACAGAAGTCCTCCAGCGTAGGTACGCTCCAGAAGGTCTCCGATCTTCTTATAAAGATGGGTAAGGATGAAGACTCTATCGCATCCTCCCTTGAGAGACTTAAGTCTTACATCGGTACTCTCGGTACCTTCCTCTCCAGCGCAAAGACGCAGCCTCTTGAGATCGACTACATTTCTATTCAGCCTGCAGGCAGCGAAGAACCTAAGGCTAACGCGAATATTTTCCAGACTCTCTGGCACGAGATCTGCCGCTTTGTTGCTTCCTTTACCCGTGACTATGATAGCGTAGGCGCTATGGAAGAGACCACCGACGAGAGCCTTCAGGTATGGCTCGCTACGGGTCGTGACCAGGCTCAGGTAAAGAGAAACCTCGTAAACAACGTATTTACCGAGCAGACGGGAATTACGGTTGAGCTTAAGCTCGTTGCGGGCGGTACGCTCCTTCCTTCGATACTTGCACAGAAGGGTCCTGACGTTTACCACGGACTCGGTCAGGGCGACGTTATCAACTACGCGATCCGTTCCGCAGTCCTTCCGTTGTATTCCGAAAATGATACGTACTACGATTCAAATAACAGATTGAACGGCGTTCCCAAGAGCGAGTTCGAAGCTGCAACAGGTATTCTTCTTAATCCCGGTGATCCCAGATACGAGGATAAGACCTTTAACGACGCAGCTATGATCGTTCTCGGTATGGAAGACGCAAACGGCGATATGAACTATTACGGCATGCCCGAGGCACAGGGATTTGCTATGATGTTCGTTCGTATAGATATTCTTGCAGAGCTTGGTCTTGATATTCCTCAGACTTGGGGTGATATTATTGCGGCTGATACCTATCTTGAGGCTAAGAACATGGAAATGGGTATCCCCGTTGATGCCAATATCCATCTGTATCAGATGGGCGGAGAGCTTTTTGCCGATAACGGTATGAGAATCAATCTTGACTCCGAGCTTGGCCTTAAGGCGTTTAAGGAAATGTGCCTCTACTTTACGGACCGCGGCTTCCCCTATACCTATGATGCCGCTAACCGTTTCAGAACAGGTGAGATGCCTATTCTTATCGGTGATTATACCGGTCTTTACAACCAGCTTAAGGTATTTGCAACCGAAATCGACGGTTTGTGGACCATGGCTCCCGTTCCCGGATATAACGTGCTTGATGAGAATGGCAAAAAGACCTACGACGAGGACGGCAATCCCATAATCAACAACTGTGCGGTTTCTTCCGTTTCCGCTACCGTAATGATACAGAAGAACGGTCTTACAGGAAAAGCCCTCGGAGGCGAAACTAAAGAGGAAAAGAGACAGCATGATGCTTGGCAGTATATAAAGTGGTTCACCGGTGCGGAATGTCAGGAATCCTACGGTAACGAGATGGTTGCTATCATGGGTCCCTCCGCAAAGTATAACACCGCTAACAGACAGGCTCTTAAGAATGTGCCTTGGACTGCCGAGGAGCGTATAATGATCGAGGCTCAGTTTAATAATCTCGCATCTATACCCAATTACCCCGGTTCTTACATTATAGCCCGCTATACCGACTTTGCGTTTATGGCTGCTTACAACGACGGTGAAGACGCTCAGGATGCGATCAATGATTACATTCCTAATATTAATGAAGAGATCACTCGTAAGCGCGCCGAGTTCGGTCTTGAGACCCTCGCGGCAGGACAGACTCTTGCAACTAAGAGAATGTCTCAGGCAAGCGCGGCTATCGAGGAATACCGCAGCAGAAACGGTGACGCCGCTTTGGCGGAGGATATCAAACTTGCTATCGAAAGCGAGGACATCGGAACCCTTAACGGCGCATCTGAGAGAGTTCGCGGTTTGGTTCAGGATCTGAACAAGCAGACTGAGGAAGTAAAGATCTCTAAGGGTCCCGATATAACGAAGCTCAGCGACGACGCATTGCTTTACTATATTGCCGTAGCACTTTCGGATGCGGCAGAAGCACTTTCCAGCTATTGATGAGTTTTCATCTTTTATTCCTATTATTATAAAGGAGAACAACAATGTCTAAGAAAACAGCAGAAAAACAAGCTGCTGCGCGCAAAGACATAACCATGAGAGAGTGGATATGGAAGGAAATGAAGCGCAACTGGATAGCATACGTAATGGTTGCTCCCTATATGCTTATTTTCACCGTATTCACCATTCTCCCGGTTATTCTTTCTGCAGTGATAAGCTTTACTAACTTCAATATGCTGGAATTACCGGATTTCGTCTTCTTCGATAACTACGTTTCCCTGTTTTTCGATGACGAAATATTCCTTACAGCATGTACTAATACTCTTGTATTCGCAGGTATAGTAGGACCTGCATCCTACCTCCTTTCTTTCTTGGTTGCTTGGTTTATCAACGAGCTTCCTCCTAAGATCCGCGCGGTAGTAACCCTTATATTCTACGCTCCCTCTATTTCGGGTCAGGTATACCTTATCTGGGGTACGCTCTTCTCGGCGGACTCATACGGTTGGGTAAACGCAACCCTTTTGGAGCTTGGTATTATTCAAAAAGAGATCGCGTTCTTCAAGGATGCGGACTACGTCATGCCCCTGTGTATCGTGGTTTCGCTTTGGACCTCTCTCGGTACTGCGTTCCTTTCCTTTATCGCAGGTCTTCAGGGTGTCGACCGTTCGCTCTATGAGGCGGGCGCCGTGGACGGTGTCAAGAACCGTTGGCAGGAGCTTTACTATATCACTCTGCCTTCTATGAGACCTCAGCTTATGTTCGGTGCGGTCATGGCTATCACCAGTGCGTTCGGTTTCGGCGGAATCGTTACCGCGCTCTGCGGATTCCCCTCGGTCCAGTATTCGGGTCATACCATCATGCACCATCTTGAGGACTACGGCGGACAAAGATACGAGGTAGGTTATTCGTCGGCGATAGCGGTCGTGCTGTTCTTGGTCATGATCGGCGCTAACGGATTGGTCAAGAAGATTCTTTCAAAGGTAGGTACGTAATATGGCAAAGTTAAGAACTCGAAATCATAAAGTCGTACTTGCTCGAAGCGCGGGAGGAGACTTCGGTATCACCGTAATGCTGGTGCTTCTCGGAGCGTTTATGTTCCTTCCCATGCTTTACGTCGTAATGCAGTCCTTTAAGCCTCTCGACGAGCTTTGGATGTATCCTCCCAGATTCTTCGTTATGAGTCCTACCATAACCAACTACACCTCGCTCTTCACACTGATGAGCTTGAACTGGGTGCCTTTCTCAAGATACATATTCAACACTGTATTTACCTCCGTTTCGGGAACCTTCGGTCACTTGTTTATCGCTTCTTTGGCAGCGTATACTATGGCTAAGATCAAGTTCCCCGGCGGTAAGGCAATGTTTAAGACCGTTCAGACCTCTCTTATGTTCCACGCAACCGTAACGGCAATTACTTCCTTTATTATAATGTCGCTCTTCGGATGGCTGGATACGTACCTTGCTATCATAGTTCCTGCGTGGGGTTCTACTCTCGGTCTTTACCTTATGAAGCAGTTTATGGACACTGCGGTTCCCGACACCGTTCTTGAGTCTGCACGTCTCGACGGCGCAAACGAGATCAAGACCTATTGGGTCATCGCAATGCCTATGGTTAAGCCCGCGTGGCTTACCCTTATCGTGTACTCCTTCCAGGCTCTCTGGAATCAGGGTGCATCGATGTACATTCACTCTGAGCAGCTTAAGTCCTTCAACTACGCGATAGGACAGATCACCGCCGGCGGTATCAAGCGTGCGGGTGCGTCTGCCGCGGCTCAGGTTATCATGATGCTCGTTCCCATCATGGTATTCGTATTCTCTCAGTCCAATATCGTTGAAACGATGGGCTCCAGCGGAATGAAAGACTAAAAGGAGGTAGATCATGAAAAAATCAGTTAGAATTTTATGCGCGATCTTTGCGTTCGTGATGATTGCCTCTTGTTTGGTTGTCGGTGTTGGTGCAAGCTCTGCGTATCAGACCTACACCTACTCCATAAACGGATTTGCACTCTATTCTCCCGATGCTTACGTGGCTGAAGTCGTCGTCGATTCGGGATATATGGGGCTTGAGACGGGTATCGTAGATGCAAACGACATCGTTACGGACGAAGTAGGAAACGTTTATATTGCAGATACCGGAAACAACAGGATCGTCTGCCTTGACCGTTATTACAAGGTAAAATTCATAATGAACGCTTTCGTAAACGAGTACGGTGTTAACGATAAGCTTAACGCGCCCGAGGGTCTCTATGTAACGGAGGATTTCATCTGGGTGTGTGATACCGGTAACGCAAGAATCGTAGTGTTCGACAGAAACGGTAACTTCGTAAGACTTATAAAGGCTCCCGAGTCCAACCTTTTCGGCGACTCCAAGCTTTACAGCCCCGTGGCTATCGCAGTTGACCAGTACAACAGACTTTTCGTGGTTTCTTCCACCACTTATCAAGGTATTATCGTTATGACCGAAGAGGGAGAGTTTACTAACTTCATCGGTGCGCAGGCGGTTACGCTTTCCGCTTGGGAGATACTCTGGAGAAGATTCCGTACCGATGAGCAGAAGGCTCAACAGAGCAGCGTAGTCTCCACCGAGTTTAACAATATCTGCATCGATGAGGAAGGTTTTATTTACGTAACTACCTCCACTATCGGTGAGGGCTCGGTTCAGAGTGCTATTAAGGGCAAGAGCAAAGACGGTACTTATATGCCGGTCAAAAAGCTTAACAGTAAGGGCGACGAGATCATGAAGCGTAACGGCTTCTGGCCCCCTGCCGGCGAAGTCGATTTCAATACCAGCTCTGCTGATAAGGGTATCAGCCCCGTCGGCGTTTCTACCGTCATCGACGTTGCAGTCGGCGAAGAGGGAACTTGGTC
Source organism: Eubacteriales bacterium (assembly GCA_045585895.1). Classification (GTDB taxonomy): domain Bacteria; phylum Bacillota; class Clostridia; order Oscillospirales; family CAG-272; genus SVTX01. The sequence continues at coordinate 13,330 of JAZMZI010000075.1, forward strand.
AATCATCGACTCCAAGAGACAGAGAATATATACCTACGACAGTAACGGTAACCTTCTCTTCGCTTTCGGTGATATAGGTACTATGATGGGTAACCTTACCGGTATCGAGGCTATCACCTATCAAGGCGATAAGATGTTGGTTCTGGATAAGACCAATTCTTCTATAACCGTATTTGGCAGAACCAACTACGGCGATACGCTTATTAAAGCTATTGAGGCGGTCAATAATCAGAAATCCAAGCTTGCTATCAGCCTTTGGACCGAGATACTTAAGAGTAACTCCAACTTTGATACCGCATACGTCGGAATCGGTCAGGCAATGTTCCGAGACGGATTGTATGAAGAATCACTTGAGCAGTTTGAAGCGGCTTACGATACCGAAAACTGGTCAAAATCCTTCCAGGAAATAAGAAGAGAGTGGATGTCCGATTACTTCATCTATATGCTTATAGGCATTGCTGCGGTTATTGCAATATTCCTCTTCGTCTCCAAAAAGATCTCTCAGGTCAACCGGAAATACACCACTTCCGGTGGAAAGAGAACCTTCGTTTCCGAATTGTTGTACGGATTTTACGTTATGGTCCATCCCTTCGACGGATTCTGGGATCTGAAGCACGAAAAGAGAGGATCGGTAAGAGCTTCTATCGTATATATCGCAGTTACGATATTTGCTTTCTATTATCAGTCCATAGGACAGGGCTATCTGCTCAATCCAACGGGAAAGTATTCGTCGCTTTGGACGCAGGCGATAGGTGTTCTTATCCCGCTTTTCCTGTTCGTCCTTGCAAACTGGTGTCTTACCACGCTCTTCGAGGGCGAAGGTAGCTTCAAAGACGTGTTTATCGCTTGTAGCTACAGCTTGGTTCCGATACCTTTGCTTATAATTCCCGCAACTCTCGCATCAAATATCGTAACCAACTCCGAAATGGGTATTATATCCATGATATCTACCGTAGCGTTTATCTGGCTCGGCTTGCTTATCTTCTTCGGAACTCAGGTTACTCACGATTACACAATGTCCAAAAACGTGGTCACCGTTTTGGGAACTGCCGTAGGTATGGTATTTATCATATTCCTCGTATTGCTGTTCTCAACGCTGATCGGCAAGATGGTAAGCTTGGTAACGAACATCTTTACCGAGCTGAGATATCGAATGTAATGAAAGACAGGAGAGTGATGATATGAATAAATTTAATAAAATAATTTCAATGCTCTTGGCTGTTTTCATGATCATGAGTGCTTTTACCTCATTAACTGCTATTGGAGCTTTGGCTGCCGATGATTCTTCGAGTAGCTCCTCCGGTGACAGCGGTTCATCCGGCGGCGCGGCTTCGTCTGAAGAAGATCCGTATCTGACAGCTATCTACGCAAGTCCCGAAGATAAGCTCAAGACGATGACGCTTATGGTTGAAAAAGACGGATTCCAGCTTTACGTCGACGATTATTCGGGTGAAGTTGCATGCGTAAACACCATCACCGGTGAAAAATTGTTCACTAATCCCTACGACCTTGGTATATCTACCGGTAACTCTACTACTAAGGAAGAGATCATTTCACAGATTGTTCTGAATTTCAGCCTTGTAACGAGACCCGGTGAGACTCAGACCTTTACCAGCTACAAAGAAGCGGTAAAGAGAAATCAGATCAACGTTGAAAAGATCAAGGACGGTGTGCGCGTAGAATATACGCTCGGACGCGAACAGTCTAAGTCCTTGGTTCCTAAGCTTATAACAAAGGAAAGATTTGACGAAATATTCCTTTCAAAGTTTATGGAAAAGTTTCCCAACGGAGAGCTTTACGAAGATCCTAAGAATGCGACCTTAGAGGCAAAAGACGTTCAGAAATTCCTTACCAGATACGTTCTTTATTCTATGGATCCCGTTGAGATGTCAAAGGATGACAGAAATTTGTTCGGTTATGTCAGTGATAACCTTAACCAATCCGACCGAGACAGAGCGCGTGTTATCAAGGATTATCCCGTTGTATCGAGAACTGCGGTATATGTGTTTGACCCTAAAGCAAGTGAGGTCGAAATAGAGGAGTGCGAAAAGATCATTGAACTGTATTGTCCCGAGTATACCTACGAGGAGCTTGAATGGGACCATGCGCTGACCGATTACGAGGCGGATGATCAGACCCCCCCCGTATTTAGACTTGCGCTTGAGTACAAGATCTCCGACGGAGCTCTGGACGTAAGACTTCCCGCAAACGGTATCCGTTTCAACGAGTCGCTCTATACGCTTAACAGCATAGAGGTCCTTCCCTATATGGGCGCGGGAAACAGCGCGTATTCCGGATTTAATTTCTTCCCAGACGGTTCGGGTGCGATCTTTGATTTTGAACAGCTTAATACCAGCACCAGCAGAACGGTTAAGGCTGACGTTTACGGAGTAGATTACGCGTACCATGATATTACGGGCAGATACCAGAAGCCTATTCGTTATCCCGTGTTCGGTATAGTTGAAGAAACGGTTAGCTATACTTATACCAGATACGATAATAATATGAACGAGGTCGTAGCCGAAAACACTCTTTCGGGAGCGATAGTTGATACGGTAAAGGCCTATAATAAGGACAAAACCGATACCCTGAATATCTGTAAGGGTAACGAGAAAGCCTTGAATGATTTTATCGTTTACCAATACGAGGGTAAATCAACGACCGAGGATATCAATTGTGCCGGCGTTATATACGATAGCCACACCATAGAAGAAAAGAATGAGGACAAGCGAGGATTTGTCGCTATAATTGAAGAGGGAGACGCTCTCGCTTCGCTGACGACTTACCATGCGGGTTCTTTGAGTGATTACAATACTATCAAAATGTCCATCACTCCCAGACCTAAAGACGCTTACGTTCTTAAAGATTCGCTTTCCGTAAGCAACTCGGGCGACAGCAAGGTTCATATAACCTGTCCCAGAAAGTATACCGATTCTTACAGATTGAAGTATATTCTTCTTACCGATACCGACGAGACCGAGTTTAAGATGCCCGATGGTATGACGATTTCCGATGTTGATAACTATGATACCTCTTGGATGGGAATGGCTGTTGCATACCGTGAGTATCTTTACGAAAATAACGTTCTTACCAAGCTTTCGAGCGACGATATAATAGAGAATAACATTCCTCTTTATATCGAAACCTTTGGCGCGGTTGAAACCACCAAAAAGATACTCTCTGTTCCGGTTAACGTTATGGAGTCTCTGACCACATTTGATCAGATCGTTGAAATGTACGATCACCTCTCGGGTCAGGGAATCAATAACATCAACTTCAAGCTTACGGGCTTTGCCAACGGCGGTATGCAGTATCAGGTGCCCGGAAACCTGAAGTTTGAAAGAGTTGTCGGCGGAAACAAGGGCTTCCAGGAGCTCCTTGATAAGGCGGCTGAGATCAATGCTGACGATAACAAAAATATGGGAATATTCCCCGATTTTGATATGGTATATCAGCTTGAGGACGGAATGTTCGACAAGTACAGTCAGTTTGAGCACGCTGCAAAGACCATCGACGACAGATACGCGTCGAAGCGTGAATACAGTCCTACTCAGCAGAAGCAGGTCAACTATTATAACATAGTAATTTCTCCCGCATATTTCTACGTAATATATAACGCGCTTGAAAAGAACTATGCAGACAAGTACGATAACGTTATCGGTATATCCGTATCTACCCTCGGTCAGTGGCTTAACTCCGACTTTGATGAGGATGAGCCTTATAACCGTGAGGACTCCAAGCAGTTTACCATCGAGGCGTTCGAGCACCTCGACGAGACATACGGTGAGGTTATGACCGACGGAGGTAATGCATACGTTTGGAAGTATTCCGATCATATCCTTAACGTTCCGCTTGATTCTTCCCGTTATATATTCTCGGCATCTGCCGTTCCTTTCGTCGGAGTGGTTCTTCACGGTTCTCTGAAATTTGCAGGTGAGCCTCTTAACATGGAAGGTGATATGCAGTATGCAATTCTTAAGGCTATCGAAAACGGTGCATCTCCTTACTTTATACTTTGTATGGACAACACCGAGATCCTTAAGGAACACTCCGACCTCAGTAAGTATTATTCCGTAAGATACGATATCTGGAAAGACGATATCTCCGGTGTGTATAATACTCTTAACGGAGTTCTTGGCGACGTTCAGGATAAGTACATAATCGGTCACGAGACTATCGCGGGCGGCGTTCGTATCCCCGATGCAGATGAACTTGAGATAGATATTTATTCTGATTTCCTCAAGGATATTGAAAATGAGGAGAATGCATTTCAGGTTAAAGAGCTTGAGAAAAAGCTTGCGGCAAGTACCGCAAGAAAGAACGGTAAGCTTGCAGAGCAGTATGCTCTGGCCAACTTTGCCAGCTTGACTCAGAATTATAAGAACTATATGCTGATCGCATCCGAAACCGTTGCTTTCGACGAAACCTTCTATAACAATATGAAGGCTGCGGCAATCAAGGAGTATCTTGCTATGGCTTCTGCTATTGCTAGGGATTCTGAAAATTATATGTCTGATGCCAAGTACAAGGATGCTCAGGCTATCAGCAAAGCCGTTATGAAGTATAATTTCGATCCTATGATCATATACGATGCAGATAATAATCTGAAGCTTTACGAAGACGATTATTTGAATGCACTCGATAAGATCAATAAGGCAGCTACCGAAGAAGAAAGACAGGCGGCAGTCGAAGCGTTTGAGACCAGTGAAAACGTACGTCTGTATTGCAGGGCAAAAGCCGTAGCGGCAGCTAAGCAACTTGTTGTTACCGAAAACAAATATAATGATTTCAATAAGGCTCTTGACGTTTATACTAACGCTTATTTATACGCGTTTGATGAAAGCGATGAGTACGAAAAGGCTGTTAATAAGATCGAAAATGCAAACCTCAGCAGCAATACCGAGAATAAGCGCTACGTTGAAAGATACGTAAACTACGTTGCAAGAACCCACGCACTCGAAGAACTTGGTTACGATAAGCTCGATAACGATAAGATCAGCGAGGAATACGTTGGTAAGACTCAGCAGGTAATTCAGTACTACAACGAAGCTAAGAATCAGGTTGCAGAGCTTGTTGACGTCGATTACCAGCAGATAATAAAGAGCTATGAAGAAATGGTCAAATACAAAGAACTTGTAATTGAAGGCGTGTTTGTCCTTGCAGAGGTAGAGAACGTAACTCTTGAGTATGCAGACGGTAAGGAAGGCGACGTTCGTTATATTACAAACTTTGACGAGATCCAGTCTACCATCGTTAAGGAAGCTATCGAACGCGCTTGGCTTATAATCAGCTATTTTGAGGAAGAGAACTATCTTGTAAACAGCTCTAAGAAAGCTGAGACCACAACGGATGAAAAGTATACCGGTGAGGTTGTTAAGAGACTCTTTGGAGGCACTTTGGTTCGTTATGATGAAGGTGCCGACGTCTACTTCTCCGTAGTTGAGTCTTACGGCAGTTACACATATACCTTCTATAATAAGGTGGGTTGTATTCAAGAGTTCTATGATTACGCATCCGCAAACTCTGAAGATCTCCAGAAGAAGTCTTATGCTATGGTTGGAGTATTCTCTGAAACCTTCTATGATGATGTTCAGAGAAAGATTGCGATCAATAACAGAGACATTGCAGAGGCTGAAGAGGTTGAGGAAGAAGATTCCAGATATGCAACCGGCAACATCGTTGCGGTAACCTACGGAAGCGATGCTGCAACTCCTTACAAGACCATCATTCTTAACTACAACAACTACACTGTAAGAATCGTGTATGAGGGTAAGGAATATACGATCCCTGCCCATGAATTTGTTGAAATCAAAAAATAAGGAAGGAGGAGAATATAATGAACGAAATGAAGCTTGGAGCTAAAAAGACTCCCAAGAAAAGAAAAATTGCTTCGCTTGACAAAAGAAAAGCGAGAGCAGGTTGGTTATTTGTATTGCCCTTCCTTATAGGATTTATCTGCGTTTATATGCCGATAATGTTCCAGTCGATAGAGCTGGCATTCAGTGAAGTCTCCATCAGTGAGATGGAGGGACCCAGAGTTGAATTTCCCGACCCCGAAGGTCTGTTCTCAAACTTTATGGAGGCGTTCACAGAGGACCCTGCATTTGTTGAGACCCTGCTCTCGGGCTTGGGACAGCTCGTACTTGAGGTTCCCGCAATACTTTTGTTTGCACTCTTTATGGCGGTTCTCCTGAACCAGAAGATGGCGGGGCGCGGTGCGTTCCGAGCGATCTTCTTCCTGCCCGTTGTACTTTCAACGGGCATCATGGAGACCATCGAGATGAGTAACTCCCTTGGCGCAAGCCTTGGATCCGACGCAAGTATCGACGACGGTTCGGGCGGCGGATCGGGAGGAATCGTTAATGCTTTGGACTTTGAAGAAATGTTCGCAAGCATGAAGGTCGGTACCGAGCTTGTTACCTACGTCGTTGACCTTATCAACGACATCTATTCCATAGTTAACCGTTCAGGTGTTCAGATGCTTATATTCCTTGCAGGCTTGCAGTCTATATCTCCTGCTATCTACGAGGCATGTAAGATCGACGGCGCAACCGGTTGGGAGACCTTCTGGAAGATCACCTTCCCGATGATTTCTCCTATGATCCTCGTAAATGCCGTTTATACCATTATCGACGCATTTACTACGGAATCTAACACGGTTATGTCGTATATAGCAAATAAGAACGTTAATGATTCCACAGTAGCATCTGCAATGGCGTGGTCGTACTTCTTGATAGTTGTGGCAATCCTTGCGGCGGTTGCAGGTATCATGTCGATGTTCGTATTCTATCAAAGAAAAGACTAAGGGAGGAGGAGAAAAATGGATAATTCTACAGCAAAAGTCAAAAAAGACACTAAGAGAAAGATCAAAGCAGAATTTGACCGCACTCCTCTTAAGGAAAGACTTAAGGCGAAGTTCTTGAACTTCTATTTCTTCCAGAATGTCGGTGTAAAGCTTTTCAGATTCGTATTCCTTGTCGGAATTGCTTACGTCGTACTTTACCCCTTCTTTACGAAGGTAGCGGGTTCCTTTATGGCTCCCGAGGATTTTCAGGACGCGACCGTAAGACTTATTCCCAAGAACTGGTCAGTTGATATTTACGAGGGCGTTTGGACCGAGCTTAAGTATATGGAGGCGTTTACCAATACGCTCCTGCTTTCCTTGGCGTGCGCACTTCTCCAGACCTTTACTTGTTGCTTTATAGCGTACGGCGTTGCGAAGTATAAGTTTAAGGGTAACGGACTTGTCTTTATGCTTATTATGATGACGATGATCGTTCCTCATAAGACCCTTATGTCCGCTATGTCAATGAAGTTTACCTACTTTGATGTGTTCGGAATAGTGTCGTTCCTCAGCGGCGGCGCGTCTATAAGCGAAGTTGAGATCCTTGGATACGGAGTAGTTGATTTCTTCAACGGTCTTACCCACGGCGCAACCGAGTCGTTGTTTACGGGAATAGACGAGTTCCTTGCGGGAATACACATTCTTAATAATCCCGTTGGAATCAAGCTTACCGATACCATCTGGCCTATGATAATCCTTTCGGTTACGGGTCTTGCGTTTAAGAACGGTCTTTATATCTTTATGCTCAGACAGTTCTTCCGCGGCATTCCCGACTCGCTTGAGGAATCTGCTTATATCGATGGTTCTGGCGACTTCAGAACGTTTATCCAGATCATCATACCCATGTCGGTGCCTATGATGATCACGGTATTCCTGTTTGCATTCTGCTGGCAGTGGACGGATAACTTCTACATTAACCTGTTCTTCTCCAACCTGAGAAGAGCACCTACCACGTTACCTGCGTTGCTCAGAGACGAAGTCTTTAACAACGTAATAACGGGTATGAGAGTTGCCGATCTTGACACGAACGTCAGCGCATATACCAACGCAATACGTAACACCTTGGGTCTTATGATAATTCTTCCCTTGGTCGTTCTGTATTCCTTCATGCAGAGATACCTCGTTGAAGGTATTGAGCGTTCGGGTCTTACCGCAGAGTAATACCTATAAAAAATTTGAGAGGCTCTCCTTGAGAGTCTCTCTTTTTTGTATGTAAATAACCCATAAAGTAAAGCCACGTGGGTTATTTAATAAAGGAACTTGATGAATTACAAATTTTCAAAAAATTCAGATTTGAAATTTCTTTTTTCGTATATCATTCTGCCCGTCATATAAGACGTAAATCCGGAAGGAGACCAAAGCACAACGTTACGTCATCGCCGCCGTTATGAAGCACGCCGTTTTCCACGAAATCGATTTTGAAGGGGATTGGATTTAAAAGAAAACGAATGCCCAAAGTGACATGATATAGCGTTAAGTTTCAGTTTCATATATAATTTCAGGATCGCCTGTCTTCTTAAAGAGCGAAATGTATGGATTGGCTAATATAGTCAGCTTGTGTCCGTTATTATTGGCGTAAGTCTTCATTTTTACGGTATACATTAAATAAGCGTAATTGTCAAGAGGGTAGATAAAAACATTAAAAAAATCCGAACAGTGTATTCCTGTTCGGATTAATTCAAAGCTTTCCGCAAAGGTCGTCGTGAAGCTTTGCTATTATGCGCTTTTCAAGACGAGAAATGTAGGATTGAGAGATGCCAAGATAGTCGGCAACCTCCTTTTGGGTCATTTCTCTGTGACCGCCTAAGCCATAGCGAAGTATTACTATTCGTCTGTCACGGGGATCAAGGCCGTTAACTGCCCGACGGATGGTAGCAATCTCTTCTCGCCGCATTATATCCTCAACTGCGGAGTCCTCCTCGGTGCTTAAAATGTCGGAGAGAAGAAGCTCATTGCCGTCCCAGTCTACATTAAGAGGCTCGTCGATGGAGATCTCTCCGCTTCGTCCCGACGTCTTCCTTATATACATCAGAATCTCGTTCTCGATGCAACGAGAGGCATAGGTGGCAAGCTTAATATTTTTTTCGGCGCAAAAGGTATTGACCGCTTTTATAAGTCCTACCGTACCGATACTTATGAGATCTTCGATGTTGATACCCGTGTTTTCAAAGCGCTTTGATATGTAGACGACAAGGCGAAGATTGCGCTCAATGAGTATCTGACGTGCTTCTTCGTCGTCGGGCAGACGGGCGATCATTTCTGCTTCTTCCTCACGAGTAAGCGGAGGCGGAAGCAGGTCGGGGCCGTTTATGTAATATATTCCCTTGGCGGAAGATCGGCGGCTGAAAAATTTCAATAGTTTTTGCTTGAAAATCTGAAAAATTGATTGGATCTTGCTTTGCATAGCTGCTCCTTTCGCGCATACGGTTGGTTTATATTTTTAATATTTCGGACGGCACTATGGCGCGATATCCTTCGGCACTCTGCCCGATATCTGAGGGGGCGATCAGTGAATTAAGATCAAGGGTGAGGGTTTGCTTCTTTTTTGAAGTGATCTCAACCGAAAGGCGGTCGGGAATTGCCGCGCAAAGGGCAGATCTTCCTGCGGCGGTGTTTATGGGAATTATGCGCAAGCCTTTAAGCCCGTTTTGAGGGTGTGGAGCCTCACCGCGCAAAAAAGCTTCAAAAACCGATATATCGGTCAGCTTTGAAAGCTCGTTCTTGTCGATCAGAACCACGCTCTTGCCCGAAAGAGGGTCTTTAAGCAGATTTCCGCTGTCCGACATAGCAGGGAGAGTAACGGTATTACCACAGACAGTCAAGGTTATTTTGCACTCCCTTACGCTTGACCTGCGAGATATAAGCTCACCGCTACGAAGCGAAATAATACCCGCTGCGGCGGCTACGATAGCGAAAAGATAGGTTGAGATGCCGTCGCCGTCTATGCCGTCCAAGGGAAGATCGAGCCTGTTGAGAAAATTGAATATGGCGGTCATAACGCCTCCCGTCATCATCGAAATGCCTACGAAGAGAAATCCGTACACCAAAACCGAGGAAAAGCCTCTGCCTTTTTCGGCGAAGGCAATAATGCAGATGATCACACAAAAAACAGCGTCAAAAATAAGACTTACAGGCGCGCTGAATGGAAGAAAAACCGATATAACGGAATAAGCTCCGCCAATTGCCGATGAAATCAGCATTTTTGATAGCCGCAGTCTGCGGTGAAGGACCTTGGCGCAGATATAAAGGCATAGATAGTCCATACTGAAATTTATGAGAAAGAGCAGATCAACGTAAACGTCCTGTGTCACGGATGCCTCCTTATGATTGGAATATAATTATTATACTACTCGGAGTGAAAAAAGCTTGTCGCTTTGTGGCGGCACCTGAAATTTATTTGCAGTCAATTAAACAACGGTATGTTGTATATTAAATCAAAAGTTAACAACGAAACATTGCAAATATCGGACTTGTGTTGGTGTATTTTGGACAAGATATTGAATTGCGAATTTGAAAGTGATATAATTAAGACGTTAAAAGGAAGGTGATCTTATGAGATTTTTAGTAATGACGGATATTGAAGGCGTTACGGGTGTAACTACCTTTTCTCAAGCGGAGAAAAGCGAATTCGGACGCGAAATGCTTATGAACGATCTTATTGCCGTTGTCAAAGGAATACGTGACGCGGGCGCCGAGGCGGTGGTTTACGATATGCATACCGATGGGCGAAATGTGGACATTTCAAAAGTAGACGTTCCCGTGGTTATGGGCAAGCCCATTCGCGGTGACCTCTGGCGCGGAGTCGGAAAGGATTTTGACGGTCTCTTTTTAATGGGACTTCACACGATGCAGCACACGGGACATCTTTTGGCGCATAGTTATCTTCGTGAATACGACGCTATTTATCTCAACGGACTTCTGGTAGGTGAGATCGGCATCGAAGCTGCTCTCGCGGGTGAACAGGGAATTCCTTTGAAGTTTATTTCGGGCGACGATATGGGATGCCTCGAGGCAAAAGCGCTTATTGAAAATATAGTGACCTGCCCCGTTAAGACCTCTCTCGGTGACGATACGGCGGTCTGCCTTTCTGCGGCAACTACCGCAATATCCCTTAGAAAGAAGGCAAGGGAAGCGGTGTTGGCAAATATTAAGCCCTTTAAGATGCAGGCACCGTACGAAATAAAGATAGTTTATTCCGATTGCCGATATCTTGAGATAATGAAGGAGCTTCACCCCGAAATCTTTATTGACGAAAGAACGGTGGTAATGAAGGGCGACAATCTCTTGCGCACATGGTCACAGTACCTTACTTACGAAAAGGAAATGGTTAATTTTAAATGAAAAACGCAATTTTGGGTGTAAATCACCAGTTTTTATATCCCGAGGCTATGGTAGATGCCGCCGCGCACACCGAGACCTTAAGAAAAGCCGCAGAGCTTGATAAAGTCGACGCTCTCGATTGCTGGGTTTGGAGAGGTCAGAGAGCCAAAGAAGAGATAGCTTTGCTTCGCGCGTCGGGAAAGGTCATAAATTACAATATCGGAGACCGATTTGGCGAGGCGGCGGTGTTCCCTTGCTCGCCCGATAAAGCCGATAGAGTTTATGCCTACGATACTTTGATGAGAGAGATCGAATATGCTCTTGCCGTTTCATCAAAAAAAATCGTTTTTGCCAGCGGAAAGGATCTTCCCGAGGACAGAGACGGGGCAAAAGAAAGACTTGGAGAGCTTATAGTAACTATCTCGAAACAGTTGCCGCTGGACGTGACTCTTGCGCTGGAACCCACGGACAGAGATATCGATAAATATTTTTTGCTCGGACCTCTTGACGAGACGGTTGATTTTATAAAAAAATGGCGAAGATATGTGCCAAATCTCGGACTTCTACTCGATATGTGCCACGTGCCGCTTATGCACGAGACCCTTGAATCGGCAATAGAGAAGGCGGACGACACTCTGAAGCATATTCACCTTGGAAATTGCAAGCTTGACGACACCACCCACCCGTTTTACGGTGATAAGCATATCCCGTGGGGCTATGAGGGTGGACTTTATGGCGAAAATGAGGGCGTTTTATTTCTTAAAATGCTTCGAAAGATCGGGTATTTTGACAAAAAAGGCGCGACGGTATCTTTTGAGATGCGCCCCTACGAAGGAATGAGCGCCGAGGAGAGCCTTGATAGATTCGTCGGGGTCTGGGAGAGAGCGAAAGCGGATTAAATGATAAATTGGAGTTTAATGAACAGTTTAAAGACGAAGCCTTCTTAAAAGTTTTTACGTCGCAGAGTTTGCTTGCAAACTCGAGCAAATCTCGCTTGCGAGTTTGCAGTTTTTCTCAAAAAGCGACCGCTGATCCAACGCGCGGAGCGTTGGTCGCCTCCGCAGAGGCGAAATTTCTTACACGCGCTTTCTTTTTTGCCAAGCGAAGGATGTCGCTTGCGAGCGCGACCGCCGATCGCGACGTGTCACTTCGGGCGTTGCCCGAAGCCGCGAGTTTTCTGCGAAAACATCGCCAAGCGACAAGCCTTTGAAAAGGCTTGAGCGAAACTTTCCACAAGACGCCGCCGTGAAGTCACCGATAAATCAAAATTTGAAAAGGTAAAAACATATGATGCGAATTATTACGGGCAAAGCCCGAGGAATAAAATTAAATACTCTTGAGGGCGAAAACACCCGTCCTACGAGTGAGAGAGCCAAGGAAGCGGTCTTTTCAATGATACAGTTTGACATAGAGGGCAGAGAGGTGCTTGACCTCTTCGCAGGCTCGGGTCAGATGGGTCTTGAAGCGGTGTCGAGAGGCGCGGCGAGTGCCACTTTTATCGACAAAAGTAAAGACGCTGCGAAGATCATATCGCAGAATATCGAAAAAACCAAGCTCTCGCCCTATTGCCGAGTTTTCAACAGCGACGTGAACGATTTTATCCGCATAACGAGAGGCAAAAAGAAGTACGACGTGGTCTTTATCGACCCGCCCTATGCCCTCCGCGCCGCAGCGCCCACACTCAAAGCGCTTCTTGATGGCGAAATGCTGAAAAGTACTTCGATTATCGTCTGCGAGAGCGAGGAAACCGATATTTTTGAGTCTGACGCGGATCTCGCTGAAAAATTTGAGATCATAAAGAAAGCAAAATACGGTATGGCGCATATTACTATCGTAAAACCTTTGATCTGAACGAAAGGACTGTAACAATATGAAAATTGCACTTATTCCCGGTAGCTTTGACCCCATAACTCTCGGTCACGTCAATATTATTGAGCGCGCGGCGAGGATGTTCGATAAGGTCTACGTTGCCGTGATGATAAACGATTCGGCAAAGTACAACAGTAGCCTTTCGTCGAAAAAATATATGTTTTCAATGGAAGAAAGACTTGAAATGGCGCGTCTTTCGGTCTCTCATATCGAAAACGTTGAGGCAATTGCAAGGAGCGGTATGCTTATCGACCTTTGTGACGAGCTTGAGATTACTGCAATCGTCAAGGGTATCAGAAACGCCGCCGATCTTGAATATGAAATGATACACGCGAGGTGGAACAAAGAGCATAACGACCGC
>JAZMZI010000076.1:0-9869 GCA_045585895.1 Eubacteriales bacterium
TTTTGGAGGCGATTTTTTTGAAGGAGACAAAGGAAACGCAAGAAATATTGCTCCCTGGCGGGGAGAAAAAGAGAAAATTTGATTACAAATGGGTAATTATCGTTTGCTGCTTTCTTATGGAGATGATAGCTCTTGGATTTTGCAGCTCGACGAGAAGCTATTTTATAGGCCCCGTTACAACACATCTCGGTATTGAGCGAAGCGCGTATGCTATAAATGATACGGTAAGACATCTTTCAAGCTCTGTAGTTACTCTGTTTTTCGGATATCTGATCGGTAAATTCGGCGCGAGAAAGCTTATCGGCGCGGGTTTTATCTGCCTTATAGGCTCCAGCCTGTGCTATGCGTTGGCACCTAATGTGTGGGTGATCTATCTTGGCGGTATGCTGTTGGGTATGGGCTTGGCTTGGACCTCGACCACTATAGTTGGCTATGTTATCAATAAATGGAGCAAGCATAACAAGGGTACTATTATGGGCGCGGTTCTGGCGGCAAACGGTGTCGGAGGCGCAATTGCTATGCAGATTGTGTCGCCAATTATCGAAGGACAGTTTGATATTCCCGGATATAAAATAGCTTACTTTGTTATTGCGGGAGTTTTGTTCTGCTTTGGAACGCTTATAGTCTGCTTTTTCAGAAACGATCCAAAAAACAGCCCCAGTAATTTGGTGGATGAGATCCCGAAGAAAAAATCCCGCGGCGAAAGCTGGGTGGGCTTGGATTATTCGACTTTAAAGAAGCGGTGGTATTATTACGTTGCACTTATCTGTATCTTTTTTACGGGATTTTCGCTGACCGCAATAAACGGCGTGGCGGTTCAGCATATGAAGGACGTAGGCCTTGACGTCGTGTACGTCACCAATATATGGAGTATTCACTCGCTGTTTTTGGCAGCGTTCAAATTCCTTACGGGATTTTTCTACGATAAGCTTGGGCTTCGAAAGACTATGCTTATCTGTTCGGTAACCACCGTGCTTGTAATGGTCTCTCTTGCCTGTGTGACACCTACACCCGAGGGAAAGCTTCTGGCGGCAATATATTCCATATTCTCTGGACTGGCTCTTCCGCTTGAAACTATTATGCTTCCCATTATTGCAAGCGACCTTTTCGGACAGAGATCCTTTGCAAAGGTTCTTGGAATTATTTCAGCTGTAAACACTGCGGGATATGCGCTTTCGTCCCCGCTTATGAATCTTGTTTACGACAGGCTCGGAAATTACAAATTCGGTCTTTTGGGAAGCGGAGCCATTATGGTAGTGGTAATAATAGTTATGCAGTTTATTATCACTAAGGCAAATAAGGAAAAGAAGCGCATAATTGCAGAGGAAGAAAAAAAGACCGCTGAAGCGGCTGTCATATAGATACAAAAGTTTATTCACAAAAATAAAAGGAGAATTGCTATGAATAAGATCAAAATCGGTTGGAGCGAGGTCAGTATCGTTCCTGAGGGGAGACGCGTTGACCTTGTAGGTCAGTTTTACGAGAGAATTTCGGGCGAGGTAGAGACTCCCATCGCGGTTACCGCCCTTGCCTTGGAGTGCGGCGACGATCATATGATTTTCGTTTCCTGCGACCTCGTTTCCACCAGCCGTAAGCTGCTTGAAGCGGTAAGAGCTTATCTTCCCGAGAATTGCGGCTTTGATAAGAGCAAGCTTATCGTCGGCGCGATACATACTCATACCTCTATGGGATATTCCAAGAGAAGCGACCAGTTTTCCAACGCATTGCAAAATCTTAACGAGTACAAGCCCGATCACGTAAAATACGTTCCCATAGCTCACGACGATTCCGCTGATATTCTCCGTGGCGATGAGGCGAGAGATTTTATAGTCGAAAGGATCGCAAAAGCGGCTGCGGAGGCTTGGGCAAATAGAGCTGAGGGCGCGTATGCATGCGGCTTCGGTCGCGCCGCCGTTGGTATGTGCCGTCGCGTTTGCTACGATGACGGCTCTGCCAAGATGTGGGGAAATGCAAGCCACGCAAACTTTACCGAGCTTGAAAGCGGAAACGATTCGGGTATCGAGCTTATGTTTACTTATGATGCTGACAAGAAGCTGACCGGTGTTGTGGCAAACGTAGCCTGCCCCGCTCAGGTGCTTGAGCATCAGAGCTTTATCTCCTCCGACTACATGGGCAAGGTTAGAGAGCATATTCAGGCTAAGTACGGTAAGGACGTGTGTTTCCTCGGTATGATATCTCCCGCGGGAGATATGTGTCCCCGTGACCTTGTCCGTTGGGTAGACTCTCCCGTATGCAAGAACGACCCCAACATACACCGCGATGCGGTCATCGAAAGAAGAGCAGACCCCTCTATGTTTGAAGTTAAGGGTTGTAATAAGGCGGCACTTCGTGTTGCTACCGAAATTTTCTGGGCGCTTGACGACGTTACCGAGTACGTCACCGAGACGGTTTTTAAGCACAAGAATCTTACCGTTGAGATGCCCCTCCGTAAGGTGACTATCGCTGAATACGAGAGCGCGGTCAAGGTAGTAAAGGATTTCTTTGAGAAGCTTGAGGGTGACATCAACTACGAGGACAACGCGAGAATGCAGATATACAGCGGCATTATTGCGAGATATAAGCTTCAGCAGACCATGGACCTCTATCCCATCGAGGTTCACGTTATGAGACTGGGCGACGTTGCTTTCGCAACCAACCCCTACGAGCTCTTCCTGAATTACGCAAATCAGATAAGAGCCCGCAGCCTTGCAAAGCAGACCTTCCTTTCTCAGCTTACCTGCGGCGCATACGGATATCTTCCTACCGAAAGGGCGGAGGCAGGTAGCCACTATTCGGCGTTCGTCGGAAGCGGAACTGCGGGACATGAGGGCGGCGCGCTTCTCGTTCGCAAGACTATTAAAGAGATCAACGAAATGTTCGCAGAATAATATTAAAATTGGGAGGTCACATCTTGTGACCTCCCAAGAGTAGATTTTGGAGAAAGCTTTAAATGAAACTTTTGTCGGATACCGATATCCACTTTGAGAATAAAAAAGCCAGCCGAATATTTTTTGCGTTTATCTGGCTTATGTACGCCTTGGTCTATATGACCAAAAGCTGTTTTTCGGGAGCGCTTGCGTCAATAGTTGCCGAGGGTTCGCTGACTTTGACCGAGACAAGTATTATCAGCGCGGCATTTTATGTAGCGTATACCCCTTTGCAGATACTCGGCGGAATATTTGCCGACAAATACAGCCCCGAAAAGCTGATCGCGGTGGGACTTTTGGGAAGCGCCGTATCAAACGTGGTGATCTTTTTCAATCAAAGCTTCTGGGTAATGCTTGCGGCATGGGTGTTCAGCGCCATAATTCAGTTTGCGCTCTGGCCTGCGGTCTATAAGATTATGTCATCACAGCTTGTGCGGAGCGATCGCTCAAAGATGATATTTTTTATGTCCTTCGCAAGCTCCGGAGGACTTATAATCACCTACGTGGTTTCGGCGTTTTTGCCCGATTGGAGACTTAATTTCGCTATTTCCGCAGTCACTTTGGTAGCTCTTGCCGTAGCGCTTTTGATATTCTGTAGGTTCTTGAACCCTATAATGATAAAGGACAAGCCCGAAAAGGTGGTGGAGGATCTCGATCCTCACGACAATCCCTCCTCGGGACGCAGCCCTATCGGAATACTTTTCATAAGCGGATTTATGGCACTTCTTCCCGCAGTTCTGATGAGAACTATGGTGGAGCAGGGAGCAAAGACCCTCTCTCCCACAATGCTCAGCCAGAGCTACGACAGCGTATCGCCCACCCTCGGAAACCTTTTGAACATACTCATAATTATTGCGGGCGTTGCGGGCACCTTCCTTTTAAAGTTTTTAGTATTCCCGAGGCTTATCAAAAACGAGCTTGTGTGTTATCTCGTTCTTTTGGGAATAACCCTCCCGTTTACCGTGGTGTTGCGCTTCGTTGGTACGCTTCCCGTTGGCGTGATAGTTTTCGCCCTTTGTATGGTGTCGCTTTTCCTCAGCGCGACTCATCTGCTGACGCAGTATTTCAATATGCATTTCGTAAAATACGGTCTTAACGGTACGGCGGCGGGAATACTTAACGCGGCAGCATCCTTCGGTCTTGTGCTGAATTATTGTGTTTTCGGACCTACCGCCGAAAAAATGGGATGGCCTACGGTGACTACCCTATGGATAGTAATGGTGGTTATCGGAATGATAGGGGTTGCTTTTGGAATCAAACCTTCGATCAAGTTTATCAAAAACCTCAAAGAACATAACGAAAAACAGGAGAGAAGAGAAAAATGATGAAAGAATTTGCAAAAAATCACGAAGAAGTGCAGCTTAATATAATCAGAGACCTCTGCCACATCCCCGCGCCCTCATTCGGTGAAAGAAGAAGAGCGGAGTATTGCAAGGCATATTTTGAATCATTTGGCGCGGAAGGTGTTTATATAGACGAGGTAAATAACGTAATTTTCCCGCTTAACTGCGAGGGAAGCAATGAAATTACCGTTTTTGCGGCTCACACCGATACGGTTTTCCCCGATACCGAGAGTTATCCCGAATTCCGCGAGGACGACGAGAGAATATACTGCCCCGGTGTAGGCGACGATACCGCAAGCGTTGCGGCTCTTATGCTTACCGCAAAGTATTTCGTCGAAAATAAGATCGCTCCCAAGAAAGGCTTCCTTTTCGTATGCAACAGCTGTGAGGAGGGACTTGGAAATCTCGTTGGTACCAAACAGCTTTTCAAGGACTTTGAAGGCAGAATAAGAGAGTTCATAACCCTCGACGCCAGCATAGGAAACGTGGTAAACGTTTCCGTAGGCTCTCACCGTTACGAGGTCACGGCTGAGACCGAGGGCGGTCACTCCTTCTCAAAGTTCGGAAATAAGAACGCTATCGCGGCACTTTCCGAGGTGGTTTGCGAGATATACAAGCTTCAGGTGCCTAAAAAGGAAAACACTACCACTACCTACAACGTGGGACTTATCGAAGGCGGAACAAGCATAAATACCATCGCGCAGAAGGCAACTATGCTCTGCGAGTACCGCTCCAACGACCGCGAGTGCCTTGAAACGATGAGAAAAGAATTTGAGCGCATTTTTGCAGCGGCAAATACCGAGGACGTTAAGCTGACCGTCAAACTGGTGGGCGACAGACCCTGCATGGCGGATATAGATCCCGTAGCAGAGGAAAGACTTATCGACGCATACAGACAGTCGGTAAAGACGGTTTGTGATAAGGATATTGCATTTTTTATGGCGTCCACCGACGCAAATATCCCTCTGTCACTTGGCGTACCCGCCGTTGATATAGGTTCTCGAAACGGAGTAGGCGCGCACAGAAGAGAAGAATACGTTGAGAAAAACTCTCTCGTGCCGGGACTTGAAATAATTATAAGAACCGCGCTTGCGCTTGCAAAGTAAGGAGTAATAACACTATGAAATTTACAGCCGTTGGTGACATTCTCGTTCAGAAAAGATTGCCTCAGAATTACGAAGGCTTTGAGGAGGTCAAGGCGTTTATAGAGCAGGGAGATGCGAGATTTTTTAATCTTGAGACCACTCTTAATTACGAGGGCGAGTGCTTTGCTTCTCAGTTTTCGGGCGGTACTTACGTAAGAACTAACCCCGAAATGTACTACGATATGCTGCGCTACGGCTTCAATATGACCAGCGCAAACAACAATCACGCCTTTGATTTTTCCTTTGAGGGCTTCGCAAGAACTCTTGAGACCCTTAACGAAAGCGGAATCACTCACGCGGGAATGGGGAACAATCTGCATCAGGCTTCCGCCCCCGCCTATCTTGAAACACCTAACGGGCGCGTTGGGCTTGTTGCCGTAAACTTAAGCTTCAATCCCGCTATGATGGCAGGAGTTCAGTCGAGAAGAGTTGCCGGACGCCCCGGAATCAACGGGATTCGCATTACAAGAAAAGTGATCGTTCCCAAGGAGGAGTTTGACGCGATCAAGCGCGTTGGAGATAAGTGCGGCATCAACTGCGCCAAGATGATAACACGCGGCGAGGGATACTATCCTTATCTTCCCGAGGGCGTTTGCGAGATCGGAGATCAGCAGTTTATTCTTGGCAACGACTACGGTCTTAAGTACGAGATCAATCCCAAGGATATTGAAAGGCTGAAGGCTTCTATCCGAGAGGCGGAGATGTGCGCCGATTACGTTATAGTTTCTGTTCACCACCACCAGATCGAGGGTATGGATAAGACTAACGTTCCCGAGTTTCATAAGGAGCTTATGCGAAATATGATAGATTGGGGTGCCGATGCGGTAGTAGCTCACGGTCCTCACCTCCTTCGCGCGATTGAGGTATATAAGGATAAGCCTATTTTCTATTCTCTCGGCGACTTCCTTATTCAGCTTTACGACGTAGCCTTTGCTCCCGAGGATTTTTACGTCCAATACGGAATGGACAGCGATGACAGCACCATCGAGCTTCTGAAAAAGCGTTCCCGTGATTTCAGTACGGGACTTATGGCGCAGAGAGAGATGAGAGAGGCAATAATTCCTCTCTGGGAGACCGACGGTAAGAAGCTTAAGAGCTTAAAGCTTATGCCGATCTACGCAAGCTGCGGAGAAGGAAAGTATCTTGAGGGTCTGCCCCAGCCGGCGAAGGACACCGCATTTATGGATAAGCTTGCCGAGCTGTCGAAGCCCTACGGAGTTGAGATAAAAGAAGAAGACGGACTTTGGGTCTGCCGTTGGTAAAAATATTCTCTTATACACTCGAAACACGATAGAAAATATACTTCGTTTAAAACTCCGTAACCGTCGCTCGGTCTTCGAGCCACGCGATCATGTTATTGATAAGCAGATTCCACGACTGGAAGCCCTGATTGTGTATGCCTTCGCCCGTGTCGGGATGATAATATTCGTGCAACTCTCCGCACGTTTCGATATCTCTGCCGAAAACTTTAATCAAAGTCTTTGCGAGAGCCTCCGCCTCTTCAAAATAGCCGTAATTAATAAGGGCGCGGAAGCACATATAGTTTGTAATACCCCACACGGGTCCCAGCCAGCAGGAGGGGTTGCTTGACTGCCAATTTGCGTACATTTTTTCAAGCCTTGAAAGGGAACGGACACCAAATTCACCCATAAAAGTGCGCTCGTTCAGCATATTTTCCTCTATCACGCGCACCGCCCTCTCGGGAGACGCGATACCTGCCCAGATAGCCATAAAGCCCACCCAAGAGTCGATCCTCATTATCAAGCAATCCCAGTGCCGTGGTTTGCCGCTGTGCAGGAAGCGATTGGGATCGATAGGTACAAGATTCAGGTCGGCGGAGAAGTACATTCCGCATTTTTCGTCGTAAAGATGCTCGTTAATAGCGTCTTTCAGCTCCGCCGCTTCAAGGTCGTAGGAATCAGATTTTTCACTCTCGCCTGCCACGTCCATAATATACGCCATAGCACGAAGCTCCTTATACATCAGTACGTTGAGATAGACAGACGCGGTGCAACCGTCGGGACGATAGAAGATAGATGGGTCATTGTCAACACCAATAGCGGTGTCGTCAAGGAAATAATAGAGCCCCGTGGGCGCGTGACGGCTTGTGCGACGGTACCGGTCGATAAATGCCTCTAATTTGTCAAGCTTGTCTGCGACCCACGAAATATCGTTCCCCGTTTCCTTCAGAATAAAGGCGAGGTGTTGAGCAAGACAGGGCTTGTGGGCATTTTTTGCCGTTTCCATAAAAGGGAGGGGATGATCACCGTCGATAACAACGGGAATCTTGCCGTCACTGTCGGCATGATCGAGAAAATTGAGAATGCAACCCATCTCACAGTCAAGAAATTCGCGCTCTCCCATGCCGCCGTTGTCGGAAATAATCTGACGGACGGCAATATCGGTAAGCCAGCTATCCCAATCCCAAAGCTGATATTTATAGACCGCTCCCGGCACGATAAAGGGGTATTTCAGGCGCTTCATCGGCTCGCGAGTCAGCTTCAAATAGGATTCTTTTGAGTAATTTTTGATTAAATCAATATATTTTTGAAGATTTTCCATAATTTTACCCCTTCGGTTGTGATTATATGTCAATTATAATACAAAATGATACGATAGGCAAGAGAGCACTTGGGAAATAGCAAATTTGTTATAAAAAAGCGGCAGGCGGTAAAGATCCGCCTGCCGTAAGTTTTAAATTAAAGAGTAGAACCGAAGTCGGTAACGATGGACTGACCGGTGATCGCTCTCGATTCGTCGGATGCGAAGAAAAGAAGCATATTAGCTACGTCATCGGGGAAACAGGGCTGTACCTTGAGGTCGTTGTGCTTCATCATCTGTCCGAAGATGTTCATATCCATGTTAGCGGGACTCATGCCTGCAACCATGGGGGTTACGATAGTGCCGGGGCAGATGGCGTTGCAGCGCACGTTAGTGCCCGCAAAGCGGAGAGCTGTGTGGCGAGTAATACCGATAATAGCCGCCTTGGATGCAACGTAAGCCGCGCCGCCGCAGCCCATAACGCCCGCAACGCTTGCTACGTTGACGATAGAGCCGTAGCCGGTCTTTGCCATCTCTGCGCTTATCTCTCGCATCATGCACATAGTACCCTTGGTGTTGATGTCGATAACGCGGTTCATATCCTCGTCGGAGAAGCTGTCGATCGCCTTAAGACCCTCGTCAAGCACGCCTGCGTTGTTGATAAGAATATCTACCTTGCCAAATGCCGCAAGGGTTGCCTCAAGCACTTTCTTTGCGTCCTCCGCCTTGGAAATATCGCTGACAACGGGAAGAACCTCGCCGCCTACCGCGCGGATCTTTTCCGCAACCTCAAGAAGGGGAGCTTCACGGCGCGCGGTGATAACAACCTTTGCGCCCTCTGCGGCAAACTTGATAGCTGTCGCCGCGCCAACACCGGAGTTGCCGCCGGTAATAATTGCTACTTTGTCCTGTAAACGGTTCATAATAGTCTCCTGTATATATTTATTTTGATTTTTGTGGAAAGTGTATTCCGTGAACCTCACGGTGATTACAATTATATTTTATCACAAAGTCAAAGTGATTTCAAGAGGATTGGGAAATATATATGAATTATCCCCACGGGACAGGGATCAAATCGCCATTCTCATCTTCAATATAAATCACGTATTCTTCAATATTTTCGATTTTTACATTGTCTATAACAATGTCGCTATTATCCTTGGTAAATGCATTTATGACTATATTTGTTAAGTCGTCATAAACGTTTGACGGTAATTCCTCTGCTTTAATGGTGATGGTTTTTTCCAAGGTGTTAAATTCTGTTTTCACCGAATTTGGAAGAGCGGAGGATTCGGTATTTTCTGACGGCGGAAGATCAATTTCACCGACATACAAATTGTTGTTATCAAATTGTACAATCTCCCATTTTACGGTCGTTTTCGGAATGATCTCGCTATCGATTAAGCCGCATCCAGTGCAAATTCTTTCTTTTAGCCCGACACTGTATGCTGTTGCCGTTGTTCTGGTTTCAAAATCGCTATAAGTATGTTCAACAGGAAGAACGTAATCGGTTTTTACCGTCTCTCCGCACTCGCACTCTCTTATAGTATAGCCTTTATCGGCACAGGTGGGTTTTATAACAGTTTCTTTATCAAACGAATGCTCGATATGCTTAGCACTGGCGCTGTTACATGAGGTTAAAATAACACTATAGGCAAAAACGCAGATCAATACAAAAATCAAGGGAAGAAAGCTATATTTTTTCAAAATTTGCTGATTCATAAAATCCTCCTTGTGATGCAAGGTTTTGTCATACAAAACGCCAAATTTACAAAAAGTGGCTTGGAATAAGGCTTCCAAGCCACTTAAAAACCTTACGGTATTATTCCCACTCGCTTAAATTAGCATTATAATGAGTGAATTGAGGTCTTTTCGTGCGGTTTTTCGGGGGATTTGACCGCCTTTTTCCGCTT
>JAZMZI010000077.1:0-3040 GCA_045585895.1 Eubacteriales bacterium
ATCTCAAAAAATTTGCTAAAAGAAAGTGGAGAGATAACCATCCCTCCGATTTCTTTGCTTTTATATCGCTTTTTTACTTCAAATACACCAAAACGCCCACCTTCGCTCTCGCGTAATGGGCGTTTTTCGACAGACTGAAAAACGCCGCCCTAAGGCGGCGTTTTGATTATTAATTAAACATAGTTCTTTTGCTGTTGAACATTCTAATAATAAGAAGTCTTCCGCTGAATTATCAAATACTATCTTATCTGAACGAAACCGAGCTTCTTCTGAACCTTGGAGAGGGTGCGGCGAGCCACGTAGGAGGCTTCCTCTGCGCCCTTTTTCATCTGCTCTTCAAGCTGTGCCTTGTCTGACATAAAGGTCTTGAACTTATCCTGAACGGGGGCGAGCGCGTCTGCGCAGACCTCGCCCACTGCCAGCTTGAAGTCGCCATATCCCTTGCCGTCGAACTCGCGCTCGATCTCGTCAAGAGTTTTGCCGGTGAAGACAGAATAAATCGTCATAAGATTGTTGATACCGTCCTTGCCCTCTGCGTATTTTACGCATGTGTCGGAGTCGGTAACGGCTCTCTTGAACTTACGGATTATGGTATCTCTGTCGTCAAGAATGTAAACGACCGCATTGGTGTTCTCGTCGGATTTGCTCATCTTCTTGGTAGGCTCTGCAAGCGACATGATCTTCGCTCCGCTCTTTGCCATAATAGGCTCGGGAATGGTAAAGGTGTCGGGATAGATAGCGTTGAAGCGTGTCGCAATATCGCGGCACAGCTCGACGTGCTGCTTCTGGTCGATACCCACGGGAACGACGTCGGTCTGATAGAGAAGAATATCAGCAGCCATAAGCACGGGATAAGTGAAAAGACCCGCATTGATATTGTCTGCGTGCTTCTGGGATTTGTCCTTGAACTGTGTCATTCTGGAAAGCTCGCCAAAGCCCGTGAAGCAATTTAAGAGCCAAGCAAGCTCCGCGTGCTCCTTGACGTGTGACTGAACGTAAAGCGTATTCTTTTCGGGGTCAAGACCGCAAGCCATATAGAGGGCCAGAGTTTCGTATGTGCGGCGGCGCAGGTCTGCGGGAACTTGACGGACGGTTATCGCGTGCTCGTCGACTACGCAGTAAAAGCACTTGTATTTTTCGGAGTATGCGGAAAAGTTTTTGATAGCTCCGAGATAGTTGCCGATGGTTAGGTTCCCGCTGGGCTGAACACCCGAGAAGGAAACAGGAGTGTCTTGAAACATGATATATACCTCACTTAAATAATATTTGAAAATAAAAAATCCCTCGACAGAATTACTGTCGGGGACGAATTTTTACTAAAAATCCGCGGTACCACCCACGATTGAGGCTTGATCGCCACCACTTAACGCATAACGGCGCGCACCGTCAGATCCTACGCACGGTATCCCGCTTCGGTCTGCCCTCAAAAGCCCATTCGGTCAATTTTTTTCGCCGCACTCGCACCACCCGCGGCTCTCTGTGGAAAAGGGAATTGACGTACTCTTCTTTCTCATTGGTTTTTATTATTATATCACCCAATACAGGCGTTGTCAAGAGAAAAGCGAAAAAATCTTGACTTTTGGCGTGCGATATGTTATTATAAATAAAGAAATTTTCGATTGGAGAGCTTTTATGGCAAAGATCAAATGGCGCGGCGGCGCGCTCCTCGCCCCTCTGCCTCCCGTGATGGTCACGTCGGGAGATATGGAAAACTCTAATATTATTACCATTGGTTGGACGGGAATAACAAACACTATCCCACCAAAGACCTATATTTCGGTCAGACCCAAGAGACATTCCTACAATATAATAAAAGGAAGCGGCGAGTTCGTCATAAATCTTACCCCTGCAAGCCTCGTCAAGGCGGCGGATTATTGCGGCATCTACACGGGGGCGAAGGTCGATAAGTTTGCCAAATGCAATCTTACAAAGGAGCCTGCAACCGAGGTCAAAGCGCCCCTTATAGCCGAGTGTCCCTTGTCGCTTGAGTGCCGCGTGACAGATATCATACCCTTAGGCTCTCACGATATGTTTATGGCAGACATTGTGGCGGTGAACGTGGACGAAAGCCTCGTGGATAAGGAAGGGAAGCTTCATATAGAAAAAGCGGGTCTTACGGCGTATGCTCACGGCGAATACTTCGAGCTTGGCAAAAAGATCGGCAAATTCGGATTTTCCGCAACGAAAAAGAAGAAAAATAACAACAAGCCGAAAAAACAATAAAATAAAAATCCGACGGAATTTTTCCGTCGGATTTGTGTTAAATACAATAATTATTTGCCGTTACCACCGGTAGGCTCCTGAGTGTTGGTATTGCCTGCGTCGGTGTTGGTGTCAGCGGTTGCGTAGTACTTTGCGTCGGAAGCAATGTAACCCGTCTTGGTGTTGCCTTCGTAGTCCTTGAATTCGATTTTGTACCACTCGGTAGTAGTGTTTTCAGCGACTACTTTGATGTCCATTTCCCAAGTCACCTCTCCGATAACAGAACTTTGCATAGAGGGAATATCACGAACGTTGAGATAAAGGGTTCCGCTTTCACCGTTACCGTTGAGACGGACGGTCTTTTCAACTGCGGTAAAGCCTGCGTCAATCTCGGCAGGGTTAACGTCGGTAAGAAGCTTGGATGCAACGTAGTAGGTTTCGCCGTTATGGGTTACCTTGCTCCAGTAAGCTGCCTCGTCGGTGCTGATACCGGTTCTTATAAGCTGGGTGCCTTTGGCAATGCTGCCTTTGTTTTCATATGTTGCGGTACGGAGAGTTGCAGCACTTGCGCTTACGTATACGGTCTCGTTGCGATTGGCATAGGAATATTCGCCGGGGGCGCCTACTTCTTGATTGGAACCGTTACCGTTTTCGGTGCCATTGGTCTCGGTTCCATCGGTCTCGGTTCCTTCGCTGGTTTCGTTGCCTTCGCTGGTTTCGTTGCCTTCGTTGGTCTCGTTTCCACCGTTAGTTTCACTGCCGCTATCGGTCTCATCGTCGTCACCGTCATCGGGACGGGGAGTCTTATTAGGTTTCTCTGCCTTTGTTTCTGCCGTGG
>JAZMZI010000078.1:0-18580 GCA_045585895.1 Eubacteriales bacterium
CTTCGTCAAGCTTATTCTCTTTTAATAGTCTTATAACTTCCGGTATCGTAGTTTTTATAGGGCAACCCTTGACGCATTGCGGATTTATGCACTGCAAACAACGGTTTGCCTCGTCCATTACGTGTAAAGCCATATATTAAACCTCAAATTATGATTTCTGTATTAATTATAACATATTGGGGTGCTTTATTCAAGTGTAAATTGTAGACACAAAAAGCAAAATCAGTTGCCGAAGATTCGTCGACAACTGCTTTTTGATACATATTTTATTATTTCTTCACGGTGAAAAGTTAAACTCTACTTTTTCACTATCCCCTTTTTGAAAAAGTTTTTGAAGGGTTGGTGGGGTGTGCAGAGGGGAGGAAGGGAAAGCTTTTTTCAAAAAGTTTCCCTTCCTCCCCTTTGCGAACTATATATTACTTCTCAGGGAAAGGGGTACGAGCGCCGTAGTGGGTGTGGAGGAGCTCGTGAGCCTTATGAGAGTTGGGCTCGCCAAGGAACTCATCGTAGAGTGCCTTGATCTGAGGATTGTTATGAGACTGGCGGAGAACCTGTCTCTCGTCCTCGCTGTAGAGCGCCTGAGCTCTCTTTTCCTTGTAGGTGTCCATGATGTCTGCGTCCTCGTTAGGAAGGAAGCACTCTCTGACGTAGGGCTGACCGCCGCCGTTGATACAACCGCCGGGGCATCCCATGATTTCGATGAAGTGGTACTTGCTCTCGCCTGCGCGGATCTGATCGAGAAGAACCTTTGCGTTCTTCATACCGTGAGCGACAGCAATATTAACGGTCATACCGCCCATGTCAAGGCTTGCTTCCTTGATGCCGTCAAATCCTCGAGCGGGCTCGAACTTAACGCCCTCGATCTCCTTGCCGGTAAGAACGAAGTTAGCGGTTCTAACAGCCGCCTCCATAACGCCGCCGGTTACGCCGAAGATAACGCCTGCGCCGGTGTACTCACCGATAATGTCGTTATCAAACTCTTCGTCGGGAAGCTTCGTGAAGTTGATACCGCTTCTCTTGATAAGCTTACCAAGCTCGCGAGTGGTGAGAACTGCGTCAACGTCCATAAGTCCATTTGTCTTGAGAGCGTCTCTCTCCTTCTCGAACTTCTTAGCGGTACAAGGCATAATGGATACAACGAACATATCTTCAGCCGCAACGCCGATCTTAGCTGCATAGTAGTGCTTGAGAATAGCACCCATCATCTCGTGAGGAGACTTGCAGGAGGAGATGTGGTCAAGGCAGTCGCCGTAGTAGGTCTCTGCGTAGTTGACCCATCCGGGCGAGCAGGAGGTGATCATAGGAAGCGCGCCGCCGTTCTTGATTCTGCCAAGAAGCTCGGTAGCCTCCTCCATAATGGTAAGGTCAGCGGCATAGTTGGTATCGAATACCTTCTTGAAGCCGAGACGCTTGAGAGCGGCAACCATCTTACCGGTAACGGGAGTACCGATCTTCATACCGAATTCCTCGCCGAGAGCAGCTCTTACTGCGGGAGCGGTCTGAACAACTACGTACTTGCCTGCCTTCATAGCAGCGTCGACCTTCGCGATCTCACTCTTTTCCATAAGAGCGCCTGTGGGACATACGTTTACGCACTGTCCGCAAAGGATACAGGGAGAATCGGTAAAGCTTCTGTTCTCAGCAGGGCCGATAATGGTCTTAAAGCCTCTGTTCTGGAAGCCGATAACGCCGTTTCCGTGAGCGCCCGAGCATCTTGCTACGCAACGACCGCAGAGAACGCACTTGGAGGTATCTCTTACGATGGAAGGGCTGATCTCGTCGATAGTAACTTCGGTCTGCGCGCCCTTGAACATATTGTCTCTTGCGCCTGTAAGACGTGCAACGTGAAGAAGCTCGCACTTCTCGTTCTTGTCACAAGTCTGGCAGTTCATGGAGTGATTGGAGAGAAGAAGCTCAACGCTTGCTCTTCTTGCCGCAACTGCCTTGGGAGAGGAGATGGTGATCTCCATACCCTCGTTTACGGGGTATACGCAGGATGCAACGAGTCCGCGTGCGCCGGTTGCCTCAACGAGACATACGCGGCAAGAACCTCTGTTGCACTCGCCGTGGTTGAATGCGCAAAGAGTGGGGATCTCGTATCCGCAAGCCTTTGCAGCCTCAAGTATGGTCAATCCCTCTTCAACCTGATAGGGAATGCCTTCTATTTTAATGTTTATTAATGCCATTTTTCAAAATCCCCCTTATTTCTTCTCGATAGCCTTGATCTTCTTACAAGAAGACATGCAGAGTCCGCACTTGATACACTTGGTGGTGTCGATCCTTCTGGAAGGAAGCTTGTGACCGGGAGCTACGTAATCGGTCTTAACGATCGCGTTAACGGGACACTGTCTCTCGCAAAGTCCGCAACCGATACACTTGTCCTCGTCGATAACGTAAGACATAAGGTTCTTACATACCTTTGCGGGACAGGTCTTGTCAACGACGTGAGCTACGTACTCGTCTCTGAAAGACTTGAGAGTGGAGAGGATGGGGTTAGCCGCGGTCTGACCGAGAGCGCAGAGCGAGCCTGCCTGAATAGCCTGAGCGAGAGCTTCCATATCCTCAAGATCCTGCATAGTAGCCTTACCGTCGCAGATCTTAACGAGGTACTCGTGAAGTCTCTTGGTACCTACGCGGCAGGGGGTGCACTTACCGCAGGACTCGTCGCAGGTAAATTCCATATAGAACTTAGCAACGTCGACCATACAGTTGTCTTCGTCCATAACGACAGCTCCGCCCGAACCCATCATAGAGCCCTTTGCTACGAGGTTATCGAAGTCGATGGGAGTGTCAAGATCCTTTTCGGTCAAGCATCCGCCGGAAGGACCGCCGGTCTGTATTGCCTTGAACTTCTTACCGTTGGGAATTCCACCGCCGATATCGTAGATAAGCTCGCGGAGAGTAGTTCCCATAGGAACCTCAACGAGACCTACGTTGTTTACCTTACCGCCGAGAGCGAATACCTTGGTACCCTTGCTCTTCTCGGTTCCCATCTTTGCGATGCTCTCTGCACCGTTGCGGAGAACGTAAGGAACGCAAGCAAGAGTCTCAACGTTGTTAACGATGGTGGGGCAACCCCAGAGACCCTTTACTGCAGGGAAAGGAGGACGGGGACGAGGCATACCTCTCTGACCCTCGATAGAGTTCAGAAGAGCGGTTTCCTCACCGCAAACGAATGCGCCCGCGCCGAGACGGATGTGCGCACGGAAGGAGAAATCGGTGCCGAGAATATTGTCGCCGAGAAGTCCCATCTCTTCAGCCTGATCGATCGCCTTCTGGAGACGAGCAACCGCGATAGGATACTCTGCACGAACGTAGAAGTAACCGTTCTGCGCACCGATAGCATAGCCTGCGATAGCCATACCCTCGATAACTGCCAAGGGGTTACCCTCGAGGATCGAACGGTCCATGAATGCGCCGGGGTCACCCTCGTCGCCGTTACATACTACGTACTTTTCGCCGTCGGGCTGAGCGAATGCGAACTGCCACTTTCTGCCGGTGGGGAATCCGCCGCCTCCGCGGCCTCTGAGTCCGGAATCGAGAACTTCCTTGATAACGTCTGCTCTGTCCATCTTGAGAGCCTTTGCAAGACCTGCAAATGCGCCGGAGCCGAGAGCCTCGTTAATGTCCTCGGGGTTGATAACGCCGCAACCGTGAAGAGCGATTCTCTTCTGCTTCTTGTAGAAGTTGATGTCATCCTGCTTTACTACCTTTTCCTTGGTTGCGGGATCGACGTAAAGAAGTCTTTCAACTACCTCGCCGCCGATGATATCCTTTTCGATGATCTCCTCAACGTCCTCGATCTTAACGAGACGGTAAAGAGTATCCTCGGGGTATATCTTTACGAAGGGACCCTGAGAGCAGAAGCCGAAGCATCCTACGAGGTTGCAGGAAACTCTCTCGTCAAGTCCTTTTTCTTTAAGTATCTTTTCGATCTTTGCCTTGATCTCTGCGGAGTTGGAGGAAAGGCATCCCGTACCACCGCAAAGAACCATAGCTCTCTTTTCGCCCTTGCCGCTGAACTTGTCGCTGAGAGTAGCGGTGCAGGTAGCCTGCAACTGCGCGAGTTCTTCAAAATTCTTAATCATCAGTTCTGTCCTCCTTCTGCACGAAGATCTTCAATGATATTTGCGATTGCGGAAACCTCAACCTTGGGGTATACCTTACCGTTGATGGAAACTGCGGGAGCGATACCGCACGCGCCTATGCAACGAAGAGCGTCGAGGGTAAACATACCGTCCTCGGTGGTCTCACCGGGAGCAACTCCGAGAAGCTCGGAGAACTTGTCCAAAACCTGCTGTGCGCCCTTTACGTAGCAAGCGGTACCGAGACATACGCCAACGATGTACTTGCCCTTGGGCTTAAGGGAGAAGAAAGAGTAGAAGGTTACAACACCGTAGATCTCGGAAACGCTGATTCCGGTCTTCTTGCTGACTATCTCCTGAACCTCCAGCGGAATATAGCCGTATTCCTTCTGGATGTCGCTGAGGATCATCATAAGAGGTGTTTTTTCGTTTGCGTATCTGTCGCAGATAGCGGATATCTTTGCAACAGAAGCGTCACTTAAATGAGCCATTTTTTAGCCCTCCTTAAATATTTTAATACAAAAGTAATTTATATGCAATTTCGGCTGCAGTTCTCTGCCGAAATCTCACGCAAGTGTTACGGACATAGTTCAAAACCGCTTCAATGATGCATAAAAACTCATTGCAGACATAATTATTATAACAAATACAAGCTATAATGTCAAGGGTTTTCACGATATTTTGACATTTTTATGTCAATTAAACCTTGGCATTTTTGCAATATTGATCATCAAGAAGCAAATATTTATAATCACCGCATATTACACAATAAAATTTAGGTATCTAAACCAATTTTCATAAAATTTGCACAATGTTAATTTTTTGGTCACTAATATTTATAAAAAAGTTGCTATAATTATAGCATAGGATGCGAAAGTGTTCTTTAAAAATCGTTCTGTTATAGGGCAGAGCGAGGGCAACGCGCCACATGGATGGCGAAAACTACCGCGAAAGCGGCGAAACAAGGAGGTATCTTATGAAGATCAACGTAATCGGAAGACAGTTGAACGTGTACGAGGACACAAAGGCAATGATCAACGAGAAGATTGCAAAGTTGGACAAGTATTTCGATGACGAAGCAAGCGCCACCGCAACTCTTACCCACAAGCGCAATCTTTGTACGCTTGAAATCACGATCAAAGCCTCAAACACTCTTTTCAGAAGTGAGGTAGATGCCGACACCTTCAGAGATGCACTTGATAAATCGATCGACAATATCGAAAGACAGATAAGAAAGAACAAAACGAAGCTCCGCAAGAAGCTTCGTGAGGGCATAGTTCCCGATGCGGAAATTGCGGCTGCGTCGGTTGCGGGAGAAGAACCGGAGGAATCCGACATTATAATCAGAACCAAGAAATTTGAATATACGCCGATGTCACCCGAGGAGGCAATTATGCAGATGAATCTGCTTGGTCACACCTTCTTCGTATTTAACGATTCCTCAAGTGAAAAGACCTGCGTGGTTTATAAGAGAAAGGACGGTAACTACGGTCTTATCGAGCCTGAAAATTAATTTAAAGATTTAAGGGAGACCCTCGGGTCTCCCTTTTTTGTATTCAAATTTTGATTTGTCGGTTAGTTGAACGTTGTCTTTTGGAAAGTTTCGCTCAAGCCTTTTCAAAGGCTTGTCGCTTGGCGATGTTTTCGCAGAAAACTCGCGGCTTCGGGCAACGCCCGAAGTGACACGTCGCGATCGGCGGTCGCGCTCGCAAGCGACATCCTTCGCTTAGCAAAAAAGAAAGCGCGCAAAAGGAGTTTCGCCTCTGCGGAGGCGACCAACGCTCCGCGCGTTGGATCAGCGGTCGCTTTTTGAGAAAAACTGCAAACTCGCAAGCGAGATTTGCTCGAGTTTGCAAGCAAACTCTGCGACGTAAAAACTTTCAATAGGCTTCGCCTTTGAACCGTTCGTTAAACCCCAATTTATTTATCACTTATAACAGCCAGAACAGCCGTCCACACTTTAGCCGTTGACGTAAGATCAAGATGCTCGTTTGGCGAGTGTATGTCATACATATTGGGACCTATCGAAATAATATCCATTCCAGGCATCTTCGACGAAAGAATACCGCACTCAAGTCCCGCGTGAATGACACCTACTGAAGGCTCTTTGCCAAAGAGGAACTTGAATTTTTCAATATACTGCTCGCGGAGAAGGGATGCAGGCTCAAACTCCCAGCCGGGATAGCGCGCGTAGTGGCGGCAGTCTGCGCCAACGAGTTTAGCGAGAGAATCAAGCTCACGGATAGAGGAATCAAGCTGGGCCTCAATGGAAGAACGGGTTGAGATGGTAAAGCGCACTCTTCCCTCTTCGGTTGCCGCGATACCGAGATTTCTCGAATATTCAACCAATCCTTCGATCTGATTGCTCATTTTAAGCACTCCGGTGCGTAGCAGGGTAAGGAAAGCGATAATATTTTCGGTAACATCGTAGCTCATATAAAATTCGCCTTCGGTTTTTCCGATTCCTACCGACAGCTCTTTGTCATCTTTGCTGATTTCTTTTCGTATATTAAGCGATTCACGCACGATGGCCGTTTTAGCGGAATTAAAAGCGTTTCCGTCATCAAAGCGAAGAGTTGCAAAGCACTCGCGGGCAATAGCATTGTCCTTTCCGCCGCCGTTGATATTAACGATATTGAATTTTGCGGCAGCGTATGCCGTGGAAAGCAATCTGCCCATAAGAACGATGGCGTTGGTCTTTCCGCAGTGTATTTCGGCACCCGAGTGACCGCCCGAAAGTCCGATGACAGAGACCTTGAGGAAAAGATCATCCTCGACTGAGGGTATTTTTTCAAAATCAAAGGTAAATTCGCTTCTCTTACCGCCCGCACAGCCCGCGGTTATCTGATAGTCCTCTTCGCTGTCGAGATTTATCATCCTCTTGGCAGTAACGACAGAGCAATCGAAGCCTTGCGCACCTGCAAGTCCGGTTTCCTCTTCGACGGTAAAGAGACATTCAAGAGTGGGGTGCTCGTCGGTATCGAGAATAGCCAGCATCATGGCTACCGCAATACCGTTGTCCGCGCCGAGAGTGGTGCCGTCTGCCCAAAGGAAACCGTCTTTGACGGAAAGAGAAAGCCCGTCGGTTAAAAAGTCGTGATTTGAGTCGGAATTCTTCTCACAAACCATATCCATATGACCCTGAAGAAGTATTGCGGGAACTTCCTCGTATCCCTCTGCCGCATTTTTGCGGACGAAAACGTTTCCAACATCATCACGAAGAACAAAAAGTCCTCTTTCGTTGGCATATGCCTCGATGTAGTCTGCGATTCCCTTTTCGTTGCCCGATCCGTGGGGAATCGCGCAAAGCTCCTCAAAAATTTTAAAAACAGATGCAGGCTCGTAGCCATGTATTACGTAATCCATAAAAATAGCCTTTCTTTCTTAAGATTTGCAAATTGGCGGCGAAAAACGCCGCCATTTATATTATTTCTAAATTTAACTATTATTTTCTGTAGATTGCCGAACTGTCGTCGTCGAATGAAAATTTATTAAGCGTTTCCATCTTTTTTCCCATACCGAGGACGGTGCAGGAGTCGGGATCCTTGGCGATGACAGTTTTAATGCCCGTAACTCTTTGTATAAGCTTGTTGAGGCCTCTCAACTGCGCGCCGCCGCCCACTAAAATGATACCGTTGTGGAGGATATCACCCACAAGCTCGGGAGGGGTGTGCTCAATAATGTCGCAGATGCCGTCGATAAGCGCGGTCATCGGATCGTACATAGCGCCGATCATTTCTTTGGATGAAAGGGTAACGGTCTTGGGCATTCCGCTTGAAATATCTCTGCCCTTGACGTCGAGAAGTCTTGCCTGACCGTGCTCGTATACCTCTCCGATCTTCATTTTAACGCTTTCGGCGGTTCTCTCTCCTATAAGTATGTTGTAATTGTCTCTTACGTAATCGACAATTGCCTCGTCAAAGCTGTCGCCGCCCACTTTTATGGTCTTGGAAACGACTATGCCGCCCAACGAAATTACTGCAATTTCAGTAATTCCGCCGCCGATATCCACAGTCATATTTCCGATGGCGGTGTTTATATTGAGATCTGCGCCAAGTGCCGCCGCTATGGGGGATTCGATAAGATAGGTCTTTCTGGCGCCCGCCTCTCTTGCGGCATCGAGTATTGCCCTTTCTTCTATCTCGGTCATACCCGAAGGTACGCTTATCATAATTCTCGGAGGGAGGATAGTTTTACCGCAGGCGCGACGGATAAAATACTGGAGCATTTTAAGGGTGACGTCGTATTCGTTTATCATTCCGTCCTTCAGAGGTCGGAGCGCGGAAATAGAGTCGGGCGTTCTTCCCAGCATTTCCTGGGCTTCCTTACCGACCTTAATTACTCTGTCCGTGGCTTTATCTATAGCAACGACACTTGGCTCTCTCATAACTACGCCTTTACCCTGCACGAAAACCTGCACGGTTGCGGTGCCAAGATCTATTCCTATATCTCTGCTGAGAATTATATTTTTGAACACTTAAAAAATCCTCCGTAACGAGTCTCTGTATAATATCTCATTCTAATTATACAACAAAATACTACTAAAAGTCAATTATTTTTTATAAATATATCATTAACTTACAGAAAACAAAAAGTCGAAGAAAGAGATATGCGGTCGTATGCAGTTGAAAACCGCCGACCGAGATCAGTTTTTCGACTTTGATTTGATATTGATGCTTTTTGCAACACAAGCCACCGCGGTATTACTTACGTTTTGCGAATGAAGAAGCTCACAGGCGCGGCGAAGAGTAGCTCCCGAGGTCATAACGTCATCGATTATGATTATGTTTTTACCGCGAAGGAATTCTCCTATGGAGTGATGATCGCCGAAACGCGGCAATCCCTTCATGCTTTCGTTGAGCTTTATGCTGCCCTCAGCATTCTTTTTTCGGCTTTTTCTGTCCAGCTTCTTCTGCTCTTTACCGCCGCTTCTCGTAAAGAGAGGATATATCTTTGCGCCGTAGATCTTCGCCACTCTTTTGGCAATCTCCCGACCTTGATCGAATCCGCTTTCGGCTATTGCCGAGCTTTTGCGGGGCACCCAGGTGATGATGCAATCTTTGCCCTCCATGCCCATTTTGCAAAGAGTTGTTGCAAGCTTTGAGGAAAGCTCGATAGCCATAAAATCAAAAAGCTCAAAGTCAAGGCGCCTTTTCATGGCGATTATGGCGTTTGACGGTACGTCGCCCGACTCGGGGCGGTAAAAGCAAAGCGAAGGTATGCTCGGTTGATAATTGAAAAAATAATCGGGAGTGCAGTTGCATCTGTCCGAGGTGTTCATACAAACGGGACAGCTTTCCGCCCTTGCCCTCTGCCATTTTTCAAGACAGGGTTTGCAGAAGCATACTCTGCCGTGGGTCGGGCCCTCCTCCCTTTCGGGAATCGGAGACAAACGCTCACCGCAAGCCGCGCATATCGGAATAAATATTAAATTGTTGGCTGTTCTGAAAGCTGTTTTAATTTTGGAGTTCATTTTTTATTCGTTACCGTATACTTCAAGTCCTTCAAAAAAATCGTCGAAGGTACAGTTATAGATCTTCTTTAACTCAATTAGAACACTTATTTTTACGTTAAGCTCGCCCGCTTCGTATTTCGCATAAGCACTTCTTGCTATATCGCAACCGCGAGTCTGAAGCATAGCGCAGAGCTTTTCCTGCGAAATGTCGTGTTCGTCACGAAGCTTGCGGAGATTGTTGCCGATTCTTCTGTCTCGTCTTAATTTTTGTTCCATATATTACTTTAAATTAAAAATTTCATCAAAAGAAACGTTCAGAATTTTTTTGATGAAATAAATTTCATCGGGATAAAGATGTCTCTGCCCTACTTCAATTTTTGCTACCGCGCTTCTGGTAATATCACAGCCTTCAAGCTGGAGCTTGGCGGCGAGGGTTTCTTGAGTCATATTATTCTTTTCTCTAAGAGTTCGGATATTTTGACCTATCTTTTTTTCAATATTAGCGTTCATAATAAACCTTCCTTTGCGCCTATTTGGGAGCAACGTGTGATTTAATTATAGCCTTTTATCGAAAAAGACTTGCACTTATACGGGAGCAAAACAAAAAAGCAGTTAGTTTCACTGCTGAAATAGTATACTTTTAAAGGTTTTGAAAAGAGGGAGGGTGTGGGAAGGGAGAGAAACTTTTTTCCTTGAAAAGTTTCTCTCCCCTCCCACAAATTAAATTATAATAATCTTTGCTTCAAGCAGGTGTATCGCATACTTGTATGGGTGTTTGACACCATTGTTTTGGCGACCTCTGCTCTGCCGACGAGTACGACCATTTTCTGCGCTCTCGTAACGGCGGTATAGAAAAGATTTTTAGTCAGCAGCATAGCGGGCGCACTGTAAAGCGGCAGTATAACTATAGGATATTCACAGCCCTGACTCTTATGTACGGTGATGGCGTAAGCGTGGTCAAGCTCCTCGAGCGAGGTAAAGTCATAGGTGACGTGCTTATCGTCAAACACTATCTCCATACACTCGTTAAGATTATCGATGCGGAGTATAGTTCCTATATCGCCATTGAAAATCCCCGTACCCGTAGAATCGTCCTCGCGGCACCATTCGATCTCATAGTCGTTCTTTATCTGCATTACCTTGTCACCCTCGCGGAAGATCCTTTCGCGGTGCTTATGCTCCTTCTTTTTCGTTGAGGGAGGATTCAAGGCGGCTTGGATTATCACGTTAAGGTTTTCAGTGCCCGCGTCTCCCTTTCTCGAAGGGGAAATGACCTGAATATTATTCACTGTGTCCGCGCCGTAGGTCTTGGGCAGACGGTTTTTATAAAGATCGGTAACGGTAAAGGCTATTTCCTCGTCGGTGTTTCTCGCAAGATAGAAGAAGTCGTTATTTTTAACGTCCAGCCTCGGCATATCTCCGCGGTTTATGGCATGAGCGTTGGTGACTATCAAGGATTCCTGCGCCTGACGGAAGATCTCGTCGAGGCGGATGGTGGTGAATCTGCCGCAATCCAAAAGATCGCGGAGCACGTTTCCCGCGCCGACGCTGGGAAGCTGGTCGGCGTCACCTATGAATATCACTCTCGCCCCGGGTTTGACCGCGCGAAGAAGAGAGGACATAAGTACGTTGTCTATCATTGAGGACTCGTCGATGATAATTACGTTTTCCTCAAGAAGGTCGTTTTCGTTTTTGCGGAATCCGGGACGGTCTCCTTCGTCGGTAGCATATTCGAATTCAAGAAGGCGGTGTATAGTCTTGGCTTCTTGGGAGGTAGACTCCGAAAGACGTTTTGCCGCGCGACCCGTAGGCGCCGCTAACGCTACCTT
The DNA here is from genome assembly GCA_045585895.1 of Eubacteriales bacterium. GTDB lineage: Bacteria > Bacillota > Clostridia > Oscillospirales > CAG-272 > SVTX01. Next base: position 11,370 of record JAZMZI010000078.1, read on the forward strand.
CATATCCATACTGTTGAAAATATCAAGCAAAGCTTTGACGATGGTGGTCTTACCCGTACCGGGACCACCGGTCAGCAGCATAACGCCGCTTTCAAGCGCGCCTATTATCGCTCTTTTCTGCATAAGCGCATAGGTAAATCCGTTTTTGCGCTCCTCTTTTTCAATAAAATAATTCGCGTCGGAAACGTCGACCGCAGGACACAGCCTGTCGATAAGCTCAAGCTTTTCGGCTATATAGCACTCGCACTCGTAGGAAAATCTGTCGTAGAGATAGACCACGCCGTCAAAAAGCGAGTAACGTAGCTTGCCCATAGCCAGCATATCGTCTATGACCTCGTCGATTCTTGCCCCGTCTGCACCCAAAAGATGAGCGGATGCCGTTACAAGTTTTTCTCTCGGCAGACAGACGTGACCGTTCTGCGCCGCGTTGTAGCGGAGAACGTGACCTACGCCGCTGAAAAGTCGTTCGTATGAATCCCTTTCAAGACCCAGCTTCATTGCCATACTGTCGGCGCGCTCAAATCCAATGCCGTCGATCTCCTCGCAAAGCCTATATGGGTTGTTTTTTGCTATATCAATACATGACGAACCCCACTTTTTATAGATCTTAACCGTGGTGGTAGCTCCGAAATAGTCTCTGAAAAATAGCATAGCGGTGCGTATTCCCGCCTTTGCCTTGAAATCCTCGCAGATCTGTTTTGCCTTTTTGAGGCTTATTCCGGGGATGTCCGAAAGCCAATCGGGGTGGTTTTCCAACACTTCAAGAGTGTTGTCGCCGAATTCCTCGACTATTTTCAGAGCGGTCTTTTTGCCTATTCCCTTTATAGCTCCCGAGGAAAGATAACGCAGGATCGCGCTTGCGTTGGCGGGCATATATCTCTCGTATTGAGATACCACGAATTGCCTGCCGTATTTGGGATTATGCTTCCACTCGCCGTAAACGATAAGCGAGTCGCCCTCGTTAACGTAAGGCATAATTCCCGTTATTGTTATGAGGTCGTCGTCATCGGTGCCAAGATCACAGACCAGATAACCGTTTTCTTCATTTGCGTATATGACCTGCTCAACGCTTCCCGAAAGCTTTATCAGCTTTTCGCCTTCTTCGGGGACGATATCACCGAACAGATTTCTGTTTTCCTCTCCCATACGAGACCTCCTTTTCTTTGTTTTTGACTACTTGCTTGACATGCAAGGAGTCATATAATATAAAGCTCCGCGCCGAAATAATCCATGATTTCTCGGGCGGTATATTTTTCTTTTTGATCACAAGCATTCCAGATGCTTTTTGGCACTAATACCGCAAGCCTTTTTTTGCGTGTGGCAAAGAGCGCAGACGACGCTTCGGGGAGCAAAAGATCAAGCTCCGAAATCTGTTTTTTGCTTTCAATAATGACCGATGCCGATATCTGCTTACTTGTGAATATCAGCGACGCCAAGGTCTTGAGGCAAAAGTAAAAGCCCAAAACCGTCAGCGCCGCTATGATTATTTGAATCGATACGTGCATAAATGCTCCTTTATAAATGGGGTTTTATAAAGGATATGCACTATAAAGCTGTTTTGTGCAAAATAAACCTGCAACACGATAGAAGATGCACTTCGATTAAAGTCAAACCCATTTCAAAGAATAAAACGGGGTTAACTAAAAACTTTTTTGTTGAAGGTTTTTGCCAAGCTTTTTGCCTAAAAAGCTTGCCGCCTGAGGCACGCATCCCGCGCATCCCCGCATCCTCTTAAAGGCACTTAGCTCTGAGCTTCTCTGCGAGGTCGCGTTTTTCCCAAGCTACGTCAAGGTCCTCTCTGCCCATATGACCGTAAGCGGCAAGCTGACAGTAGATAGGCTTGCGGAGATCGAAATCGCGGATAATTGCCGCGGGACGAAGGTCAACAAGCTCGGTAACTGCCGCGCTGATCTTTGCTTCGTCAACGATAGCGGTGCCGAAGGTGTCGATCATAACCGATACGGGACGAGCAACGCCGATAGCATATGCAACCTGAACCTCGCACTTCTTTGCAAGTCCTGCCGCAACTACGTTCTTTGCGATGTAACGTGCCGCGTAGCAAGCGCTTCTGTCAACCTTTGTGGGGTCTTTTCCGGAAAATGCTCCGCCGCCGTGACGGGCATATCCGCCGTAGGTGTCAACGATAATCTTTCTTCCCGTAAGACCTGTGTCGCCTGCGGGGCCGCCGATAACGAATCTACCGGTGGGGTTAACGTATATCTTGGTCTCGCCGTCCATAAGATCAGCAGGAACGATAGGATCTATAACGTGCTTGATAACGTCGGCTCTGATCTGCTCCAGAGTAACGGTGTCGCTATGCTGAGAAGAAACGACGATAGTATCAACTCTTACGGGAACGTCGTCGTGATATTCGACCGTGACCTGAGTCTTTCCGTCGGGACGGAGATAGTCAAGAGTGCCGTTCTTTCTCACTTCGGTCAACTGCTTTGCAAGCTTGTGAGCGAGAGAAATGGGAAGGGGCATAAGCTCGGGGGTCTCGTCGCAAGCGTATCCGAACATAAGACCCTGGTCGCCCGCACCGGTATCAAGACCGTCGGTATCGGTTCCCTCTTTTGCCTCGAAGGACTTGTCAACGCCCATTGCGATATCGGGAGACTGCTCGTGAATAGAGCTGATGACCGCGCAAGAGTCACAGTCGAAGCCAAATTTTGCTCTGGTGTAGCCGATCTCGCGGACAGTTTCTCTCACGATGGTCTGAATGTCAACGTAAGCCTCGGTGGTGATCTCACCCATAACGCTTACAAGACCGGTGGTGCAGAAGGTCTCGCAGGCAACGCGGGAGTTAGGATCCTGACGGAGTATCTCGTCAAGGATGGCGTCGGAAATCTTGTCGGAAATTTTGTCGGGATGTCCTTCGGTAACGGACTCGGACGTGAATAATACTTTTTTCATTCTTTTTACCTCAATTTATGTATCTTTGTTTTTTTACTCTTAATTTTTAGTTTCAAATTTTGATTTATCGGGGAGGACGCGTGCCTCCGGCGGCGAGCTTTTTAGGCAAAAAGCTCGGCAAAAACCTTCCAAAAAATGGTTTAAAGTGTAGCCATATTGTTTTCATAAAACCGTAAGGATTTTAATCTAAGTCTCACTGCTATCGTGTTGCAAGTAAGCTTTAAATCGCTTGTAAATAATGAGTTTTCGATACACTCGAAACACGATAGAAGATAAACTTTGTCTCAAATCTCCACGGTTTTAAAGGACAGCATTGGTTCAATTCTAGCCTTTTTTGGGGGAAAGTTCTTTTGGTTACTTTTCTTTCAAGAAAAGTAACACGCGTCTCCCCCCCGCGTCCCTGCTAAATTGCAATTTATATGTACTTAAAAGCATCAAAAAACTCTGCTTGCAGACAAACAAGCAGAGTAATACTCTGTAATGCTTCTCATCTGCTTGGAATTGGCACCTTTCCGTGCGGTAGGTTGCCGTGGTTTCATAGAGCCTGTCTCTCCACCACTCTTGATAAGATATTTTATTGCAGAGTTATTTTATCACAAATCGCGCAAAATGTCAATAGGCGAGTTGCTTATTTCATAAATTTCTTTCTTTTTTCTTCCCAGATGCGATCTCTTTCACGGGATTTCACTCTTTTCATGCCTTCAACCGTCATATTCCATGATCTTATGGGGTCGGCTGAAGCATAGTTATTGGATTCTCCCGCGTGGAAGCTCCAGGAAAGTATGGTTCTTGCTCCCGCGTCGTAAGCCGCCTCGGTAGCCTCGATTATCTCCTCTTCTCTGCCCTTTGGGGAAGCGTAGCCCTGGATCCAGATGTTATGATCCTTGCCGTACTTATCGCAACGCTCTATAGCCTCTTTACTTCCGTTATAGACATACTGGTAGGCATCGGCACCTGGGATTCCGTACCAATAGGGATCGTAACCAACGTTTTCGATCTCGGGAATAGATAGAAGCTTGCCGACCGATTCGAGATTTATTCCGTGAGTCTCGCCGGGCATAATGCAAGCTGTATTATGCAGTCCAATCGACGCGCTGTAGCTGAGAATATCCTTGAAATAATCAACTATAGTATCGGTTCTGAACTCGGCAAACTCGCCCTTAAGATCTGCGGTCAGGTCGGATGTGAGAGGCTTGTTGTATCTTTCCTCGAATTTCTTTTTGCAACGGGGACAGGTGCAGCAGAATTCCATTTTTCCGTCAAACATTCCCGCAGGCAGGTGAGGCTCGTCCCAGAATATAGTTTTTCCACCGATATGTACCACGGTCTCCAGCCAATTCTTGACAAACTGACGATACTCAGGGCTGTTCAGGCAGACCTGATAGGGGTGCATCTGACCGTTTCCGTAGATCATGTGAGCGTCGGGATATTTGCTGAGGAAATGAGAAACGTCACCGGGTGCTCCGCCAAGTCCCCAGTTATCCACCCAGACCTCAAGTCCGTTGTCCTCGGAGATCGAAATTATTTCCTTTATAGCGTTTGAGTGTCTATCCCAGTCCATATGTGAAAACATATGGACGACAATATCCATATCTGCGTTTGCGATCTCTCTCATATCCTCTCTTGCGTGTGAGGGCATACGGTTGCCGTGGTAAGCAACGCCGGTTTTCAAAGATTTCATATTGATATACCACCTTTCATTTTTTAATATTATAACAAACAGACAGTTTATTTTCAATGAAAAATCGATAAAATCCTGTGTGAAAATCGATTAGATTTCTGTTTTCGTTTTGTCAAAAGAGAGAGATTTATTCGGGTTTAATTTTATTACAGAGCTTTGAGAAGAAGAAGGAAGCCACCGCACCGCCAATAATACAACTCAGATAAATGGCGATATTTACGCCCGAAAAGGTTTCTATTATACTGGCGCTTCCGTCCTCGGTGACGGTAAAGAGCATCATTGTGGTGGCAAGGACGAATCCCATTACCGAGTGTGACGCGATAGAGTGTATCTTTTCAAACGCCGCCTTCATAGCTCTGGATAACAGAAGCAGAGTTGCAAGCATTGTGAGTCCAAGAGGAATTATTACCGAAAGATCAAGGCTCTTGATGCCCGCTGACATAGGCGCGTAGATTCCAAAGAACAAAAGAAGTGTGGAGGAGCTGAAGCCCGGAATTATAAAGCTGAGACCCCAGATAACACCGCAGATCGCGTATCCCCAGACGTTTTGAGGAATGGAAATGCTCCAAAGATGCTCGCTGCAGTAGAAGAGCACCGCGATAAATATGAAGCTTATGCAGAGCGAGAGGATCGAGTATTTGTTTCTTCCATTCTCTCCGCTGTCGCGCCAAAGCTCTGGGACGGTACCCAAGATCAGACCTATAAACACGCAGAGAACCACGGGCATGTTCCACCGTAAAAGCGCCTCGGTGATTCCCGCGAAGCCGACGAAGCCTACTCCACCGCCAAGCCCCACGAAGATCAGCATAATCCAGTGCTTTTTGATTCCCTTAAAGGGGTCGGTCAGAATTTCAAGCACTTGATCGTAGATTCCGAAAACGTAGCAAAGCGTTCCGCCGCTGACACCGGGCAGAATCGCGCCGATGCCCACGATAAAGCCCTGAACTACCCACAAAAGGGCTTGCAGGACGATATTTTTTTTTGTTTTCATAAATAGTTCCTTATTTTTTATTTTATAGATAGATTATACACCATTTTTGCATCTAAATCAATAATCAATTCGCGTTTTTACATAAAAATCTATCCCAAGTCTTTAAAAGTCGGACTTGGGATGATTTTTCGATTATTTCTTACCTTTAATTAAGGGGGAGATCCGTTTGTAGATCAAGAAGGTTATCAGTGTTACCAATACACCTTTAAAAAATGTGAAAGGCACGTTGAATATCAACAGACAGGTAAACAACGGAGGTGCGCTGGGTATCAGATCAACGACTTCGGGGAAAATTTCGACGTACATGCCTATTATTCTGTCGATAGGAAGTAACTTTTGATACACGGGATAAGTAACGTAGTAATTTAGCGGCAGACCTATCAAAGCCATTATTGCTGCTCCGCTCAAGGCGGAAATAAGAGCAGACCAACGGTTTTTTCTTATATAATACACAAAGCCTGCGGGCAGTACGAAGCAACATCCCAAAAGGAAATTAGCTAACTCACCTACTCCGTAGGTAGTGGTCATAGGCAGATTTATAAGGTTTTTTATCAAGCACACCAGCACTCCGTATAAAGGCCCCATACTGAACGCGGCGATGAGAGCGGGAAGCTCTGAAAAATCAAGCTTGATAAATGAAGGCATAAAAGGAACGCTGAAGCTTAACATCATAAGTACGGTTGCAAGAGCAGACAGTATTCCCGTGGTTGCAATATAGCGAACCTTGAATTTTTTGTTTTGGATCTGTTTCATAACTTTTCTCCTTGTTTCAATTAGGAGAAAAAAGAAAAATCCCGAATTGCCAAGCAATTTCGGGGAGCAAAAGATAGTGTGAACGTATAGATGCGTAAATACTAAATGCAATTTCTTTTTTCTCATCCGGACTTTACCGTCGGTCAAGGAATCTCACCTTGTCGGCGCGCCTGCGAGTGTTCGCTGCGCGTTCACGGACTTGCGCCAGAATAACGCTTACCGTCGGTATGGAATTTCACCAATCCCCAAAAATAAATTTGATTTATGTTAATATTATATTGTTCAAATGCCGCGGCGGTTAGCCGCCGCGGCATTTGTTTATTTATAATTATATTATTAGATATAGTTATAAAGTGTTCGCCATTATCGACGAGAAATTTTGCAGTTCATGGCGTACCGGGAAAAGCAAGGTGAAGACGTAGTTACCTACGTCGAACCGCTTTTAGAGGAACAACGAAGAAATGCTAAATTTATCTAAGATAATTAAGCAAGAATCTCGGAAACGACGCCCGAACCAACGGTTCTACCACCCTCACGGATAGCGAAACGGAGACCCTTCTCACAAGCGATGGGCTTGATGAGCTCAACGGTCATATCAACGTTATCGCCGGGACGGCACATCTCAACGCCTGCGGGAAGCTCGATAACACCGGTAACGTCGGTAGTTCTGAAGTAGAACTAAGTCGGATCGTAGCCATGTCGTTCTGTGAGCCAAGGAGTTGTGTTCTTCTCTTGTCTTCCTAAGACCGCTTGGCCTCCGACTTGGGGTGATCAGCTCAACGGTCATGTCAACGTTGTCACCGGGGCGGCACATCTCAACGCCTTCAGGCAGGGAGATAACGCCGGTAACGTCGGTGGTTCTGAAGTAGAACT
>JAZMZI010000079.1:0-11628 GCA_045585895.1 Eubacteriales bacterium
TAAACTTTATGTCCGCTTTTTCTTTTGGCAGAAGAAGCGCAAAAGAAAAAGCTTAGCAAAAAGAAAAGCGCGTATAGGAGATTTCGCCGCGTGCGCGCGGCGACCAACGCTCCGCGCGTTGGATCAGCGGTCGCTTTTTGAGAAAAACTGCAAACTCGCAAGCGAGATTTGCTCGAGTTTGCAAGCAAACTCTGCGACGGAAAAACTTTCAAACAGACAACGTTTAACTGACCGCTAAACCCCAATTTATCAACCAAAAAGAACGCCGCACGGCGTTCTTTTTGATAATATTATATTTCGTCAAGCTTGCCCATTTCGTCGGCAAAACGGATATCAACAAACTTTGAATATCCCTCTGCTTCAAGCTTCTGCTTTTGGAAACCGACGTTCTTGTTCATTTTCTGAACGAGTACGACCTTGCCCGATTTTCTTATCTCCATAGCCTTCTTCTGCATAAGAGCAACGTCTTCGACAGCCATTCTCTTGTCGTAAAGTACGGCAATTTTTTCGGATGCGCTGTCGGGACGGAAATTCTTGTCCATAAGCGCGCCTACCATTCTCTCAAAACCGATGGAGAAACCACAGGCTGGGGTCTTCTGACCCGTAAAGTTACCGATCATATTGTCATAGCGTCCGCCGCCCGCAATACTGGAACCCTTGAAATCGGTGCTCTTTATCTCAAAGATAGTGCCCGTGTAATATCCCATTCCGCGCACGAGCGTGACGTCGAAGTCAAGGTCAAATCTGCCGTCGGAAATGATCGCAACGCTCTCGACGATCTGCTTAAGGTTAGCAAGCACGCCTTCCTCAATAGCGTCGCCGAGCGAGTTTTCAAGATAAGCAAACCTGTCCTCAGCCGCCATAGCGCCGCGGAAGATCTCCATATATTTTGCAACTGCGTTCTCGTCGTAGCCCTCTGCGAGAAGTTCCTTCTCGATTCCTGCTTCTCCGATCTTGTCGTACTTGTCGAGAATGATAAATACGGTAGAGAACTGGTCTTCGGCAAATCCGCTTGCTCTCGCCATAGCCGAAAGGATTCTGCGGTCGTTGATCATAACGGTACAGCCCTTAACTCCCGCTTCCTCAAGGAAGGTGGAGGTTGCGGTAATAAGCTCGATCTCGGCAGAGTTGGTGGGATCGCCGAAGATGTCGATGTCGCACTGGTGAAACTGACGGAAACGACCCTTTTGAGGTCTGTCAGCTCTCCAAACCGGGCCTATCTGCATTGCCTTGAAGGGAAGGGGGAGAGTAGCCGCGTTGTTGGAGTAGTAGCGTGAAAGCGGAACGGTCAGATCGTAACGAAGACCCGAATCCGCAAGGGAATCGATGTCAAGACCCTCTGCGGCGTCTTGAAGCTTTTCGCCTCTCTTCATTATTTTGAAGATAAGCTTTTCGTTTTCGCCGCCCTGCTTGCCCGTGAGGTTTTCAATGTGCTCTACGGCGGGGGTCTCAATGAGCGAAAAACCGAAAGAAGCGTAGGTCTTTTTAAGCTTTGCAAGCAGATATTCTCTTACTTCCATCTCTGCGGGAAGTATGTCTCTCATTCCTTTGGTGGGTTCTTTTACAAACATTTTATAGTCCTTTCTTTTCGTGGAACCTTTTTGGGAAAAAGGTTCCACACCTCCAAAAACTTTCAACAAGGCAAGTTCATTCTACAGCCGTTTTAAGCTTGGAGATGATATTGTTTTATTATCTATTTATCTATAGTAGACGTAGTGAACGATGACAGTTCTTTCTTTGCCATCGTGTTCGAGGTCGGGGGCGGTGATTACCACGCCGTCCTTGCTGAGCAGCTCCCAAGCCTGCATTTCCTCTATTTTGCAGCGCATAAGCACGTCGGCGGAGGCAAAGACCAAAAGCTCGTCGCCCTTTATATTGAGCGCACCCGAGCGCCCGATGACCTCGTGAGTGCCGTTTATCTCTTCGGTGACGTACTTTACGTGGTGACCGCATATCATCTTAGCCATATCCCATTTAAAACGCTTACTGTCGGGATTTTTGCTTTTGGTCGCTTTTTCTATTATCTTTTTGAAAAGTCCCATATCAAAAGACCTCCCATTTGTTATTTTCAAGTCCAGTCAAAAGAGTATAGGCCTTGCGGTATTCTCCGATTGCTTTTTTTGCCCTTTCGGAATCCTTGTCAAACCCCTTTTTGCGAATGCCTCGGAGCATAACGTTCTTTGGAGTCTCTTCGGGATCTATAAGCTCAAGCGCCGCAGTTTCGTATCCGTTTGCCTCCATAAGCTTCAGCCTGAGAGCGTCGGTAGCCGCGTCGCAGAGCTTTTGACGGAGCATTGAATAATCGGCAATGAAAGCCAAAGGCTCGCAATTAAGTCTTTTGTTAAGGTCGTGATGACAGCAGGGAGTAGAAAGAATTACGTCTGCCTGCCATTCTATCGCCTTACCGATAACTATATCGGTAGCAATGTCGCAAGCGTGAAGCGACACCACCATGTTGACCTTGTCCTCGGTGTTGTAAAGATTTACGTCACCACAGAGGAATTCAAGCCCGTCAAAACCGAGAGAATCGGCAACGCTTTGACAATATTGGATAACGTCGGCTTTCAGGTCGACTCCCGTCATTTTTACCCGTCTTCCCTTGATCACGGCGAAATAGTGATAGACCGCGAAGGAAAGATAGCTCTTGCCGCAGCAAAGGTCGCAGATGCGTAAAACTCCCTCTTGCGGAAGAGAGGATTCGACGTCGCGTATCAGCTCTAAAAATCTGTTTATCTGACGGAATTTAGCCTGTTTTTTATCGTAAACTCTGCCGTTTTTGTCGCTGACCTCAAGGAGCTTGAGAAAAGGCTCGTCACCTTTTAGTATGTAGTTTTTGTGCTTGTTATTGGAATCGGGCGTGACCCTTGCAAACACTCGCGGCGCGCCGTTTTCCTCACCGAAAAGCGTCTTTTCGAGCTTTTCACCGCGGAGGCAGGTGGTTTTGCCCGATTTTGAACGTTTAAGCTCACAATCTCCCGCAGTAGTGATTAGATTTATCTGCAAAAAGCGCGAAATGAGCCTTATCAATGGCTCGGTTTCGCCAATTTTAACGTTTTCGTGTTTTGCCTTGTTGTCCGAGTGAAAGGACTCTATCTGCAAGACGGTTTCGCCCTTAACGGTCTTAAGCGTGACGTTTGATCTTATAACCTCACCGCCGTCAGGCTTTGAAAACACGATCTTTTTGAGAGTCTCGGTCTGCGCGCTCTTTTCTATCAGACGCAGAAGGAGCGCGACGTTCATATCGTTTAAATCAATCATTTTTTCTTTTTCTTCTTATCGTCGGTTGGAATAAAGGAGGGATTTTTCTCTCCGCAGTAAACGCACTTTTCGCGCGTCTTGGGGATGAGTCTGCCGCAGGCGCATTTTATAAAATCGTCGTCGGAATAGACCTTTTCGGGAGCGCTTTCGGCTTTCGGTTGCTCGGCTTCCGTGTTTTCGGAGGATTTTTTCTTCAACGAAATCTTGGATTCCTTGCCCTCAAGCAGTCTCTTGATGTTTTCTCTGTGCATAAATATTACGAAAGCTCCGATGAAAAGGGAGGAGATAGTGATAAATCCGCCTTCGGAGCCCCAAGTGCCGCGGAAGGAATACGCCAGAAGAGGAAATACCAGAGCAGACATAATGGAAGCCAATGAAATATACTTCGTCAAAAGAACGATCACGATGAACATTGGCAATATGAATACAAAGGAGATAGGCGAGAGGATCAATATGCAAGCCGCGGTACACGCCACGCCTTTACCGCCCTTGAACTTGTAGAAAACGGGGAACATATGACCCAACACCACGAAAAGAGCCGAGATAGCGCCTCCGATATTTACCGTTAATATAAACGAGCCGATCGCTATGGCAAGGGCAGCCTTAAGAAAGTCAAGCGTAAATATAAGCAGCGCCATTTTCTTTCCGTAGGTGCGCAACATATTGGTAGTTCCCGCATTGCCGCTTCCGAAGGAACGTATATCCTCGTGATAGATTTTATTTGAAAATATGATAGCGGGATTTACGCTTCCTATAACGTAAGCCGAGGCGATACAGAGCAGAACCGATACCACCATAAGTATACTGCGACCCACTTCATCCTCTACCACGGAGCAAAGCAATGAGTAGATATTCCACAAATGCAGAGAGCATACCGTGGGGGTAAGGTTGAACAAATTATTAATCATATCAAAGTCCTTTCGGGCATTATATCATTTTTTGTTTTTTTCTATGATCTTTTGGAGCAGTTCTTTGTTTCTTCTTATTCTTCGGTCTCGCTCCTCGGGGAGAGGGGTGATATCGGAGAGTACGTCGCCGCAAAGCTCGGCAGAGAAAACGTCGTGAGTTTTCATACCGTGAAGGGTATCCGTATGAGTAAGGATCCGGTCGTCGTCATCGGAAATACAGACTGCGATATTCTTCTCAATTCTGTCAATAGAAAATATTTTTTTCATATCAGAACAATTCTATAAGCTCCTTGGGGCTGTTCGTGAAGTCGTAGGTGGAGCCGTCGTCGGGCATGATTGCTATCATATCTTCAATTCGGCAACCGTAAAGTCCTTCGATATAGATGCCGGGCTCGTCGGTTACGACGTGACCGCGAGCAAGACGGAGATCCTCTGCGGCTCTTCCCGAAAGGGTGGGAGCTTCATGAATATACATTCCGACTCCGTGACCGAGAGAGTGACCGAATCTGCCCTTGTACCCTGCGTTGTCGATAATATCTCTTGCTATCTTGTCGCAGTCGCGGCAGAGATTGCCTTCCTTGATGTGCTCAAGTGCCGCCTTCTGCGCGGTGAGGACGGTGTTGTAGAGCTTCTTCATTTCGGCGTCGGCAGAGCCGAGTACTACGGTTCTGGTCATGTCGGAGCAATAGCCGTCTACCTTTGCGCCGTAGTCCATAGTGAAGAATCCTTTTTCGAGCTTGACGTTACGGGGCACTCCGTGAGGGAGAGAGGAAGCCGATCCGGAGACCGCTATGGTATCGAACGCAACGCCTTCGCTGCCCATTCTTCTCATGAAAAATTCAAGCTCGAGGGCGACCTCGATCTCGGTCATATTGGGGGTGATAAAGTTAAGAATGTGAGCGAAAGCCGCGTCGGTGATAGCCTGCGCCTTCTTCATTTTTTCGATCTCGTCAAGATCCTTGTAAAGGCGGAGACCGTCTGCAATAGCCGATGCGCCGGGAACAAGCTCCATGTTTATGAGAGCCTTTTTGAATCTCTCCATAGTTGCATAGGAGAGGGTAGCGTCCTCAAACGCTACTGTCTTGCAGCCGTTTTCTTCCAAAAGGCCGCACATAGCAATACCCATGCCGTTTTCGGGAGTAACTATCTCAAATTCGTTCTGATCAACGGCAGCCTTTGCCGCTTCGATATAGCGGAAATCGGTGAGAACGTAAGATTTGTCTTTTGTTATGAGAACGTAGCCGTCCTGATAGTCAAAATTCGTAACGTAGCGTATGTTAACGTAAGAAGAGATAATAGCGGCGTCAAAGCCTCTCTCTGTCATTTTTGCCTTGAATTTCTGTAATTTCGTCATGATTATTTCCTCAATTTTATAAAATTATTTTTCACTTAAAAACGCCTCGTAGCATTTTTTCATCGCCAAAGCGTCCTCGGGTTGAGTTCCGTCACTTTCACAGATTATTCTGGGTGCCCAACCGTCACGGGCGATCGCTTCCATCAGCGGCTCGAAATTGGGGCCGTAGACCTCGTCGGTGAAGGTCAGGTGCTTTTTCTCGCCCGCACCCGTGTATTCTATTTTTGAGAAGTGACAGTGGAGATTCATAGCGTATTTTTCGCCAAGCCCCTCTGCAATTCTGTCAAAAATCCGCCTGTAATCGTCGCTCGTTTTGAAAAGACCCTGCTCACGGGCGTTCATATGACCGAAATCAACTACGGGAGCATACCTCACATCGACCTTGCATTGCTCAATGACCTCGTCGAGAGTACCTAACTGGTTTACCTTTCCCATAGTTTCGATGCCGAGCTTGATATCGGTGTCACCCACCGCTTCTATCACCTTTTCAAGAGTATCGCAAGAGAGCTTCATTGCCTCCTCGCGGCTTATCTTTGCTGCGCTTCCGCTATGAATGACGATGGTATCGGCTCCCAGAAGCTCTGCCGCCCAAAGAGATTTTTGAATGTAATCAATGCTTTTCAATCTTTTTTCGGGGTCAACTCCCGAAAGGGAAATGAAGTACGGAGTGTGAAGCGACATCAAAATACCGTATTTTTTTGCCTCATCACCTATTTTGCGGAGAGTTGCTTCTCCCGCCGTGAGACCGTTGCCCGCCTCGAATTCGTAGGCGTCGAGCCCGTATTCCTTGACCCATTTGGGGGCTTGTACCGTACCCTTACCGCCTTGCGCGTAGAAAAGGTCGCCGTTTCCGCCGGGGCCGAAAGTTGCTTTTGCCATATTTTATATCCTTTTGATTATCTATTGTTTTTTTTGTATTTTTTATCTATCCAGAAAGTGCAGACCTTCTCGGAGTCTCCGCCGTGAAGCTTCACGTATTTCTTTATGTGACAAACTTCCATAGCTCTCTTTGAGCGGAAGAATGCATTATTTTTGTCTCGTATGGGGGGGACGATGATGGTGCGGAGACCAATGTGCTTGCCTGCCGCCGCATCGGTGAGAAGCTGATCGCCTAACATTGCGGTATCGGTCTTGTCCGTGCCCATAGCCGCCATAGCCTTTTTCAGATTTTTCGCAAATGGCTTGCCGCTTTTCCAATATGCGGGCAGACCTAAAGTTTCGTTAAACAGCTCAACTCGCTCGCGGTCGTTATTTGAAACAAGGGTTGCTTGAATTCCGTTTTCCTTCAAAGCTTTGAACCAATTCCGAATGTCGTCGTCAGGCTCGGGCATTTCGTAGGGAGCCAAGGTGTTGTCGATATCGATAAGCAGAGCCTTGATGCCGATCTCCTTCAGAAAATCCACGGTAATATCTTTGTAAGTCGGAAATATGTAGTCGGGTAAAAGCCAGCTTGACATAATTGCTCCTTTCGAAAATTCAACGGAATATAAAAATCCATAATACTCTAATTTTATATTATACTATAATTCTGCGTAACTATCAAGGCTTTTTCAAGATTTTTTTGAAATTTATTAATGATTTTAATGTGTGATCGGATCTAAAGAGACGATCGCGGTCAAACGCCAATACCTTTCTGCGCCTTTTGTTTACGGTATTTCAGAGGCGAAATACCGATCTCCTTTTTAAATCGGCGGCTGAAGTATGCGGCATCGCCGAATCCCACCGCCTCCGACACTTCTTCAATGGAAAGCTTGCATTTTTCAAGAAGGGGCAGAGAATGAGCTATGCGCCGTGACGAAATAAGCTCTCCTACGGTGCAGTCAAAGGCGCGATGGACGCATTTATAGACTCCGCTGAGGGAAAGGTCGGTAGCTTGTGCGATCGATGCCGCTGAGAGCCTGTCAGTCAGATGAAGATCTATATATCTCCTTATAGCGTAAGCGTTTTCGTTAGCTCCCGAAACTATCATGCGTTCAAGCATAATGTATTTCGTCAGCATTGAGGCAAGATTCATGATCGACGAGACCGTCTCCTCGTTAAATAGTGGAAGCTCGTCGAAATGTTTTTTAATCAGCTCTCTGTCAACGGGAAAGGCTTCTGTGGATTTCGGCAGAGTGTCGTCGGTTCTTAACTGTCCCAGCATAAGAAATCCGAGTATTTCATCGCCCTCAAGCAGAGGCACCGCCATATCCACAAGTCCCGCCGCGCATATATGGCGTTCAGGTTTTTTAGATTCTCGGCATTTATTCAAAATCTTGGAGTTTGAATAAGCACAGGCACGGCCACCCTCGGGAGTGCCCGCGATAAGAGTACAGTATTTTGACGAGTTTGTGCCTTCTGCGCTGATGCCCACGAAATCGGGGGTGTAATAGGTTATGGTTACACCCGTAGCACGGTGAAAATCGGCTAAGACCGAGCCTATTTTTTTTATATCGTATTCAAAATTCATAAGCTTTCCCTCTTTGATTTTGTAAACTGAGCTTGATAATTAAATTATACATTCCAGCTTCGTTTTTGTCAAGATATTTCGAAAAAGTGAAAAATAATCCAAAAAACTATAAAATAATCCCTTGTTTGTTTTTGCGTGGAAGAGTATAATTAAATTGACGAGGGAGCGTTAAAAGCTTCTTTGACAGAGAGTGAGGATTAAATTATGAAAAACGATAATTTTGCCGTAAAAATGGCGGTCGAAGAGTGGATGATACCCACCTACGATTTCGTGTCTCCCGAGGAAATGCCAATGTTTTCGGAAACCTCGAACCATCAGGGCACTACGGGTGACCCGTACCCCGCGCGCGTGACTTCTTACGTTGACGGAGAGCATTGCAGTGAAAAAAAGTGGACGGTGGTGACACTTGAAAACGACTATATCCGTCTTGCGGTTATACCCGATCTCGGAGGTAGAATTTTCGAGGCTTACGATAAGACCACGGGTTATGATTTTCTCTACCGTCAACACGTTATAAAGCCCGCGCTTATCGGCGCTTACGGCGCGTGGATGTCGGGCGGACTTGAGTTCAACTGGCCCTATCACCACCGTCCCTCAACTATGATGCCAGTGGATTTCAGCCTTGAAAGAGAAGCTGACGGCACGGCGATACTCTGGCTTTCGGAGCATTCTCCCAGTGACCGTACCAAGGGTATGGTGGGCATAGTTCTGCGCCCCGACACTTCATATTTTGAGACGCGAATGGCGATAACCAACCGCACCGAGCATAAGAGGGGCTTTTTGTGGTGGGAAAACGCTGCCGTTGCCGTCCACGAGGACTATAAGCTTATCTTCCCGCCCGACGTGACATGGGTGCATCACCATTACGATAGGTCGCATACCACGTTCCCATTGGCTTCGGGACAGTACGGCGCGGACGCGATTAAAACGCCCAAGGATATCAGTAAACACAGCAACTCGCCCATAGCCACATCTTATTTTGCCGCACCTTCGAGGTTTGATTTCTTCGGCGGTTACGATTTCAGAAGGAACTGCGGTATTTTGCATATCGCCGACCACCACCTCTCACCGGGTAAAAAGATGTTTACCTGGGGTTACGGACAGAACGCGGAGAAGTGGGAAAGTAAGCTTACCGATACCGACGGCGCCTATGCCGAGCTTATGGCGGGCAGTTATACCGACGACCAGCCCGATTTTACGTATCTTGCGCCCTTTGAGACCAAGACCTTTTCCCAGTTCTGGTATCCCACCGAGGGTATAGGCTACGTAAGCTACGCAACCCTCGACGCGGCGATTACTCTTGACAGAGAGAACGGGACGGTCAATCTTAACGTAACGAGCGAGAGACCTTCGCTGAAGCTTCGGATATTCGGCGAAGACGGCAAGCTTTTGCTTGAAAACGTCAGCGATATGACACCTTCCAAGGTCTTGAAGCTCCCCTTTGACTACTCCGAAGGTGAGAAGTTGACCGTAAGACTTATCAGCGAAGGAAAGATCATACTTAATTACACCGAAAAAGAATACGATAAGATACACATTCCCGAGGATAACAAGGGAATACCGCTTCCCGACGCACTTAAAACTCCCTGTGAGCTTGTAACTGCGGGCAAGCATATCGATCAGTACCGCGATCCTCTTTACAAGCCCGACCTTTATTACCTTGAGGCTCTGCACCGCGACGGTGAATTTTTGCCCGCCCTCAAAAATCTCGGAGAGTATTACACGAGAACGCTGAGATATGAGGAAGCTTTGACATATCTTGACCGCGCTTATAAGATCGAGTGCCGATACGATCAGAACCCCGAGGACGGACAGATAAACTATCTCCGCGGCGTATGCTTGCAGCATTTAGGAAAGCTTGACGAGGCTTACGACGCTTTGGCACGCGCGGCTTGGTCGGATAATACCGTGAAATGCGCTGCAGTGAAGCTTGCCGAGATAGACAGCAGACGTGGAGACTTTGCCGCGATGTACCATAACGCAAGCCTTGCTCTCGAAAAGGAAATGAGACACCCCACGGCGAGAGTCTGCGCCGCCGTAGCGCTCCTGAGAGGCGAAGAGGCTTGTCGCGTTGATACCTACTACGGAGCAAAGGAACCTATTGGCAATGGCAGCCGCGGAGAAGCTATAAAGCTTTTGAAAGAGGCTTTAAAGCTTGACCCATTAAACCACCTTGCGCGTTTTGTTTTGGCTCAAGTTACGGGAAAGGGAAAAAGAGAATTTTTCGAATCTCTCCGTTCCGATGCGGCGCAGACTGCTCTTGACGTAGCATATGACCTTATGAGAATGGGATCGTACGGCGAGGCGGTCGAGCTGATAAAGGGCGCTTTGCCCTATGCCGAGGACAAGGCTATGCTTCGCTATACTCTCGCCTATTGTCTTGATGCGCTGGGTGACACCGCAGACGCGGAAAAGCAGAGAAAAGCGGCGAAAAAACAGAGAATAGTTGATTTCTTCCCGATAAGAGCGGAGGAAGCCGAGGTTCTTAAAGCGGCACTTGAAAAAGACGAAAAGGACGGCTTTGCCGCATACCTTCTCGGTTGCCTGCGCTATAATTTCCGCGAATACGAAAAGGCGGCAAAGCTTTGGGAGAGTGCGGTAAAGAATATTCCCGATTTCTATATTCCTTATCGCAATCTTGCTCTCGTTTATTTCAATCACCTTGATAGAGCGGACGATGCCCTAAAGCTTATGCTCCGCGCCGCGGAATTGAAAAAGGACGACGCTATGCTCATGGGTGAAATTGAGACCGTGATGAGAAAGACGGGCTATTCACCCGAGGCAACCGTTGAATTTCTTGAAAAGAATTGTCCCGAGAAGGACACCGACCAGATGCAGCTGACGCTTTCGAGAGCGTACAACGGAGCGGGAAGATTTGACGATGCCGAGAAAACGATGCTCTCTCACACCTTCTCACCCGGTGAGGGGGCGGAGCTTGCCACTGCAGAGCCGTACATTTTCTCTTGCTTTGCAAGGGGAAGGATAGCCTTTGCCGAAGAGAGATACGAGGAGGCGCTTGAGCTTTTCAAGAAAGCTCAGACCATGCCCGACAACCTCAACGTGGGCTTCTGGAACGAGAGCGTTATGATGCCTTACCTGTATTTCGAGGCGGCGACGTTCAAAAAGCTCGGAAAAGAGTACGAGGCAGACGAGCTTATTCAAAAGCTTTCTGGACTTCGTGACGTCGGAATGTGGAATATGGGCGGAGAATTCGTCTATTATTTCGCGTCGGCTATCCGTCTTAGCGGCGACCTTATGAGAGCGGAAAACATTATAAGAGACGCTATTCTCGCTTGGGAAAAGGAGCTTGAGGGAGGCTGTACCTATCATAAGAAGATAGGAACGCTTTATAATTGCTTCGTAGGAGACGGAGCGCAAAATCGCCGTGCGGAGCTTTATGCGATGCTTGGCTTTGCCGATCTGCTCCTCGGTAAGAGAGAAGAGGCGAAAGAAAAGTTTAAAAAATCTTATGCCCTCGATCCCACCGCAAAGGTCGCATTTGAAATTTCGTTGTTGAAATAAATTGGGGTTTAACGGTGCGTTTAAGATAAACATTGTCGTAGGGGCGGTCATCGGCCGCCCGTTCAATCGAATTAAATCGTTCGTTTACGGGGCGTCGAGGACGTCGCCCCCTACAGATGAATCGATTAAAAATCGTT
>JAZMZI010000080.1:0-18791 GCA_045585895.1 Eubacteriales bacterium
CTATGCGCAGAGCGTCACCGAAGCGTTGATAGTGCACCAGTTCGCGTTCGCGGAGGAATTTAAGAGGCTCCTTGACGTCGGGATCGTCCATCATTCTTATAAGATTGTCGTAGGTCACGCGGGCTTTTTGCTCTGCTGCAATTGCAAAAGCGCAAGCTTTTGCGCAGCAGAGCAACGAAATCCACCCTTGCGGGTGGGTGAAATCGTCTGCGACGATGAAATCATCTTCGATGATGAAATTCGCCTCGACAGCGAGTGGGTGGATTTCGGGTCTGAGTCATTTAGATGCAGAAGGCGTGGTTTGGTTCTCGTCGGCGTACGGGGGTACGACAGAGAGCCAAAACGCGCCTAAAAAGCCACATAAAATGAGGAAACCCGCCGAAAGATCGGCGGATTTCGACATTTAAAAAGTCAAAAACAATATTTTTAAGTTTGATCTTGTCTTTTCTTTTAAAAGTGGCTTTTGTTCTGCGCTAAATGAATCAGCCCCTTTTTGTGTTTTAAAACATTTCAATAACTTCACCCAAGGGTATGGAATAGATGCATACCTTTTGAGGCTCTTTTCCGAATATTTCTTTTACGGCAAAGCAGTATTCGGAGAGCTGAGAAGAATATTTATTCTTCATATTTTCTTTCAGAAGGTTTCGGTCGTTTTTCTCATCATCGGAGATCTTATCGGTCTTGTAATCGCAGAGGATTATGCCGTCAGGGGTCTCAAGAATAAGATCGATAGAGCCTTGTACGAAAATGTTTTTGTCCTTTACGGCTATTTTGATCTCGTCTTTTTCCGTAAAGTCGGATGCGGGGCGGAAAAGACCGAATTTGAACTCTCGGTGAACTTTTTCGGCGTTTTGAGCGTCAAGGAAAAGTCTGCTTTTGAAGAAGCCTTCAAGCTGCTTGCGATTCACTATTTTCGCAGCTCTTATCGGAATAAATTTGTGCTTTACAAGACGTTCGATTTCCGAATCAAGACCGTTTTGGGCAACGTTTTCGTAGTTGCAGAATTGAAGAATAAGGTGCGCGGCACTTCCTTTTTCGGCGGCAGTGGGTCGCTTGTTGACCTCAAGAAGGGAATCGAAGGATGTCTTATTGTTCTTCATCAGCTCGATCCTGTTCTTCACGCCGAGCTTGCTTTCGGGAATATCATTGTCCTTATCTTTGCTGTCCGCCGTGTCCGTGGAATTTGCCACAAAAACCGTTTCGTCAAGCATCGTAGAGGATACTTTTGATGCGGCGACCTTGGCGGGGATCATTGAGAGAAGTTTTTCTTCCTCGGTTATACCGTGAGGGGAAAGCATACTTTTGGCAAAAGATCTGTCTGCTTCGGTAATACCGTATGCTCCCGAATTTACCTCTTCTCGTGTGATCCTGTCTGCAAGGGGCGGTATCGCACCCTTTTTATAGGTGGTTATCTCGTAAAGATCGCCGTCCGAAAGCGAGGGAAGAGCAACAAAGGTCCAGCGGGCGTAGCTTTTTCCGCATTTGATCTCATTTACGAAATCGCGGCTATTAAGTATAAGCTCCGAGCGGATGTCTTCGTATGGCTTGGAGATAGTAGCGCTGAGATAAAGTCTCTCTTTTGCTCTGGTGAGGGCAACGTAATAAACTCTCGCCTCTTCTTCAAGCATTTTGTTCTTTGAAAGGATGTAAGCAGACTTCCAAAGCATATTGTCCTCGCGCTTGACGTGAGTTCTTGAATAGACGTCGGAGCTTTCGTCGGCGGGAGCGGGAAGCTTAAGGGAGATCCCAAGCTCGCGGTTAAAGATCAGAGAATTGTTTAAGGATTGGAAATTGAACTGCTTTCCGAGTCCGAAAAGGAAACAGACCTTAAACTCAAGTCCCTTTGATTGGTGCATGGTAAGGATCGTTACCTCGTCAGCGCCTGCCTTTACGGGATCGGCATTGGAATCACCTTTCTCCATAAGGTTTTTGTAATACGTTATAAAGCTATAAAGTCCGTTCCACGAGCTTCTCGAGTATCTGCACGCCACGTTGTAAATATAGGTGAAGGAATCGCTTTCACAAAGCTTTCTGAAATTATCGTTGGCGGCACAGGCGCGCAAAAGCTTGTCTGCTGATACTCTTGCGGAGCGCTTGCGAAGCTTATCAAGCTCGGTTACGAAGGATAGACACTTTGCCTGTAATTCGTTGCCTTTACCGTTGGAATAGCCGACCAAAGCGTCAAAGAGAGAGTGATTTTTGCCGTTTTCCTTTATTCTGATAACCTCATCAAGAGTGAGGATGGGGGAGTAGACGGGAAGAGAAGCGGTCAGGACGCGGCAGAGCGGAATATCCTCACGCGGATTGTCTATTACGGTCAGAATATCAAGGATAAGCTTCATTTCGTCGCCCGAAAGCAACTCGTTTTTAGCGTTCGTAACGTATTTGATGCCGATATTGGTAAGAGCTTCGGCTATAGGGGCAATCTGCTTGTGACCGCGCACAAGGATAGCAATATCTCCCTCGCGCAATTTACTTCCATCAGCGTTAAGCTCGTTTTTATCACGGATAAGACGGGCAATCTCGTTTGCGGTAACTACCGCTTCGTCGTAAAGCTTGTCGGTGTTTTCGTCGCTTTCGTTATTTTCGTCGTTTTCGTCGTCGGCATCATCCGCAGGCTCAATAATATTGATCTTTACCTTCTTTGGAGGATCAAAATGAGAGTCTGTTTTGCCGAAGCGAAGTTTGTCGTTTTCCTCTTCGTAACCTATACTGTCTGCGAAAGAGAAGAATATTGCGTCGCA
The DNA here is from genome assembly GCA_045585895.1 of Eubacteriales bacterium. Classification (GTDB taxonomy): domain Bacteria; phylum Bacillota; class Clostridia; order Oscillospirales; family CAG-272; genus SVTX01. Next base: position 2,745 of record JAZMZI010000080.1, read on the forward strand.
CACCTTGTTTACGAAATCGATTATTCCTTCATCGCAACGGAAATTTTCGGACATAAAAATAGAGTTGCCGCCGATTTCGGGGATCTCCTCGGCATTTTTACTGTCATATTGAGGAAATTTTTCCCTGTAAGATGCAAATATTGAAGGCTCGGCGTCACGGAAACAGTATATGCTTTGCTTGATGTCTCCTACCATAAATCTACGGTTACCGCCGATTATCTCGAATATTCTGTCCTGAATGGCATTAACATCCTGATATTCGTCGATGTAGACCTCGTCGTACTGATCGGCTATTGACTTTGCAAAGGGTGTAAGGCTTCCGTCGGGATTCTGAAGCAGCTTCAGAACGAATTTAGGCATATCTGAAAATTCGCAGATGCCGCGAGAAAGCTTTTCGGCGTTGTAGCGTTTGTCAAAGTCCGAGAGGATGGCATAGAGCAGCTCACAGGTCTCGGCGGAGGCTTTAAAATGAGCTTTTATTTGTTCGCTTGGGAGTAGGAGCATCGACTTATTCAGCTTTTTTACAGGGTCAAGGAGCTTTGAACGGTTGTCTCTGATAAGATCGGAAACCTCACTCTTGTCTTTGATAAGACGGGGATAGCTGTCGAATTTTATCTTGCAAAACGCATCATAGAAGGACTCGTAGCCATCGGCAAGTCCGTAGTATAGACCGTTGCAGATCGAAATATCGGCATCAAGCGTGGGCACGACCTTGTTTTTGACAGCCAAAGCGGTAGGAGAACTCGGGTCGGAGGTAAGAGCTTCATTTGCCCACTCGATAGCCTGACCACGTACGTTTTCCAGCTTGACGGCAGATCCTACCAAGATATCCCGCAATTCTTTGTATATTATCTCTCCCTCTTTGGTTTCAAAAAAATCGAGGGAATCCGAGGAGCTAAGCCTCTCTGCGCTCTTTTTTAAGATCTCGACCCCGTCGGGAACCGATTGGGTCTTGTTATAAAAATCAAGCAACGTGGGGATGATGCCCGACATGTCGCGTATACCCGTAATGAGGCTTAAAAAGTCCGTGTAGGCAGAACGATGTCCCACATCGGCAAGACACCCTTCGGATATCCCCGAGTGTGAATTGAAGAATTCGCCGAGTGTCTCCTTGAAGACCGATTCGCGCAGAGGTGTAAGCTCCGCTTCGTCGGCAAGGCGCAGTGACGCGGGAAGTCCGAGCTTTTCAAAATTTGCTTTAACGGGAGCGGTAAAGAAGGAGTCGATGGTGCTTATGTGAGCGCTTCCCATCTTCAAAAGCTCCTCTTGAAGGCGTTTGTTGTCGGGGTGCTCGGCTATAGCCTTGGACAGAGCATCGGAGATCTTTTTTTTCAGATCAGCCGCCGCGCTTCTCGTAAACGTGACTATCAGCATGCGTCCGATGGTTTTGTTTTCGTCGGCTATTATAGAGTCTATTATTCTCTTGGTCAGAGTGAAGGTCTTACCCGAGCCTGCCGCCGCGCTGACAAGGATCGACCTGCCGCGGGCATTCATAGCGTCGGTTTGCGCTTTTGTGAAATTCATAAAGTACCTTCCTTTCTGACTTAATGATCGGTATTTTTAGCCGCAACGGGACAGCCTCCGCGAAGGAAACAGTATTTGCAAGCGTCTTTTGAAGGGGTTCTGGGCGCGTGACCTTCGAAAATGCTTTTTCCCGTGCAGGCAATCGACTGACGCAGTGTGTTTTCTATGTCCTTGATTCCGCACTCATCCACCGCGTTCCCTTTTTTTACCTCACAGGTGTTTTTGTCAACATCTATTCCAGCCAGAATCTTTTTGTCAAGAGATCCGCTTGCGGCGCGGAAAAGCTCGGGATCGTTGAGCATAAATCCGCTTCTTTCGGGAGAGACCTCTCCCTTCGTTTCATTGGCGGAGAGGAAAAGAGCGGATGCGGGGAAAATTTCCTTTTCGCCGCCTATCACGGCTTTGTTTTCTTCAAGCGCGGCAGTGAAAAGATATGCGGGGAGCTGAACGTCGTTGCCGCTTTCAAGTCCTTCGAGGTCGAAGGGGTGATGACCTGTTTTGTAGTCTACGACTCTCAAATAACGGCGATCCTCTCCGTCGTAGTAATCGAGACGGTCAATAATTCCGCCAAGGACTATTTTGGGAGATTTTTCGTCGTTTTCATCGATACTTATTTCAAGCGGCTTAAGCGTCCCCTCATGTCTGTCTGAAATTCTCATTTCCTGCGCCAGGATCTTGAATGAGGAATCCGAAAATTCGTCAAGGACGTTCTTTGCCATAACCAAGGAGAGGTCACGGAGACGTGAAAAGGTATACATCATAGCAGGAGTAAGATCGCAGCCTATTTCTCCGATATAGCTTTCTACATACGAGTTTACCAGCTTGACGACGGTATCGTCGTCGGGGCGATCAAGAGATCCGTCGGCATTCTTCAAGTCTTCTACGAGCTTTTCAAGAACGTAGTGGACGATAGTACCCGAGCTGTCGTAGCTGACGGAGCTTACCTTTTTTTCACGAAGAGAAAGAACGTATTTGCACCAATATTGGAAAGGGCAGCTTGCAAAGGTGGATATTTTTGTCTGCGAGAGATAGAGCCTGTCTCCGAAAAGTTCTTTTATCTGTATAGGAGAAATTACGGTCTCGTCGGATTCTGACGAGCAGGTCTCATTGTCTGTGTCAAGTATATCGTTATCACTTAAGTTGTCAATGCTTTCGGGTGCTCCGCCGTCCGTGGCATTCGCTATTTTCTTTATAAGATCAAAATCAAAATGATATACGGGTAAGTTGGGAAAAAGGAAACGGATACGGTTCCACGCGGTTGAGGGGGAGCACGCCCCACCCCCGATTCGTGACGAAAGAGTAGAGACTATCAGCTTTTCGCGCGGCTTCGTCATAGCGCGGTAAACGTAGAAAAGCTCGTCGGATGTGACTCTCGTTTCGCGTGAGGTAAGAGGGATGGAAAGCTCCTCAAGGGCGGCTTTGTCGTTTTCGGTGAAGATGCCCGAATCGGAATAGCTTCTTGGGAATTCTCCCTCGCAAAGACCGAGTACGAAGGCAAGCTTAACGTTCTCAACGCGCAGAGTGGGTGCAGAACCTACGGTAACGTATTCGCCTACCGCGGGAACCGAGCCTACGTCGTTTCCGCGGAGCATTATTTCGATAGCAGTAGCCAGTTCCTCGGCAGTTGTGGGAACGTCTGACAGTATTTCGGAAATGCGGCAGAGAACCGACACTATTACATCGTAAATTCGAAGATTTTCACCTGCGCTTCTGAAATCGTTATTCTCGGAAATATCGAACTCCGAAAGCGTTGCCAGTGAACGTGAAAGTCCTATATCCGACAGATACTCATATATTGCACGACAGCTTTTAAGAGTATCTCCGTTTGCGGAGCGAAGCTCTTGACGGAGCATGGAAAGAGGGGGAATAAGCTTTGACCTTACTCGATTTGCGGCGAGAAGGATTTCAAGCGAACGCCCTTCGGGTTTATCGGCAATGTAACCGTCGGGATTCATGCTCCACGCATCTTCAAGGAATTTTTCTCCCGAAATGTTCCAGGTGTAGCAATAATCCTCAAACAGATCGGCGTCGTTTTCGTCGATCCCGCAAAGCCCCGTTTTAAGCAGAGTAATAACGTCCGTTAAGCGGAATTTATATATGACGCAACGCATTGCGCTGAAGATCAATCTTGCGGCGGCAGACGCGGAGAGGTCGGAACGCTCCGAGATGAAATAAGGGATGCCCGTTTTTTCGAATATCGCTTCAATAAGACCCTTTCGGCTTTCCGCGTCACGGAAAATAACAGCCATTTCCGAGAATTTTATTCCGTCCTTGTGAGCTTTAAGAATTTTCAGCGCGACCAGATTTATTTCATCGAACTCGTTTTTACATTCGTACGCTTCGATGGGAGAAAGCTCTGCCAAGGTTAATTTCGGAGCGGTATCCGACGTAAGCGAGAAATTCCAAAGTCCGCTTTCGAGTTCGTTTAAAGCGCGGCTTTTACCTGTGTTTTGAGCATCAAGGTTGGCGATCTCGTATTTAAGTCCCTTATCCTTTGCAAATCGCAAGAAGCGGCGGTAGGTGTCGTCTATACCTAGCGTGTGGGGCATATTTTTCGTTTCGGTATCGCGGCAGAAGGTGATAGACATTTCATCCGCTTGTAGCGCAAGCTCTTGAAGGATCGCGTGTTCCTCTCCCGTGAAGCTTGTGAAGGAGTCGACGAAAACGTGACTTCCTTTGAAATAATCGTGTTCACGGAGAAGCGAAAGCAATTTTTGAAGCTTATTTTCTGCCGCCGCCGCGCCGTCACCCAATCGGTCGGAAAGAATACGATTGTAATTCGCGTAGACGAGAGCCACGTCAAAAAGCTTGTCCGAAAGTCGATCGTTTTCACATTGCTCGGCGGCTCTTTCACAATCCTCGGGAGTTATTCCGTTGGCGCGCAGCTCGTCGACGGCAGAGAGCATCATAGAAGATAAAGAGGTATCGATCTTAACGTTTTTGTATTCTTTTAATTCATCGGAGATCTGGCGAAGAGCCTGCCACATAATAAGATCTCTCGCTCCAATCTCAGTCGCCGAGTCAACGATCCCTCCGTATACGCCGAAAATGATATTGCAGAGACGCGAAAAGGAAATCACCTCAAAGCAGAGCGCGGAGGAGGGAGGGAGGAATGCCAGCATGGATTCACTGATAAAAGCCTGTTGCTCGGGCACGATAAGATAGGTCTGCTTTCCTTCGCTGATCCTGTTTTTTATCATTTCAATCGTTTTAGCCGTTTTTCCGCTTCCCGAGCGGCCGCAGATCAAATTCAGCATTACCGTTTTATTTCCTTTCTTTTTGATTGCTATTTATCTTCCAATATGTTTAAATTACGGAGAATAGTCTTTTTTCCTCGCCACGAGTACGCTCGCTCTGCAAACTCTTCGTCGGTCATTTTTTCAATACCTTCGGCTGAGACCAGCGGGACGTTGTTTTGCTTGAAAAAATCAATATCGGTATATATCGTGCCGTTCTTTATTGCCCGAAGGGTATGAGGGCATACCTCCTGACAGCGGTCACAGCCCCAAGCGGAGCCGTACTTTTTGATGGCAGCGCACTCCTTTGGCGTAAGCTCACCTTTTTTCTGGGTAAGTGACGAAAGACATTCGCTTAAATCTCCCATAGGGCAGGATTGTTTACAAACGCCGCATCCCTGACATCTGACGATCTCTTTTGCGTCGTATTCAAGTGTGAGATCGGTGACGATCTCTCCCAAAAATACGTATGACGAATACCTTTCGGTAATAAGCATTCCGTTGTCGCCGATAACTCCAAGCCCCGCACGCGCGGCGGCATCTCTTTCGTCAATGGGAGAATCGTCGGCAAAGCCCGCGAAGCGGTTGTGGGGAAAGGCTTGCCTGAGCTTGGGCAAAACCTCTCCGAACAGCTTTTTGAAGTACAGATGATAGTCGCGAGAGACTGCGTACGCGGATATATTGCGTTTTTGCTGCCTCGTAAGATACGGCACTGCGATAATTACTGCAAAAAGCTCGTCTTTATCTGAAAACCCTGCCCGTTCAAGCTTGTAGGGCCTCAACACCGTGCAGTCTTTTAATGCTATGGGCGCTGAAAGATCTATTCCGAAGTCTTTAAGTATTGTAAGGATCGTTTCGGTCATGACGCATCTCCTGCAATTATATTATATCATACTTATTGTACCATATTTGGCACATAAAATCAACAACAAATTTTCTTTTCCGCAGATTCAGCGACTTTTTCTCGGTTCTTCATTAAACGGTCACATTTTTTTATTATAATGTAGATGAAAAAATAAACAAACTTGAAAAACGGAGGTTTAAATAATGAAAAGATCGCAAAAAAAGAAAATATTGATTTGTTCTTCTTTGCTGATAGCTATATCCGTGTGTTTCAGCTCATGCTTGCCATTGAGCTTTATTTATTCTATTGACGAATACGAAAACGAGATAATTGAAAGCGAGACCGAGATAAAAAATATAATACCTGCTCCCGAGCTCGGCAAGGACAGAGAAACGATAACTCTTGATAAGAATGAGGGCAATAATTCTGAAAATGAGAACGTGACCAGCGCGGGTCAGCCCTACAATTCGATCAGTGAGGTTTTTTATTCCGTATCCGACAGTGTCGTTGAGATCACGACCGAGGTAGTCATAAACGGCACTTGGATGGGGCAGTACGTAAGCGAAGGCGCGGGAAGCGGCGTTATAATCGACGAAAGCGGACTTATCGTGACCAATTATCACGTTATTGAGTCGGCAACCAATATAACCGTCAGACTTACGGACGGAGAAGAGTTTGCAGCTGCGGTGGTCGGTTACGATGATGCTGCCGATCTTGCGGTATTGAAGATAGACGCCAGCGGACACGTTCTTACCGTGGCGCCTCTCGGATGCAGTGCCGATCTTGTAGTGGGAGAGGATATTATCGTTATAGGTAATCCTTTGGGCTCCCTCGGAGGCACTCTTACCACGGGAATTATCAGCGCGACCGAAAGGACTATAACCGTCAACAACAGAGAAATGGTGCTTTTGCAGACCAATGCGGCGATCAATCCCGGAAATTCGGGCGGTGGTCTTTTCAATATGGCAGGAGAGCTTGTGGGCGTTGTTAACGCCAAAATGGCGGGCAGCGACGTTGAGGGACTTGGATTTGCAATCCCCGTCGATTACGCACACGCAGTTATGGAGGATCTTATCAACTACGGATACGTCAGAGGTATTGCCGATCACGGCTTGATATTGCTTGACGTTACGAGTCAAAATCTTCCTGCGGCGTATGCAAAATACGGCATCACATCAATAGGCGTGGTCGTAATTGAATCAAAGCTTACGGATAAGCTAAAATACGGAGATACGGTGATCTCGGTAAACGGAGAAAAAATTTCGTCCTCCGTAAGATTGGATACGATCGTAAGATCATGTAAGGTGGGAGAGAGCATCACGGTGACCGTAAACCGCAACGGAGAGACGGTCAACGTAACCTACACTTTAGGCGAGCGAGGAGCAAATACGATTGATTTTGATTAATCTATCGCGTGTTGCTTATGGTTGCGAACGACAATGAAATGGAGACGTAAGAATGTATAAGATATTGGTAGTTGACGATGAAGCGAGGATCCGCTCTATCATAAAAAAGTATGCGGAATTTGAAGGACATTCGGTCACCGAGGCAGGAGACGGAATGGAAGCGATAAGGCTTTGCAGAAAAGAAAAGTTCGATATCGTTATAATGGACATAATGATGCCGGAGTTAGACGGCTTTTCGGCGTGCCGCGAGATACGGAAGGTTACCTCCACGCCTATTATAATGCTTTCGGCAAGAGGCGAGGAATATGACAAGATAAACGGCTTTGAGCTGGGAATAGACGATTACGTAGTAAAGCCTTTCTCTCCCAAGGAGCTTATGCTGAGGATAGAGGCTATAATGAAGAGAGTTAACCGAGGCGCGGAAGAGGACGTGAAAAAAGCGCCAAACGTGGTATTTGAGCTTGACGGAGGAGGATTGCGGGTCGACGTTACCGCAAGACTGGTTTACGTGCACGGAGAGAGAGTGGATATGTCTCCCAAGGAGTACGATCTGTTTTTCTATATGCTTGAAAACCGCAACATAGCTCTCTCAAGAGAAAAACTTATAAGCGAGGTCTGGGGATACGATTTTTACGGAGATGCCAGAACGCTTGATACCCACGTTAAACTGCTCCGAAAGAGCTTGGGAGAGTACAGCAGATATATCGTAACCTTGCGCGGAGTAGGCTATCGCTTTGAGGGTGAGGCGTAATAAAGACCAAACGGAAGAATGAAATGAAGAAGAAAATACAATATGGGGTAAACGTGAATACCAAAGGCCGCTACGTTTCGGGAATATCGTGGCGGTTGTTTGGCACGCTTATTTTGTTCATTACGCTTATTCTTGTTGTAATATGGTTTTTTCAGATAGTTCTTTTGAATCAGTTTTACGAAAGCTCCAAATTGAGTGAGCTTGAGGCAACGCAGAAAACCGTATCGGAATCTCTGTCAGACGAGAGAGGATTGGGAAAAATAGCTTATCTCAGATCCGTAGAGACCGATACCTGTATAAAAGTCTACAGTGTTAACGGTGCGGAGAGCCGACTTATTGCAGACAGTGACGTTAATATGGGATGCACGATCCATCACGTAAGCGGAGACGGCTTAAACAGATATTACAGAAGAGCAATAGAAAACGGCGGAACGTATACTCATACGAGACGAGACGGTAAATCAAAAGCGCTGAGTACCATAATGGTGTCTGTGATCGATTCGGAGGACGGCAGAAGATTCGTTATTATGCAGGATGCCGAACTTAAGCCGCTTGACGCTACTGTCAAGACGCTCCAAAAACAGTTTGGTTGGATCATGTGTATTCTCGTGATGGGCGCTATGGTTATGGCACTTGCTCTTTCAAGAATGGTTTGTCTGCCTTTGCAGAGGATGGGTCAATCGGCTAAAAAGCTTGCGGAAGGAGATTACGGAGCACATTTTTACGGCGGCGGATACCGAGAGGCGGAGGAATTGGCAGACGCGCTTAACTTTGCCGCAAGCGAGCTTCAGAAAAACGACTCTCTCCAAAAGGAGCTGGTTGCGAATATTTCTCACGATCTGAGAACTCCTTTAACTATGATAAAGGGATATAGCGAAATGATGCGGGATATTCCCGACGAGAACACCCCCGAAAACGTACAGGTAATTATAGACGAGACCGAGAGACTTACCGAGCTTGTTAACGACGTGCTCGATCTTTCTAAAATAAGGTCGGGAACGAGAAAACCCGAAATCGAGATCTTCGAGCTTACCGAGACCGTGGCGGCGGTTCTTATGAGATATGAAAAGCTGACCGATCAGCAATACGTTATAAACTTCAAGTCCGATCAAAGCGTTTGTGTGAAGGCGGACAGGACTATGATATTGCAGGTCATTTACAATCTCGTAAATAATGCGCTTAACTATACGGGCGAAGACAAGACCGTGACTATCGTGCAGACCGTGACCGGCGGAAAGGTAAGGATATCGGTCACCGATACGGGCAACGGAATAGACGAGGCCGATCTGCCGTACATTTGGGACAGATATTATAAGGTCGACAAGGTTCATAAGAGAGCCGTGGTCGGTACGGGACTTGGTCTTTCTATTGTAAAAGGTATTCTTGAATCTCACGGCGCGCTCTACGGTGTAGAAAGTGAGAAGGGAGTGGGCAGCACGTTTTACTTTGAGCTTGATGCTATTTACGACGCAGATTTTGAAGGTGGGAAAGATACGAACGGATAAAAACTCAAATTTGTGAAAATTTGATTTTACGCTTGAAATTAAGTGCTGATTGTAGTAAAATAATATGTGTTAAGAAATTTGTTCCGCGAAAGGAAATGACTTTAATGCGTGACATTATCGGTAATACGTTTAAATGCCCCGTGTGCGGCGGAAGAATGTCGGTAAGCGACGGCGGTAAAAGCGCCGTGTGTGACGGAGCAAATCCAAAAAGCAGAAAGCATAGCTTTGATTTTTCTGCCGATGGGTATCTCAGCTTTGGGTTGACAGGCGGAGACTCCAAGGCGGCGGTGGCGGCTCGAAAAGCGTTTCTCCGAGAAACGGGAGCTTATGAAAAAGCCGCACTTGCGATAAAGGATGCTGTGGAGCGTTATTTACCACATTGCCGTCTTATCGTTGACGCGGGATGCGGCGAAGGCTATTATACCTCCATGCTTTCGGAGGTTGCTGAGAACGCTTTGGGCTTTGATCTTTCGAAATTTGCTTGCTCTGCGGGCGCAAAACAGGCGAAGAAGGACGGTAAGGATAATCTTTTGTTTGCTACCGCAAGCGTTTTTGAGCTGCCGCTGACGGACGGTTGCGCCGACGCGGTAACCAATATCTTTGCTCCCTGCGCCGAGGATGAATACGCCCGTATTCTGAAAAACGGCGGCTGCCTTTTCGTCGTAGGTGCGGGCAAAGAGCATCTTATGGGATTGAAAAAGGCGATCTACGATGACGTTTACGAAAACGGTCAGAGAAAAGATCTTCCCAAAAATTTAAAGCATATTGCCTGCGAGACGGTGTCTTATGAAATCGAGGTCGTGGGTAAAGATAATATTGCCGCGCTGTTTTCAATGACGCCTTATTATTGGCGCACGACCGAAGCCGACAAGGACAAGCTTATGCTATTGGAGTCGCTGACGACTACGGTGGAATTTGAAATAAATATTTACAGAAAAGAGAACGACTAAATGAAATTTTCACTTTGCATACCTATGTATAACGAAAGCTCTATCATAAAGGATACGGCTAAGACTCTGCACGACTATATGTCGGCGAATTTTGAGAATTATGAGATAATCTTTTCCAACGACGGTTCGAAGGATGGCTGTGACAAGATGGTTGAGGAAATGGATCTGCCTCACGTCCGTGTAGTTGGCTATGAGGTCAATCACGGCAAGGGATACGCCGTAAGAACGGCTATGCTTGCGGCAGAGGGCGATATCGTTATGTTTACAGACGCCGATCTTGCTTACGGATGTGACGTTATAAAGCGCGTTGCCGATACCTTTGCGGCGAATCCCGACGCAGACATGGTAATCGGTTCGAGAAATCTTTCAAAGGACGGTTACGAGGGATATACCTTTATCCGTAAGCTTGCAAGTAAGATATATATAAAGGTGCTGGCGATCGTCGGCGGATTTAAGCTTTCGGATTCGCAGTGCGGTTGCAAAGCCTTTACGGGAAAGGCGACCCGAGAGATATTTTCGCGTTGCGAGGTTGACCGATTTGCATTTGACTTTGAATGTATTCTCTGGGCAAACAGATTCGGAATGAAGATCGTTGAAATGCCCGTTAAGATCATCAATCACCGCGAAAGCTCGGTCAACGTACTTCGCGATTCCTTCAAAATGGTTCGCGATATTCTCAAGATGAAAAAACGCATTAAAAAGGCGAAAATATAATGAAAAAGTACGATTATTTGTTTTTTGATCTCGACGGAACGCTTACGGATCCCGGCGAGGGAATTACCAATTCGGTTTCATACGCGCTGAAAAAGTGGGGAATCGAGGTCGGGAATAAAGAAGAGCTTTATTCCTTCATAGGCCCTCCGCTTTCGGAATCCTTCAAGAAATATTGCGGATTTTCCGACTCTGATGCGCTTAAAAGCGTGGAGTATTATCGCGAATACTTCCGCGACAGAGGTATTTTTGAAAATAAGGTCTACGACGGTATTCCAAAGCTCTTGGAAGATCTTAAAAAAGATGGAAAGACGATAATTCTCGCCACGAGTAAGCCCGAAAAGTTCGCAAAGCGGATTTTAGAGCATTTCGATCTTGCAAAGTATTTTGATTTCGTTGCGGGAGCGAGTATGGACGAGTCGAGAAACAAAAAAGGCGACGTTATCGGGTACGCTCTTGATATGGCGGGTATCACAGACCGCTCTCGCGCCTTGATGATAGGTGACAGAGAGCAGGACGTGACGGGCGCAAAGCAGAATTCTCTTGATTCTTTAGGCGTTCTTTACGGTTACGGTTCAAGCGAGGAGCTTGAGAGTGCGGGTGCTGATTTCATATCGGAAACAGTTGAAAGTATTATAAAATTCGTATGAAAAAAACAGAGGCTTCAAAACCTCTGTTTTTTTTGTGTAATTATTTAAGATTCAAAAAATATTCTCTCATTTTTTCGGCTCTTGAAAGAAGCTCTGCGAGTATTGCATCCCTGTCCTCGTCCTTTGCCTCAAGAGATTGATGATGTGCCTCAAGGACGAACTCGTCCTTGTAATCAATAGCGTGAAGCACGCCAAGGAATTCCTTCCAATCGATGTTTCCGTCACCGGGGAGAAGGTGATCGTCGCGGTAGTGGCCGTTATTGTCCTGGATGTGCAGGGAAACAGGAGCAATCTCACATTTTAAAAGCTCTCTGCAGGAGATCGCGTGAGCGTTTGCGTGACCCGTATCGTAGCACCAACCGAAAAATGGGGAGTTGATTTCTTTGACGAGAGCGGAGATCGCCGTTGCCTTGATGGAAGAACCCCAAAGCAGATTCTCCGAAAGTACGGTGACACCTCTTTCTGCCGCATATTCAATAATGGGCTTCATAAGCTCTGCGTTTACCTTAACGAATTCCTCGTCGTCATAGATAAAGCTTCCGTCGGATTTTTTATAATAGGGATGAACTACACAATAGTTTGTGCCGAGAATTTTGCAAACGTCGAAGCAACGAAAAGTGCGAAAATCTCTTGAGGCGGCGTCGCCCCAGGCATGTGAGTGAGAGTAGACTACGCCCTTTTTCTCGCCGAGATTGCGAAGACCGTTTGCCCACTTTTCCCAGCTGTCAGAGCTGAAAGGGCAATTTGGATCGTCCGCACAGTAGTCCATAGCAAGATCAAGATGGGTAAATCCCACGTCGGCAAGACGTTCGAGTGCTTTTTCGCAGGGGTAGTCGTATGGAAATACGCTTGTTGTGGTAACAATATTCATAGTTGATCAACTCATGCTATTAAACTTTGGGGTTTTTGTGCCGACCTAACTTAGGAGCGGCTTTTTGCCTTTTAACGCCCTTTAAAATAAGCGTGCCCGTCTTTTTGTCGACCTTGCCGAATTTTTTAAGCTTCTTTTTTTTCGTTTTCTCGTATTTTTTGATTACTTGGTTTATCTGTGCCAGCTTCACTGCGATAATTTCTGCAGTATTCAAAGCATTATATATCGCGCCGCCGATATCGGGTCTTTTCTTTTCCTTCTTATAGGTCAGAATGGTACATTCGTAGTATTTGCCGCCCTTGTTTACTATTACCTTGTCGCCTTTTTTCATATCAGACCTCTCTGTCAGCTAAAATAAGCATTTTCAAAGCTTCAATTCCTACCTTTATTGCGAGATCGGTGTCGTGATTTTCGTCGGTGTCACAGTCAAGTCCGGCATCGGCTCTTTCCTGATTCCAAACTACCGAAAAGCAGGCTCCGCATCTTACTTTCAGGTAGCTTGCTACCGTAAAGAGCGCTCCCGATTCCATTTCGCTGGCAAGAACGCCGAGCCTTTTCCAAGCCTCCCATTTTTCAAGAAGATCGCAGGAGGTGGGCATCCGTTTTGGAGAATGCTGACCGTAAAACGAGTCCTTGGCCTGAACTATGCCCGTGTGATAAGACGCGTTAAGATCTTTAGCCGCGTTTCTGAGAGATATCATAACGTCGGGGTCGCTGACGGCAGGAAATTCGATAGGCGCGTATTCTCTTGAGGTGCCGTCCTGACGCACCGCACCGCTTGCTACTACCACGTCGCCCGCTTTGACCGAAACATCGATTCCGCCGCAGGTTCCAACTCTTATAAAAGTATGCGCGCCGCACGCAACCAATTCCTCCATGGCGATAGCCGCAGAGGGACCGCCTATGCCCGTGGAACAGACCGTAACGGTTTCACCGCAAAGCTTGCCGTTCCAGATGCAGTATTCCCGATTGGTGGATACGTGATACGGCTCATCAAAATAAGCCGCTATCTTTTCGCATCTTGCGGGATCTCCGGGGATGATGCAATATTTACCGATCTCGCCCTCGGCTACGTTTATATGATACTGTTTTTCGTGTGAGGATAACATAATATGACCTCCGAATTTTAGCTAATATCAGTATATCACATTATTAAGCCGATTTCAATAGTTTTTTTCTCTTTTAGAATGCTTTAGTAAAATTCAAATGCAAAATTCCACTGATAAGAGAATTATTTTAAAGCTAAACAAAAAAGTTGTTGAAAAGTGGAAATTTTGTGTTATAATGAAGTTAAAGATATCAAATCTATAAAAACGGAGATAAAAATGAACGGTTTTCTTGCAGAAAATATCCGACGCAACAGAAAAAATAAAGGAATGACACAGCTTCAGCTTGCAGACATGCTCTATGTTTCGCCCCAGACTGTATCCAAATGGGAAACGGGAGTCGGCGAGCCAGATACCGAAAAGCTTTGCCTTATGGCAGATATTTTTGAGATTTCTCTTGACAGTCTTGTAAGGAATCGGTCAACTGACGGTGAAAAAGCCTATATTGCCATTGACGGTGGCGGTACCAAGACCGAATTTGTACTTTTCCTTGAAAGTGGCGAGATTCTTGAATCGGTAACCCTCGGAGGGTCAAACCCCAATGCCTACGGCATTGAGCGTACTAAGGAGATACTTACACAGGGAATTGACAGAATGATAAAGAGCGGAGCTTGCATAGAGGGCATTTTCGCAGGTATATCGGGAGCCTCTGCGGGGAATAACCGCGAGTGCCTCTCTAAATATCTTTCTGAAAAATACCCCTATTTCAGAATCCGTGTTGAGGGGGATATTCACAACGTAATAAATTCGATTGCCGATGCGGAGCGCTGTGTGGCGGTGATATGCGGGACTGGTTCTGTGGCATATGCTTACGATGGGCATACCCTTCGCCGTTTTGGTGGCTGGGGATACCTTTTTGACGAGGCTGGAAGCGGATTTGATATCGGGCGCCAACTCTTCAGACATGCATTGGATTTAGAGGACGCGGGTAAGAGCGATGAAATTTCCGCCGCGTTGAGAGATGCGGTTGGAGGCGGAATATTTGATAATATCAGTAAAATATATGCAAAGGGAAAGGATTATATAGCATCGTTTGCCCCTTTGGCTTTTGAACTTTATGACCAAGGAAATTCCTATGCCGTTGGCATTGTGGAAGAATGTGCCGATAGGCTGGCGGAGCTGATCGTTCAGGCGAGATCAAGTGCCGATTGCGGAAAAACGGTGATTATTGCTGGTGGCTTGACTGCAAGGCGCGACATACTTGAACCCCTTATTGAAAAAAGAGTGGGGGATAAGATAAGACTTGTTTTTCCTACCAGCAGACCGATAGTTGGTGCGGCAGTGAAATGTCTTAAGCTTTATGGAAGCAAAGACTTAACATTCGAGAGCGTGATAGACAATTTTTCAAGACTATAATTTTGGACAGGAGATATCAAAATGAGCAGAACAGAGAAAAGAAATCCGAGAACTACCAATTTCAGTAAGGAAAGCACGGTAACGATGCTTGAGATAATCAACGACGAAAATATGCACTCGGTCAGAGCAGTGGGCGATGCCATCGAGGATATTGCCAAGGCCGTTGATGCAGTTACCGAGGCGTTTCTTCAGGGTGGCAGACTTATTTACGTTGGTGCAGGTACTTCGGGCAGAATGGCGGTAATGGATGCCGCTGAGTGCCCTCCTACCTTCGGCGTAGATTATGATACGGTTATAACCGTAATGGCAGGAGGCAGAGATGCTATGTTCAAGGCCGCGGAGGGAGTTGAGGACTCTGCTGAAGCGGGAAGAGCAGATCTGCTTGCGAAGAGTCCTAATAAAGTTGACGTGGTAATGGGAATTTCCGCTTCGGGCAACGCAGAGTATGTTGCAAGCGCGTTGAGAACGGCAAAGGAGCTTGGCTGCGTTACGGTTTCTCTGAGCAGTAATGAAGATTGCAAAATAGGCCGTATAGCCGATATCCCGATCTTTGTGGATACGGGCGCCGAGGTCATTTCGGGATCGACGAGAATGAAGGCGGGAAACTCTCAGAAATTCGTTCTGAATATGATCAGCACCTGCGCTATGGCTAAAACGGGCAAAGTATACGAGAATCTGATGATAAATCTTCGCCCCACCAATAAAAAGCTGAAGCAGAGAATGATCGGTATCGTCGCCGAGATCTGCGAGGTCAGCGACGAAAAAGCCCTCTCTCTCCTCGAAGAAAACGAATTCAGTATCAGAAAAGTTTTCGAAAAATTCGGAAAGGTTTAAGACGATAAATTGCAATTTATCTGTCAGTTTATATTTTGTTCATTTCTTTTCTACGTCGAAAAGAAACGAACCAAAGAAACGCCGCACGGGTGTAGAGGGGTCTTGCGAATAAAAGTGCAGACGAGCCGCACTTTTATTCGCCGCGACATCCTCCTCCCCCGCGACCCCCAACCTCCTGCTGTTGGTAGACGATCGTATAAATTGCAAAAATGTTAAAAACAATTACACTTAAAGAGGTTTTCCTTGCGGAAAACGTCGGCAAAGCCGACAGAGGGGGTGTTTCCAAAGAGGGGGAGATGTTGA